>NZ_JBSGVS010000079.1:0-38948 GCF_053608565.1 Streptomyces sp. NPDC055025
GGTTGATAGGCCGGATATGGAAGCCAGGTGACTGGTGGAGTTGACCGGTACTAATAGGCCGAGGGCTTGTCCTCAGTTGCTCGCGTCCACTGTGTGGTTCCCGGGTTGCGAACAGTCGCACCGGTTGAACCAGTATGTACTCAATTGAAGAGTGTGCTTGTTCGCTAAGTGCCGATACCCCAGCTTTGTGGGGTGGCCCGATAGGGTTTCGGTGGTCATAGCGTGAGGGAAACGCCCGGTTACATTCCGAACCCGGAAGCTAAGCCTCACAGCGCCGATGGTACTGCAGGGGGGACCCTGTGGGAGAGTAGGACACCGCCGAACAATCTTTCAAGGACCCATGGTCCAGCGTTCATGCTGGACCATGGGTCCTTTTTGTTTTTCCCGTTCTCCCTCCCATTCCCCATTTCACCCGAAGCGCATCGGAAGGCCGACTGCGCGAGAATGACTGCGGTACCCGAAGACAGGAGCCCAACCGATGTCCCCCAACTCCTCCGACGACCGTCCCGAGCGCGATGAGCGCCGTCGGGACAGCGGTGACCGGGGCGGCTTCCGCGGAGGCCGTGACGATCGCGATCGCGGTCCGCGACGTGATGATCGGGACCGTGGTGGTTTCCGTCGTGACGACAACAGTCGCCGTGATGACGGCCGACGTGACGACAGTCGCCGCGACGACAACCGGGGTGGCGGATATCGCGGTGGACGCGACGACCGGCCCGCCGGACCGCGTCGCGACGACGACCGTGGCGGCCGTCCCCACTCCAGCTCCGGTTCCGCTTCCGGCAGCGGTGGTTACGCTCGCCGTGACGACCGTGGCGGCCGGCCGGCCGGTGGTAACAGCGGCGGTGGTGGCTATGGGCGGCGTGACGACCGTCCCGGCAGCGGTGGTCCTCGTCGTGACGACCGCCCGAGCGGTCCGCGTCGGGACGACCGGCGTGATGACAGGCCTGCCTTCCGGCGTGATGACCGTCGTGACGACCGCCCCGGCTTCCGTCGTGACGACCGCCCCAGCGGCCCTCGACGTGATGACCGGCCGAGTGGGCCTCGGCGTGATGACCGTCCCAGCGGTCCTCGTCGGGATGACCGGCCGAGTGGGCCCCGCCGTGATGACCGTGACCGTGGTGCTCGGCCGAGTTTTGGTTCCGGCGGCGGCGGTGGCGGTGGTGGTTACGGGCGACGCGACGACCGTCCCAGCAGTGCCCCTCGCCGCGACGACCGCCCGACGGGTCCGCGTCGTGATGACAGCCGCCGCGATGACCGCCCCACGTTCCGTCGTGATGACAGCCGCCGCGATGACCGGCCCGCATTCCGCCGTGACGACACCCGTCGTGACGACCGGCCCGCATTCCGTCGTGATGACAGCCGTCGTGACGACCGGCCCGCATTCCGCCGTGACGACAGCCGGGGCGGTGGCGGCGGCTACGGGCGCCGTGACGACCGGCCGAGCGCTCCGCACCGCGACGACCGTCCCAGCGGACCCCGGCATGATGACCGTCGTGACGACCGCCCCACGTTCCGTCGTGACGACCGTCCCAGCGGCCCGCGACGCGACGACACACGTGGTGGTGGGACAGGGCGTCCCAGCGGTTCCGGTGGTGGCGGTGGCTACGGCCGTCGTGACGATCGCGGTGGTCGGCCCACGAGCGGTGGTGGCGCCGGCGGCGGCGGTTATGGCCGTCGCGACGACCGGGACCGCGGTGACCGCGACCGTGGCGGATACCGCGGCCGCGACGACAACCGCCGTGGCGGCTTCGAGCGCCGTGACGACCGGGACCGCGACCGCGACAGGGAGCCGATCAAGCGGCTGCCGATCCCGGACGAGGTCACCGGCGAGGAGATCGACAAGAGCGTCCGTCAGGAGCTGATGAGCCTGCCCAAGACGCTTGCGGACGACGTCGCCAGAAACCTCGTCATGGTCGCCCAGCTCATCGACGAGGACCCGGAGCGGGCGTACGCGTACTCCCGTATCGCGCTGCGGCTCGCCTCCAGGGTCGCCGCCGTGCGCGAGGCGGCGGGCTTCGCCGCGTACGCGACCCAGAAGTACGCCGAGGCGCTGGCCGAGTTCAGGGCCGCTCGGAGGATGACCGGGAGTGTCGATCTGTGGCCCGTCATGGCGGACTGCGAGCGCGGACTCGGCCGTCCGGAGCGGGCGATGGCGATGGCCGGCGAGCCCGAGGTGCAGAAGCTCGACAAGGCGGGCCAGGTCGAGATGCGACTGGTCGCGGCCGGGGCGCGCAGGGACATGGGGCAGATCGACGCCGCCATCGTGACGCTCCAGAGCCCCGAGCTGGCGTCCAGCTCCGTTCAGCCGTGGACCGCTCGGCTGCGCTACGCCTACGCCGACGCTCTGCTGTCGGCCGGGCGTGAGGACGAGGCCCGTGAGTGGTTCGCCAAGACGATCGAGGCGGACAAGGACGGCGCGACGGACGCCTCGGACCGGCTCGCGGAGCTGGACGGGGTCGAGTTCGTCGACGCCATGGTCGAGGAGGATGACGAGGACGACGAGGACACGGACGAGGACGACGACCTCACTCCCGTCCTCGGCGCTGACACCGACGTCGTGGACGACGACACCGACACCGACGTCGTGGACGACGAGGACAACGGTGACGGTGACGAAGATGACGACGACGGAGTCGATGAGGAAGCCGATGAAGAAGTCGAACGCGACACCAAGCACTGAGCGTTGAGTCGAGGTGTGTGGGTGGTACTCCGGCAGGGTTCGGCCGGGGTACCACCCACACGCGTTCGCTCTCTCAGTGACCCGGGGCGAGACTCCGCAGCACCAGTCCCGTCGCCGGCTTGGGGCCGAAGGACGTGGACTTGCGGGGCATCATGACGCCCTGCCGCGCCAGTTCCCGTACGACCTCCTCGCGCACGGGGTGCAGCAGGACCGCTGTACTGGCGTCCCGCTCCGCCTTGTCGACGGCTGCCGCCGTGTCGTGGATGTACGCGATGTGCTCGGGCGTGTCCGGAATCCGCCAGATGTGGTCCACGAGCGTGGCGTGCAGGACGGTCGCGTCCAGTGCCCGCCAGGCCGCGGGCCGGTCGACGGGGACCGTACGCGCCAGCAGTTCCTGGTCCGGACGGTCGGCCAGATGGAAACGGCCGTCCCCGGCGAGCAGGAACGCGTTGCCCGTGGTCGTGGCGTCCGCGAGGGCGTCGAGCGCCTCCGGGAGCGGGCCGTCGACCGTACGGACACGGAAGAAGCCGGAGAGGGCCTCGACCGCGCGGCCGACCGGCAGTCGGTGCAGCACCCGGTGGATGGAGCGGACCTGGAGGGGATAGCGGGCCGTGTCGATCAGCAGGACCAGTCCGTATCCCCAGGGGCCGGATTCCGGGTGCTCGTCGCGCAGCCTGAGATAGGTCGCCCAGCGGTGGTGGCCGTCGGCGATCAGGGCCTGGTGGTGGCCCAAGTCGTCGGAGATCTCCGCGAGGTCGCCGTGATCCGTGACCGACCACAGCCGATGGCTGAAGCCGTCCTCCGTGGTGGTGGCGAGGAGCGGAGGGCGGCGGATGGCGCGCTCGATGACACCCGCCGTGCCCGGTGTGCCCGTGCTTGGTGTTTTGCTTGGTGTGCTCGTGACCGTCGTGCCCGGTGCGCCCGAGGTGCCCCGCGCGTCCACTGTGCCCGGTACCCCGGGTACCCCCGGAGAGCCCGTGACCTCGCCGCCGCTGCGGTACGTCAGCAGCAGTGGTTCCAGATTCGCGGCGGTCGCCCGCATCAGGGCCGCACGGTCCGCCACGACATCCGGCATGACGTCCTCGTGGGGCAGCACGATGCCGTCGGAGGGCGAGGAGAGCGCCAGCGCCCCGATGACCCCTCTCTGCACCAGCTCGCCCCTGCACTGCTCGTACACGTACAGCGCGGGCTCGGGATCCGGCGCGAGCACGCCCTCGGCGAGCCAGCGGCCCAGCGTCCGCGCCGCCTGGCGGTGGCGCTCGTCGGGGGTGGGGGCCTGCGGCAGGATCAGCCGGACGATGTTGTGCGGATCGGCCGACTCCAGATGGTGCAGTCCGTCCGGCCGCACGACCACGTCGTACGGCGGGGAGGTCACGGCGGAGAGACTGCCGACCCGTTCGGGGACATAGCGGAGCCCGTGGAACGGAATCAGCCGCAGCCCCTTGTCCGCGGGACCTGTTGTGTTCATCAGGGCATCGTATGTGGGCTGTGGGGGATGAGCGATGATCGGGGGAGAAGCGCCACGGAGTACGGACGCGTGCGACGTGGCTGTCACGAGCGAGGGACGGACGGCGGATGAGCGAGCAGACCAGGACCAGGCCGAGCGGGAGTACGACCGCGCTGCACGAGGCGTACGACACCGCTCTGCTCGATCTCGACGGTGTGGTCTACGCGGGCGGCGAAGCCATCGCGCACGCGGTCGAGTCGCTCCGTACGGCCCGGGAAGCCGGGATGCACCTCGCGTATGTCACCAACAACGCGCTCCGCACGCCCGCCGCCGTCGCGGCGCATCTCACCGAACTCGGCGCGCCTGCCGAGCCCGCCGATGTCATCACCTCGGCGCAGGCGGTCTCCCGGCTGATCGCGGAGCAGCTTCCCGCGGGGTCCAAGGTGCTGGTGATCGGCGGGGAGGGGCTACGGGTCGCGCTGCGCGAACGCGGACTTGAGCCGGTGGAGCGGGCCGACGACGATCCGGCCGCCGTGGTGCAGGGGTACGGCGGTCCCGACCTGGCCTGGGGGCGGTTCGCCGAGGCCTGCTACGCGATCAACCGCGGTGTGCCGTGGTTCGCGTCCAATACGGATCTGACGATTCCGAGCGCGCGGGGGATCATGCCCGGCAACGGCGCGGCGGTCGAGGTCGTACGGATCGCCACGGGCGCCGAACCGCAGGTCGCGGGCAAGCCGCTGCCGCCGATGCACCGCGAGACCATTCTGCGGACGGGGGCGAAGCGGGCGCTGGTCGTCGGGGACCGGCTGGACACGGATATCGAAGGGGCGTTCAACGGGGGCGTGGACTCGTTGCTCGTACTGACCGGGGTGACGGACGCGGCGCGGCTCCTGGCCGCCGGGCCCAGCCACCGGCCGACCTATGTGGACGAGGATCTGCGCGGGCTGCTGACCGGGCAGCCCGAAGTGACCGGGACGGAGGGCGGGTTCGGCTGCGGCGGCTGGACCGCTTCGGTCGCCGGGAACGCGCTGGCGCTGGAGGGGGACGGTGCGGCGCCGGACGGGCTGCGCGCGTTGTGCGCGGCGGCCTGGACGGAGGCGGGCGACGGCTCCGGCACGCTGGATGTGGGCAAGGCGCTGGCGAGGCTCGGTCTGTAGGCCGGGCGGTCGCCAGTACGAGACGGAGGGGCCGAGGGCGGAGGGGACGAGGACGGAGGGGCCGGTGAAGGGCGAGGGTAGGCTAACCTAACCTCGTATTGGTCGACAGTCCCCGGAACAGAGCGCGGAGCCGGTATCCCCCCGCCGTCCCCCCTCGCGAGCGCCGTACGCCGCGCGCGGCGGTGCGGGACGGGGCGGTGCGGGACGCAGATGAGCGGAGACGGGTGAACCCCGCGGGCACCCGTACCCGCACCCGTCCCGCACCCCCGGCCGGCTCCCGCACCGCCACCGACACCGCCACGGACACCGGCCCGGACACCAGGAGTACGACCATGCAGCGACTCACCGCGGAATCGATGACCCTCGGCTACGACCAGCGGATCATCGCCCGCGATCTGTCGGTGGAGATCCCCGACCACTCGTTCACGGTGATCGTCGGCCCGAACGCCTGCGGCAAGTCGACATTGCTGCGGGCGCTCTCCCGGATGCTCAAGCCCTCCCGGGGACAGGTCCTGCTCGACGGGACCGCCATCCACACGATGCCCGCCAAGAAGGTCGCCAGAACCCTCGGTCTGCTGCCCCAGTCGTCCATCGCGCCCGACGGGATCACGGTCGCGGACCTGGTGGCGCGTGGCCGGTATCCGCACCAGGGGCTGCTGCGCCAGTGGTCGCCGGAGGACGAACGGACAGTCGAGGAGTCGATGGCGTCGACCGGTGTCGACGAACTGGCTGATCGTTATGTCGATGAATTGTCCGGCGGTCAGCGTCAGCGTGTCTGGATCGCGATGGCCCTCGCCCAGCAGACACCGCTGCTGCTGCTCGACGAGCCCACCACCTTCCTCGACATCCAGCACCAGATCGATGTGCTCGACCTCTGCGCGGAGTTGCACGAGACCCGGGGCCGTACGCTCGTCGCCGTTCTGCACGACCTCAACCACGCGGCCCGTTACGCCACGCATCTCATCGCGATGCGCGACGGGGCGGTCGTGGCGGAGGGTACGCCCTCGGAGGTCGTCACGCCCGAGCGCGTGGAGGAGGTCTTCGGTCTGCGCTGCCAGGTGATCGAGGACCCGGAGACGGGTACGCCGCTGGTGGTGCCGGCGGCCCGGCGGGCCCGGCGGGCCGTACCCGTACCGCTGGAGAAGGCCGTGCCCGCAGCGCTGGAGAAGTGAGAGGACGGCACCCGGGCCGCAAGGCGCACCACCCCCGCGCGAGAAGCCTCAGAGCAGCGAGAAGCCTCAGAGCAGTGCGCGCAGGCGCAGCAGGTCGCGGAAGCCCGCGTCCAGTCTGACCCGTCCCGAGCCCCACGCGCGGGCGAAGTTCAGCGTGCCGTCGACCAGCGCCACCAGGTCGTCGCCCGCCATGGCCAGTCCGATCTCCGCCTTCTCAGGCGGCGGACCCTGCACGGTGTCGGCCACCTCGATCCGGCCGTCCACGAGACGGCCGGTGAACGTGAGGTCCAGATCCGTGATGTGGCAGCTCAGGGAACGGTCGAGCCCGGCCGCGGTGCGGACCTTCCCGTCCGCGCGTGCCAGATTGTCCGAGAGCTTGTCGAGCGCGCTGCGGCACTCCTCCGTCGTCGCCATCGTGACCGACGGTACCGCAGGGCTTCGGGGTAGCGTCTGGGCATGAGCGACTCCATGGCGGGACCGGCCGCCGGACCGGCCGAGAGCGGGCCAGGGACGGCGGGAACTCCCACGGACGACCCGGCGGCGCCCCGCCCGCTCGGGGTGGGCACCGCCCCGACCGGCGACGCCGGGGTGGACGGGCGGCTGGCCCGGCTCGGCGACGCCGACCACCTGCCGACGGACGGACATGTCGAGGTGTACGAGGATGTACACGGGGGGCTGCGTGACGCGCTGACCGCGCTCGACGCGCGTCCGGCGCCGCAGGGTCCGCAAGGACCCCGGCCGCAGGGCCCGCACGGACCACAAGGCTCGCAAGGACCCCGGCCGCAGGGCCCCCGGTGATCCCTCTCGCGTACGACCACAGGAGCTGAACCGAACGTGGCAGGACTGGCACGCCGCCGTCTCGATGCCGAACTGGTACGCCGTAACCTCGCGCGCTCACGTGAACACGCGAGCCAGCTCATCGCCGCGGGCCGGGTGACCGTCGGCGGCGCCACCGCGACCAAGCCCGCCACCCAGGTCGAGACGAGCGCCGCCGTCGTCGTCACCGCGGACGACGGCGATCCCGACTACGTCTCGCGCGGCGGACACAAACTCGCGGGCGCGCTGGCGGCCTTCACCCCGCTCGGTCTGGAGGTCCGCGGCAGACGGGCACTCGACGCGGGCGCGTCCACCGGCGGCTTCACGGATGTCCTGCTGCGCGCCGGCGCCGGCCATGTGGTCGCGGTGGACGTCGGCTACGGACAACTCGCCTGGTCACTGCGGAGCGATGAACGCGTCACCGTCAAGGATCGTACGAACGTACGCGAGTTGACGCTCGACGCGATCGAAGGGAAGCCTGTGGATCTGGTGGTCGGGGATCTTTCGTTCATTCCGCTGGGGCTGGTGCTGCCCGCGCTGGTGCGCTGCGCCGCACCCGGCGCCGACCTCGTACTGATGGTGAAACCGCAGTTCGAGGTGGGCAAGGAGCGGCTGGGCAGCGGGGGAGTCGTCCGCAGTCCCGAGCTGCGGGCCGAGTCCGTACGGGCGGTGGCGCGGCGGGCCGGTGAACTGGGCCTGGGAGTACGGGGGGTCACCGCGAGCCCGCTGCCCGGACCGTCCGGAAACGTCGAGTACTTTCTGTGGCTCCACGCCGGAGCGCCCGAGCTGGACCCGGCGGATGTCGACCGTGCAGTGGCGGAGGGACCCCGTTGACCACGCAGCCCGCGCAGAGCACCGAGCCCGCGCAGAGCATTCAGAGCACCCGGACCGTTCAGAGCACTCAGACCGTTCGGAGCACCCAGTCCACCCGGAGCACCCAGGGCATCCGGACCACGCCGGCCACCCGGGCCACCCTGATCACCGAGAGCGCCCCGGTCACGCCGGGCGCTCAGCACACCCCGGCCGCCGAACCCGCCCCGAGCGCCCCGGCCACCGAGACCGCCGGGAGTCCGCGAGCCGCGAACGCCGACCGCACCGTGTTCCTGCTGGCCCACACCGGCAGACCCGCGGCGATCCGCAGCGCCGAACTGGTCGTGAACGGACTGGTGCGCAACGGTCTCGGCGTACGCGTCCTGGCCACGGAGGCCGAGGATCTGCCGCTGCCGCCGTCCGTCGAGACCGTCCCCGACGGCGCGCCCGACGTACTCGACGGCTGCGAACTGCTGATCGTGCTCGGCGGTGACGGGACGCTGCTGCGCGGCGCCGCCTTCGCACGGGCCTCGGGCGTCCCCATGCTCGGCGTCAATCTGGGCAGGGTCGGCTTTCTCGCCGAGGCGGAACGGGACGATCTGGACAAGGTCGTCAACCGCGTGGTCACCCGTGCGTATGAGGTCGAGGAGCGGATGACGATCGATGTCGTCGTGCACAGCAACGGCGATGTGGTCCACCGGGACTGGGCGCTCAACGAGGCGGCGGTGCAGAAGGTCTCGCCCGAGCGGATGCTCGAAGTCGTCCTGGAGATCGACGGGCGGCCCGTCACCGCCTTCGGCTGCGACGGCATCGTGTGCGCCACGCCCACCGGTTCGACCGCGTACGCCTTCTCGGCCGGCGGGCCGGTCGTCTGGCCCGAGGTCGAGGCGCTGCTGATGGTGCCGATCAGCGCCCATGCCCTGTTCGCGAAGCCGCTGGTCACCTCGCCGACCACGGTGCTCGCGGTGGAGGTGCAGGCGCACACGCCCAACGGCGTGCTCTGGTGCGACGGCCGCAGAACCGTCGAGCTGCCCCAGGGAGCCCGGGTGGAGGTACGGCGCGGTGCCGTCCCCGTACGGCTGGCGCGGCTGCACCACGCGTCGTTCGCGGACCGGCTGGTGGCCAAGTTCGCGCTGCCGGTGTCCGGCTGGCGCGGGGCACCGCACTGAGGGCGGACGGCCCTCGGCCGGGGAACCGGGGGTGGGGTCCGTCGCGCGGCGGCGCGGGGACCTCGTATGGTCATGACCGTGTTGGAGGAGATGCGGATACGGTCGCTCGGGGTCATCGACGACGCGGTCGTCGAGCTGTCGCCAGGCTTTACCGCGGTGACCGGTGAGACCGGCGCGGGCAAGACCATGGTCGTCACCAGTCTGGGACTGCTGCTCGGCGGACGCGCGGATCCGGCGCTGGTACGGATCGGCGCCAGATCGGCGGTCGTGGAGGGCAGGCTCACCATGGCCGCGGGCACGCCCGCGGCCGTACGGGCCGAGGAGGCCGGGGCCGAGCTGGACGAGGGGACGCTGCTCATCAGCAGAACCGTCTCCGCCGAGGGGCGCTCACGGGCCCATCTGGGCGGGCGCTCGGTGCCCGTGGGCGTACTGGCCGAGCTGGCGGACGATCTGGTCGCCGTACACGGCCAGACCGACCAGCAGGGGCTGCTGCGGCCCGCGCGGCAGCGGCAGGCCCTCGACCGGTACGCGGGCGACGGGGTCGCCGGGCCGCACACCGCCTACACGGCGGCATACCGCAGGCTGCGGGCCGTCGCCACGGAGCTGGAGGAGCTGACCACCCGGGCCCGTGAGCGGGCGCAGGAGGCCGATCTGCTGCGCTTCGGGCTGAACGAGGTCGCGGCCGTCGAGCCGAGGGCGGGGGAGGACACCGAACTCGCCGCCGAGGCGGAACGGCTCGGCCACGCGGAGGCGCTCGCGTCCGCCGCGGCCGTGGCGCACGCGGCGCTCGCGGGCAATCCCGAGGACCCGGAGGGCGTCGAGGCGACCACGCTGGTCGCGGGCGCGGGGCGGGCGCTGGAGGCCGTACGGTCCCACGACCCGGTGCTCGCCGGGCTCGCCGAACGGATGGGGGAGATCTCCATCCTGCTGGCGGACGTGGCGGGCGAGCTGGCGGGCTACGCGGACGATCTGGACGCCGATCCCCTGCGGCTGGCCGCCGTGGAGGAACGGCGGGCCGCCCTCACCGCGCTCACACGCAAGTACGGCGAGGACGTCTCCGCCGTGCTGGCCTGGGCCGAGGAGAGCGCGGCGCGGCTGACCGAGCTGGAGAGCGACGACGACCGGATCGCGGAGCTGACGGCCGAGCGTGACGCTCTGCGCGACGAACTGTCCGTTCTCGCCCAGGCGTTGACCGACGCCCGCACGGAGGCCGCGGCGCGCTTCGCGGAGGCCGTCACGGCGGAGCTGGCCTCGCTGGCCATGCCGCACGCGCGTGTCTCGTTCGACATCCGGCAGACCGGGACCGCGGACGAGATGTCCGGGATCGTGGTGGGCGGGCGTTCCGTGGTGTACGGCTCGCACGGCGCCGACGAGGTCGAACTGCTGCTGGCCCCCCACCCGGGCGCCCAGCCGAGGCCGATCGCCAAGGGTGCCTCCGGCGGTGAGCTGTCCCGGGTGATGCTCGCGGTGGAGGTGGTCTTCGCGGGGTCCGATCCCGTACCGACCTATCTCTTCGACGAGGTGGACGCGGGGGTCGGCGGCAAGGCGGCGGTCGAGGTCGGCCGCCGGCTGGCGAAGCTCGCCAGATCCGCGCAGGTGGTGGTGGTGACGCACCTTCCGCAGGTCGCGGCCTTCGCCGACCGCCAGCTCCTGGTCGAGAAGACGAACGACGGCTCGGTGACGCGGTCGGGGGTGACGGTCCTGGAGGGCGAGGACCGGGTACGGGAGCTGTCGCGGATGCTGGCGGGCCAGGAGGACTCGGAAACGGCGAGGGCGCACGCGGAGGAGCTGCTGGCGGCGGCGAGGACACCTCCCGGCTAGGGGCCGCGGCGGAGCCGGTGACCGTGCCGGGCCGGGACGTCTCCGCGGCCCGGTCCCGCACGGCCGCTTTGTCCTCAATCGCCGGACGGGCTTGGTTTCCGCCTGGAAGCCCGGCGGTGCACGGGGGTGAGGTTCACCCATGTGGGTGGTCCCGATCGCTCGCTCCCGGTGCCGGACACAAGAACGACATCCCCGCCGTGCCGGAACGCACGTCCGGACTGGCATCCTTGACGGTGTCCCCGATCCCGATCCAGGAGCCTTGACCACGTGACTCAACTGCGTACGGTCCAGGTGCTGGGCGGTGGCAGTGCGGGCAGCAGCGCGCACGTTCGATCGTTGGCGGCGGGGCTGGTCGCCCGGGGCGTGCGCGTCACGGTGTGCGCCCCCGCGGATGTCGAGCGTATCTATGACTTCAGCGGTTCGGGGGCGCACCATGTCGCCGTACCCCGGCGCGGGGACCCCGCCTCCGTCGCGACCCTGCGCGCCGCGTGCGCCGGAGCGGACGTGGTGCACGCGCATGGGGTGCACGCCGCCGTACGGACGGCGATCGCGCTCGGCGGTCAGCGGATACCGCTGGTGGTCACCCTGCACACCCGCGCGCGGACCGAAGGACCACGCGGCCATCTCGTACGGCTGCTGGAGCGAAGGGCCGTCAGGGCGGCGGCCATTGTGCTCGGCACCTCGTCGGATCTGGTCGACCGGGCCCGCAGCAGAGGGGCGCGCGACGCGCGCCTCGCGCCGGCCGCGCTGCCCGCGGCACCTCGGTGGACCGGCGGCCCCGAGAGCAAGGCCCGTGCCGAACTCGGCGCGGTCGAGCGGCCGTTGCTGATGGCGGTGGGCAGCCTCAGTCCGGAACAGGGGTACGACACGCTGCTCGACGCGGCCGAGGCATGGAGCCGCCTCGACCCCGCGCCGCTGCTCGCCATCGCGGGCGAGGGCCGGGAACGGGGCGGGCTCCAGCGGCGTATCGACACCGGCGCACTGCCGGTGCGGCTGATCGGCCGCCGTGACGACATCACCGAACTCCTCGCCGCCGCCGATATCGCCCTGCTGCCCAGCCGCTGGGAGGCCCGTTCGGTCCTCGCGCAGGAGGCACTGCGGCTGGGGGTGCCGCTGATCGCCACGGCGGTGGGCGGGATCCCCGAACTGGTCGGCGACGCGGCGGAACTCGTACCGTACGGGGACGCGAAGGCCCTCGGCGACGCGGTGGTCCGGCTCCTCGGCGACCCCGGCCGCCGGCGGTGGCTCGCCGAGGCGGGCCGGGCCCAGGCGGAGACCTGGCCGACGGAGGACGAGACCATCGCCCAGGTGCTCTGCGTATACGACGAACTGGCCCAGCCTCCGGCCCGCTCCCGCTGAGGCTTCCGCCGGCCGGCCCCCGACCCGTCCGGGGCCGGGCCGCCGAACCCCGCGCCCCCGCCTTACTTCGTGTGGCGTCTCGCCCGTAGCGCCAGGCTCAGGGCCAGGACCGTCTGGGGGTCGTCCAGGTCCGTGCCCAGCAGTTCGGCGATGCGGGCCAGCCGGTTGTACAGCGTCTGGCGGTTCAGATGCAGCTCGCGGGCCGTCTCCGCCTTGCGGCCCGCGTGCGCCAGATAGACCTCCAGCGTGGGCAGCAGCGCGGGGCGGGACGCGCGGTCGTGGGTACGCAGGGGGCCGATCGCGCGGTCCACGAAGGCGGCCAGGTCCGGGTGTTCCCGCAGGCGCCACAGCAGCAGGTCGATGTCCAGGCGGCGCGCGTCGTACCAGGAGCGCTCGGGCAGGCCCTGCGCCGCCGTCGCGGTCTCCGCCGCGTGCCGCAGCGCCGCGCCCGCCGCCGCCCAGCCGCCCGCGACCCCGACGATCACCACCGGCGGCTGCGCGCCCGCGCGTTCCAGACCGGCCCGCGCCACCCCCGTACGCAGCGCCGAGGCGACCCGGTCGGCCACCTGCGTACGTTCCGCCTCGGCGCGCAGTCCCAGCAGCAGCGGAACCCGGCCCTCCACCGGCCGGACGCCCAGCAGCACCGGGACGCCCATCGACGACAGCTCCTCCAGCACCGCCCGCGCCAGCAGCGCCCAGTCGCCCGACGGCAGCGGCCCGGGACCCAGCCGCATCACCACCGGCAGCAGCGGCCCCTCACCGGGCTTGAAACCCAGCACTCCCGCCTGCGCGGGCGCGTCCTCGGCGAGGATCCGGCCCTCGGCCAGATCGGTCAGAAAATCACCACGGCCCCGCGCCGCCAGCTCCTCCTCCTGGCGTGCCTGCATCAGTACGACCGCCAGGATGCCCGCCGCGCGTTCGGCCGCCATACGGTGCACCGGCAGCGGCGGCGCCGTGACGGCGGGCAGCACCAGACGGGCCCGTACCGCGCCCGTACCGTGACCGCCGCCCGGCACATCCACCAGCACCGTCCCCACGGGCGGTCCGGCGGCGCGCGCCGCCCGCCGGCCGCGCAGCCCCTCCCAGATCTGCAACGGGTCCGCCGCCGCCGGTCCCGCGCCGGGCGCCGCCGCGTACAGCAGCCGCCCCTCCGCGGTCTCCAGGAAGGCCGGGTTGCCCGCGAAGTCCGCGAGGATACGGAGCACCCGCGGCACCCCGCCCCCGTCCAGCAGCGCCTCCGTGCACCGCCGGTGGACCTCCTCGGCCTGTCGCAGCAGCGCGTAGTGGCCGTTGACGATCTCGGTGTGCACCTCTTCGGTCACCGAGACGAAGGGCACCTCCCGGTGGAGCTGTACGACCGGCAGACCGGCCGCCCGCGCCGCCTCCACGAGCGCCGTCGGCAGCCGTTCGAAGCGCGACCCCAGCTCCACCACCAGCGCCGCGATCCCGCGGTCGGCGAGCTTGCGTACAAAGGCGCGCTGGTCGGCGGGGCGGGTACCCAGACCGAGTCCGGTGGTGAGCAGCAGCTCCCCGCCCTTGAGCAGTGAGGCGATGTTCGGGACCTCGCCCGCGTGGACCCAGCGGACCGTACGGTCCAGCCGGTCCGCGCAGGCGACGACCTCGGGGAGACCACCGCGCAGCCCCGGCAGCTCAAGCGCCCGCCGTACGGTGATTCCGCCCTGACTGTCCATGAAGCCGGAGGCTACCCGCGGTTACGGCCGACAGGAAACGCGAGCAGCGGGAAACGGGAGGCGCGAAACCGGGGCGCGAAGTGGAGGCGTGAGACCGGCGGCAGCGAAAGCCGGGGCGTGAAAGCGGGAGGCCGGGATGGGGGCGCGCGCCCCCATCCCGGCCTCCGGACCGCCGTCAGCCTCCGTACGCCCCCGAGGCCGTCAGCCGCAGCGCCGTGTCGATCAGCGGCACATGGCTGAACGCCTGCGGGAAGTTCCCGACCTGGCGCTGCAGCCGCGAGTCCCACTCCTCCGCCAGCAGCCCGAGATCGTTCCTGAGCGCCAGCAGCTTCTCGAAGAGCTTCCTCGCCTCGTCCACCCGTCCGATCATCGCGAGATCGTCGGCCAGCCAGAACGAACAGGCCAGGAAGGCGCCTTCGTCGCCCGCCAGCCCGTCGACGCCCTCTTCCTCACCGGACGTCGGATAGCGCATCACGAACCCGTCCTCCGTGGACAGCTCGCGCTGGATCGCCTCGATGGTGCCGATCACCCGCTTGTCGTCCGGCGGGAGGAAGCCCATCTGCGGGATGAGCAGAAGGGACGCGTCCAGTTCCTTGGAGCCGTACGACTGGGTGAAGGTGTTCCGCTCCTTGTCGTACCCCTTCTCACAGACATCGCGGTGGATGTCGTCCCGCATCTCGCGCCAGCGCTCCAGCGGCCCGTCCGCCTCGCCGGACTCGATCAGCTTGATCGTGCGGTCGACCGCGACCCAGGCCATCACCTTGGAGTGCACGAAGTGCCTGCGCGGCCCGCGCACCTCCCAGATGCCCTCGTCCGGCTGGTCCCAGTGCTTCTCCAGATAGCGGATCAGCTTGAGCTGGAGCACCGACGCGTAGTCGTTACGGGCCAGGCCCGTCATATGCGCCAGATGCAGCGCCTCGGTGACCTCGCCGTAGACATCGAGCTGGAGCTGGTGCGCGGCGCCGTTGCCGACCCGGACCGGGCCCGAGCGCTCATAGCCGGGCAGCCAGTCCAGCTCCGCCTCGCCCAGCTCCCGTTCACCCGCGATCCCGTACATGATCTGGAGGTTCTCCGGATCGCCGGCGACGGCGCGCAGCAGCCACTCGCGCCAGGCGCGGGCCTCCTCGCGGTAGCCGGTGCGCAGCAGCGAGGAGAGCGTGATCGCGGCGTCGCGCAGCCAGGTGTAGCGGTAGTCCCAGTTCCGTACACCGCCGATCTCCTCCGGCAGCGAGGTGGTCGGGGCGGCGACGATCCCGCCCGTCGGCGCGTACGTCAGGGCCTTGAGCGTGATCAGGGAACGGATCACCGCCTCGCGGTAGGGCCCGTGGTACGTACAGTGCTCGACCCACTCACGCCAGAAGTCGGAGGTCGCCTCCAGTGAGCCCTCGGGGTCGGGCAGCGCGGGCGGCTGCCGGTGCGAGGGCTGCCAGCTGATCGTGAAGGCGATCCGGTCGCCCGGCGCCACGGTGAAGTCGGAGTAGGTGGTGAGGTCCTTGCCGTAGGTCTCCGCCGTGGTGTCCAGCCAGACCGAGTCGGGTCCGGCGACGGCGACCGTGCGGTTGTCGACCTTGTGCACCCACGGCACCACGCGTCCGTAGCTGAACCGCATCCGCAGCGCGGAGCGCATGGGCACCCGGCCGCTGATTCCCTCCACGATCCGGATGACCTGCGGAGCACCGTCGCGTGGCGGCATGAAGTCCGTCACGCGCACCGTGCCGCGCGGGGTGTCCCACTCGGATTCCAGGATCAGTGAGTCTCCGCGGTAGCGGCGCCTGGCCGCCCGCGGCGGCGCCGAGCCGGCGGGATGCGCCGGCCCCAGCCGCCAGAACCCGTGCTCATCGGTGCCGAGCAGAGCCGCGAACACGGCATGCGAATCGAAGCGGGGCAGGCACAGCCAGTCGACTGTGCCGTCCCGGCAGACCAGGGCAGCGGTCTGCATATCTCCGATGAGTGCGTAATCCTCGATGCGCCCGGCCACGTGCATCTCCAGTCGAACGGCCATGTCCGCCCCGCGGGGCGCGTACTTCGGTCAAGAGTCGTTGACGAGCTCATCTTCCGGGAAATCGGGCGGGGTGTGCCGATGCCGGCCGGACTCGGCAGCGAACGTCCGAGCAGGATACGACGCACCTGGGAGTTCTGCGCCACGGTCCCGGCAACATCGGTCCGACGAACATCGTGGCCAAGGGTGACTCCGGGGACAAAGGATGACACGTGTGAAGGGGGTGGGGCGCGTGGCCGGAACCGGCCTCGTCGCGTCGCTGATACCCTGGTAGCCCGTGGACCGGTGGACTCCCAGGCAACGCGAAGGGGCCCCGAACCCGCAGCGACGGAAGTCCCTCCCCGCTCAGGCAGGGGCACCGGTACGCACCTCAGACCGCGACCACGGGAGCCCCTCTTGGCCATGCCGAACCGATCCTCGACATCCTCGACGACCAAGCACATCTTCGTCACCGGGGGCGTCGCATCCTCCCTCGGCAAGGGCCTGACCGCCTCCAGTCTGGGTGCGCTGCTCAAGGCGCGTGGTCTGCGGGTCACCATGCAGAAGCTCGACCCGTATCTGAACGTGGACCCCGGCACCATGAATCCGTTCCAGCACGGTGAGGTGTTCGTCACCAACGACGGCGCCGAGACCGATCTGGACATCGGCCACTACGAGCGCTTCCTCGATGTGGATCTCGACGGCTCCGCCAATGTCACCACCGGCCAGATCTACTCCCAGGTCATCGCCAAGGAGCGGCGCGGTGAGTATCTGGGGGACACGGTTCAGGTCATTCCGCACATCACCAACGAGATCAAGCACCGCATCCGGCGGATGGCGACCGACGATGTCGACGTCGTCATCACGGAGGTCGGCGGCACGGTCGGCGACATCGAGTCGCTGCCGTTCCTGGAGACCGTCCGCCAGGTGCGCCATGAGGTCGGCCGCGACAATGTCTTCGTCGTCCATATCTCCCTGCTGCCGTACATCGGCCCGTCCGGGGAGCTGAAGACCAAGCCCACGCAGCACTCGGTGGCGGCTCTGCGCAACATCGGAATCCAGCCGGACGCGATCGTGCTCCGCGCCGACCGTGATGTCCCTCTTCCGATCAAGCGCAAGATCTCGCTGATGTGCGATGTCGACGAGGCGGCGGTGGTGGCCTGCGTGGACGCCAAGTCGATCTACGACATCCCCAAGGTGCTGCACACCGAGGGCCTGGACGCCTATGTCGTCAGGAAACTGGATCTGCCGTTCCGCGATGTGGACTGGACGGTCTGGGACGATCTGCTGGACCGGGTCCACAACCCCGACCACGAGGTGACCGTCGCGCTGGTCGGCAAGTACATCGATCTGCCCGACGCCTATCTGTCGGTGACCGAGGCGCTGCGCGCGGGCGGATTCGCCAACAAGGCGCGGGTCAAAGTGAAGTGGGTCACATCGGACGACTGCAAGACTCCGGCGGGCGCGGCGCGGCAGCTCTCCGATGTCGACGGGATCCTGATCCCCGGCGGTTTCGGGGAGCGCGGGGTCACCGGCAAGGTCGGCGCGATCCGGTACGCCCGGGAGAACGGGGTCCCGCTGCTGGGGCTCTGTCTGGGGCTCCAGTGCATCGTGATCGAGGCCGCGCGCAATGTGGCCGGGATCTCCGACGCCAACTCCACGGAGTTCGACTCCGGCACCGCGCACCCGGTGATCTCCACCATGGAGGAGCAGCTCGCCTACGTCGAGGGCGCGGGCGATCTGGGCGGCACGATGCGGCTCGGCCTCTACCCGGCGAAGCTCGCCGAGGGCTCGATCGTGCGCGAGGTCTATGACGACCAGCCGTATGTGGAGGAGCGCCACCGGCATCGCTACGAGGTCAACAACACCTACCGCGCGGAGCTGGAGAAGAAGGCCGGTCTGGTCTTCTCGGGCACCTCGCCCGACAACAAGCTGGTCGAGTACGTCGAGTACCCGCGCGCCACACACCCCTATCTGGTCGCCACCCAGGCGCACCCGGAGCTGCGGTCCCGGCCGACCCGGCCGCACCCCCTCTTCGCCGGTCTGGTGAAGGCCGCGGTGGAGCGCCGCCGGGGCGGGCGTCCCGGGTCGCCGGAGCGCGTGGCCGCCGGCGCGTAGGCGATACGGTGGGAGCCGGGGTCACAGGGGGTCTTCCAGGATTCCCGGCCCCGGTTTCCGCGTGCGCGCGCTGTGTGGGAGGACGCTTTCATGACCATCAAGGACGCCCCCGAGGAGTGGCGGGTCACCGCCACCAGGACGCCCTTCCGCGGCAACAAGACCAGTGTCCGCACGGACGACGTGGTCATGCCGGACGGCACGGTCGTGTCCCGCGACTACCAGGTCCACCCCGGCTCCGTGGCGATCCTCGCGGTGGACGACCAGGACCGGGTGCTCGTACTGCGCCAGTACCGGCACCCCGTACGCCAGAAGCTGTGGGAGATCCCGGCCGGCCTGCTCGACGTACCGGGTGAGAACCCGCTGCACGCGGCACAGCGCGAGCTGTACGAGGAGGCGCATGTCAAGGCCGAGGACTGGCGGGTGCTGACGGACGTCTACACCACGGCGGGCGGCTCCGACGAGGCGGTACGGATCTTTCTCGCCCGCGATCTGTCGGAGGCGGAGGGGGAGCGCTTCGAGGTCTCCGACGAGGAGGCGGACATGGAGCTGGCGCGGGTGGCGCTGGGGGAGCTGACCCGGGGCGTCCTCGCGGGCGAGCTGCACAACAACTGTCTGGTCGTGGGCGTTCTCGCGCTCGGGGCGGTGCTGGCGGGCGACGGCGTCGAGGCGCTGCGGCCGGCGGACGCCCCGTGGCCCGCCCGTCCGTTTGAATCCTGAGCCGGGCGCGATCCATCCTGAGCCCGGCGGGTTCCGGGCTGGGCGCGATCCCGGGTGTGGTCCCGGGCGGGGAGCGTCCTGTCGTGGTCTGTCCCGCGGTCTCCTCCTCGCGCGGTCACTCGATCTGACGATACGACTGATCCGATCGGGGGATCGGGCGGCCGTGCTCCACCGCTTCCGTCGCAGAGAGTGAACTACGCTCGAACCGCCCGTGCGGAGATCCGCCGGGCTCGGCTCGTGCGCAGGCGGACGGGAGCGTGGCCCGTGACGGATCAGGCGGTGGATGTGAGCGGCACCGGCCGTACGGACGCCACGGGGAAGAGCGGCGGCTCCACCGACGCACAGCCGGGCGCCGCAGCGGTGAATGAATCCGATCGCCCCTCGGGCAAGCGGCGTGGCCGCCGGTCCGGGCCGGCCGCCGCGAAGGCGCCGAAGGGCGGTTCCGAGACGAAAGGTACAGCCCGGGTGAAGCTCCCGGAGAGTCCTGAGGACGCGACCAGTGACACCCCCGCCGTCGTTACGGAGGGTGATCCCCCGCCGGACGCGCGACGCCGTCGCCCCTTTCTGAGACGCCGTCCCGCCGCGGCTGCCGTGTCCACCTCCGGCAACGGCGCCACCGGGGACGAGGCCGCCACCGGGAACGGGCCCGCCGCCACGGGCGAGGCCACGGCCCCGGAGTCCACGGACTCCCCCGCTCGGGGCTCCGCGTCCGCCGGCAAGGCGACGGAGAAGTCGGCCGAGAAGTCGGCCCCCCCGGCCGGATCGACCGCCCCGGCCGGACCAATCGCGGCCGGACCAATCGCGGCCGGATCACCCGCGACCGGGTCACCCGCTCCGTCCGCGCCCGCTCGGTCCGTATCCGTGTCCCCGTCCGCCACGGCCAAGGCCCCTCCCGCCGATGACGAGACCCGGGGCACCGCGACCGCGCCGGGCGGCCCGCGAGCCCGTGGCGCGTCCGGCGGGGGCCTCGCCGAGGCCGACCCGGACGAGGACCCCGCCGGTCTCTACGACGGGCTCGGTCCCGAGGACGACCCCGAGGACGCCGAGGACACCCCTGTCACCGCCGGGATCCGTCCCGCCGGCGCCGGCGCCGGTACGGGCGCTGTCGCCGGGCCCGGCCGCGGTACGGCGGGACCGGGACCCCACGGCGGAACCCCGCCCCCGGCGGGTGCGGGACGGAGCGCGGCGCGGCCCACGGAGTTCTTCGGCCGGGTGCGGGAACTGAAGGCCCTGCACGGGGACATCGAGCGCGCCGGACTCAACACCATCTCCGGGCGCAAGGAGCCGCGCGCCCGGGTGCTGCTGATCGCCGGACGGCCCGGGGCGGGCCGTACCGCGCTCGCCGAGGAACTGGCCGGGCAGTTGCGGGACAACTATCCCGACGGGGTCGTCAGGACCCGGCTGACTGAACCCGGCGGCGAGGCCGTGCCCACCGAGCGCACGGCCCGCGAGATCCTCGGCGCGTTCGCCCTCACCACCCCGCCCGGCGCCGGGGAGGACGAGCTGTCCGAGATGGTGCGGGAGGCGCTGGCCGTACGGCGCGTGCTGCTGTTCCTCGACGACGCGGCCGACGCCGGGCAGGTCGACCCGCTGGTGCCCGACAACCCCGACTGCCTGGTCATCGCCGTGGCGCAGGGCCCGCTCACCGGAATCCCCGACGTCCGCCCCTGCACGCTCGGCGGAATGGACGCGAAGGCCGCCATCGAACTGCTCGCGCGGTTCACCGGCGCCGTCCGGATCACTGTCGATCCGCAGGCCGCGGAGTCGCTCGCCGAGGAGTGCGGCGGCCAGCCCGCCGCACTCGTCCTCATCGGCGGCTGGCTCGCCGCCCGCCCCACCGCCTCCGTCGCCGACGCGACCAAGCGGCTGCGCGCCCTTCCGCACGACCCCGAGCGGCCGGTCGGCGACCGCCCGCTCGCCCGCGCCTTCCGGCTCGTGTACGAGACGCTGCCGTCGTCCGCCGCCCGGGTGCTGCGGCTGTTCGCCCTCGCCCCCGCGGGGGTCCTGGACGCGCACACCGCGTCCGCGCTGGCCGGCTGCTCGGTCTCGGCCGCCAGGACCGCGCTCGCCGACTTCGCCGCACTCGGGCTGCTGCGCCGGGGCGGCGGTCCGGCCGCGGACGGGCAGTCGGCCGACACCACCGACCAGTACCTGGTGCCCGGCTGTCTCCTCCCGCTGCTGCGCGACCTCCTGGAGAGGCACGACCGGGAGTCCGAGGTACAGCTCGCGCGGGCGCGGATGCTGGAGCGGACCGTACGGCTGCTCCAGTCCTGCCGGGCCATCACCGAGCCCGACGGCTCCCCGGCCCGTAAACGGCTGGCCACGCTGCCCCGCTCGCTGCGCTATCCGACCGTCGTCGCCGCGGCCGCGTGGCTGGACTCACGGCAGCCCGCCCTGCTGGCGTCCGCCCGGCTCGCGGTCACCGACGGGGGACTGGACACCCTGGCCCGCCGGCTGATCGCCGCGCTGGTCCGCGCGCTGGCCGCGCACCGTGGCACCGAGGCCGCCGCGCCCGAGCTGTACGGGCTCCATCAGCTCGTGCTCGATATCGCGGAGCGGCGCGATCTGCACCGCGAGCAGGCCGCCGCGCTGCTGAACATCGGCGATCTGGACGCCCGGACCGGCCGTACCCAGGACGCGCTGGCCCGCTACCGTGCCGCGCTGGACGCCGGACGGGCCGCGAACGATCTCTACGCGACCGGCCGCGCGATGGAATCCGTAGGCGGCGCGTACCAGGACCTCCAGGACTGGCAGCGGGCCGCCGACTGGTACGGAAGGGCACTCGCCCAGCGGCTCAGCCGGGGCGAACGCGCCGACGAGGCCAGGCTGTACGGTCGGCTCGGCACCGTCCACACCTACGCGGGCCACTACGGGGAGGCGCTGCGGAGCTGGCGGGCCGCCGTGGCCGTCCACCGCAGGCTGCGCGATCTCCCGGCCCAGGCGCGCGCGTTGAGCGAGGCGGCCCGGGTCCAGGAGTACGCGGGACGGCCGCAGGAATCGCTGGAGACCTGTCAGGAGGCGGTGGCGTGGGCCCGGCTGGCCGGAGATGTCAGGCTCCAGGCCGCGCTCCAGCTCCGGGTGGCGGACACGCTGGACCGGCTCGGTGACCCGGCCGCGGCGAGGCTGCATCGCGCGACAGCCGACCGGCTGCTGGAAACGGAAGGAAACACCTACGAAATCCGCAGCACTTCGGCCGGGGAATAAAGCTTTGCAAGGCTGGACAGTGGGAAATCCTTCATTAGACTGGCTCTGCCGCATCGCACGCGGTGTGCCCCGGTGCGCTCTTCCGCGCCCCGGTCCCCCTGGCATTGCCCCCGCAATCCCCTGAGCCAAGGACCGTGATCTGCCGTGTTGGTCGGTATCCCCCGCGAGGTCAAGAACAACGAGTTCCGGGTGGCCATCACCCCCGCCGGCGTCCATGAGCTGGTGCGCCAGGGCCATGAGGTCGTCATCGAGCGGAACGCCGGCGCCGGTTCCTCGATCGCGGACGAGGAGTTCGGCGCGGCCGGCGCGCGGATCCTGGCCACCGCGGACGAGGTCTGGGCCGCCGCCGATCTGCTGCTGAAGGTCAAGGAGCCGATCGCGGAGGAGTACCACCGGCTCCGCAAGGGCCAGACGCTCTTCACCTATCTCCATCTGGCCGCGTCCCGCGCCTGCACCGACGCGCTGCTGGACTCGGGCACCACGGCCGTCGCGTACGAGACGGTCGAGACCGCGGGCCGGGCGCTGCCGCTGCTCGCCCCGATGTCCGAGGTCGCGGGCCGGCTGGCGCCGCAGGTCGGCGCGTACCACCTGATGCGCTCGGCCGGCGGACGCGGTGTCCTGCCGGGCGGGGTGCCGGGTACGGCGGCGGGCCGGGCCGTTGTCATCGGCGGCGGTGTCTCCGGCTGGAACGCCACCCAGATCGCCGTCGGCATGGGCTTCCAGGTGACCCTGCTCGACCGTGACATCAGCAAGCTGCGCGAGGCCGACCGGATCTTCGGCACCCAGGTGCAGACCATCGTCTCCAACGCCTTCGAACTGGAGCGCGCGGTCGTCGAGGCGGACCTGGTCATAGGGGCCGTACTCATCCCCGGCGCGAAGGCGCCGAAGCTCGTCACCAATGAGCTGGTCGCCAAGATGAGGCCCGGAAGTGTACTTGTCGACATTGCGATTGATCAGGGCGGCTGCTTCGAGGATTCACACCCCACGACACACGCCGAGCCGACCTTCCCGGTCCACGGGTCGGTCTTCTACTGCGTCGCCAACATGCCGGGCGCCGTACCCAACACCTCGACATACGCGCTGACCAACGCCACGCTGCCGTACATCGTGGAGCTGGCGAACCGCGGCTGGACCGAGGCGCTGCGCCGGGATCCCGCCCTCGCCAAGGGGCTCAACACCCACGAGGGCCAGGTGTTCTACCGTGAGGTCGCCGAGGCCCATGGGCTGGATCACGCCGAATTGAGCGCGCTTCTGGGCTGATGCGTCAATCTGTGACGTCAACATCGCGCCAGCGGCCGGACCTTGATCGACGGGGTCCGGCCGGACGTGTGCCCGGACGGCTCCGAACCCCCGGTCAACTCGCCTCGAACGTAACCTTTTCACCGATTCGCCGAGCCGTGAAACGTGTGCGCCATGCCTTGATGAGAGGCTTGTGCGCCCTTGACAGAGGGATGTTCCGTCGCCGACACATCGGGCCGGGTCCGGCGGATTGTGTTGCTGCGGACCGGTGACACGCCATAGAGTCGCCAACCGTCGGCATGGTGCCACGCTGACCTATCGATAAGTTTCCTGGTCCCGTCCAAGGAGGTAAGACGACTTGTGAATGAGTCGACATTTACTCCCGGGGGTGGTCAACCAGGAATGCCGGTGAGGGGCCAGAGCCCGTCGTCCGGGTTCGAGGCTGTCGGCTCCGTAGCTGTCCGCACCTTCGCCACCCACCAGCACATGACGACAGCCCACCAGATGATGGACGGCCAACACGTGAACGCCATGGCCGGCAACGAGGGTGGCCGAGAGTCCACTCCATTCGCCGACTACGACGAAGTGCCCGAGGGGCACTTCTACGACCCCGACGCCGAGTACGAGCCGGATCCCGAGTACGCGGCCACTCTCGCCCCCGACGCCGCACGCCAGCGCCGTGAGCGGATCGGCCCGACCGGGCGTCCCCTGCCGTACTTCCCGATTCCGGGCCCGCTGACCGACCACGGGCCCGCGAAGATCATCGCGATGTGCAACCAGAAGGGCGGCGTCGGCAAGACGACGTCCACCATCAACCTCGGCGCCGCGCTGGCGGAGTACGGCCGGCGTGTGCTGCTCGTCGACTTCGACCCGCAGGGAGCCCTGTCGGTCGGCCTCGGCGTGAATCCGATGGAGCTGGACCTCACCGTCTACAACCTGCTCATGGAGCGGGGCATGGCGGCCGACGAGGTCCTCCTGAAGACCGCCGTGCCCAACATGGATCTGCTGCCCAGCAATATCGACCTCTCGGCCGCCGAGGTGCAGCTCGTCAGCGAGGTCGCGCGGGAGTCCACGCTCCAGCGGGCGCTGAAGCCGCTGATGCAGGACTACGACTACATCGTGATCGACTGCCAGCCCTCGCTCGGTCTGCTGACCGTGAACGCGCTGACGGCCGCGCACAAGGTGATCGTGCCGCTGGAGTGCGAGTTCTTCGCGCTGCGCGGGGTGGCCCTGCTGACCGAGACGATCGAGAAGGTCCAGGAGCGGCTCAACCCGGAACTGGAGCTGGACGGCATCCTCGCCACGATGTACGACTCCCGTACGGTGCACAGCCGCGAGGTCCTCGCGCGGGTGGTCGAGGCCTTCGACGACCACGTGTACCACACGGTGATCGGGCGGACCGTGCGCTTCCCGGAGACCACGGTCGCCGGTGAGCCCATCACGACGTACGCCTCGAACTCCGTGGGCGCCGCCGCGTATCGCCAGCTCGCCAGGGAGGTGCTCGCCCGGTGTCACGCCGAGTGAGTCTGCCCGGGGCCGACGAGCTGTTCCGTACGACCGGGGGGACGGCGCTCCAGTCCTCCTCGCCCGCGGAGCGGCGCCGGAACGCCAACGGCGAGCCGCGGGTGCCGGCGCCGGCCGGGGAGAGCGACCCGGCGGGCGAGCCGGGGGCGCCGGGCCGGACCGCGCCGGCCGCGTCCGCGCCGGCCCCCGTGGACGAGCACTCCGCCGCCGGCACGGACTCCGCGGAAGCGCCCAGGAGCCGTACGGCGGGCGCGGAGCAGGCGGCCAACGCCGTGAAGGGACGCCGGACGCAGGAGACCGGCGGACCGGGGCCCGCGCCGTCCGGCGGCCAGCAGCGCCGCCGGGGGCGGGGCGCCAACCGCCGCCCCAGCGGGCGCGAGCGGCACGACGAGAAGATCACGGTCTATGTCTCGGCCGAGGAACTGATGGACCTGGAGCACGCGCGGCTCGTACTGCGCGGTGAGCACGGCCTCGCCGTGGACCGCGGGCGGATCGTCCGCGAGGCGGTCGCGGTGGTCCTCGCCGACCTCGAATCACGCGGCGACGCGAGCATCCTCGTACGGCGCCTGCGCGGGCGCTGAGGGTAGCCTGCGCGGGCAGTACCCCCGCTCCCCGCCCCCAGGACCCCGATGCCCCCGCCCTCCCCTTCCGCCCGCCGCCCGCTGGGCCGTGGCCCTGGCGTGCCGTCCCCCGCGCCGGCGGCCCCCGAGGAGAGCGCCGGGCCCCTCGCGCCCCCCGAGGAGACCCCTGGGTCCGCGCCGTCGCCTGCCGCGGCCGCCGTACCTGCCGCGCGCGAGTCCGCGCCCGCCCCCGCCGCCGCACCCGAGTCCGCCGGGGACATGTCCCGTCCCGCCCCGCCCCTCGCGGCCCCCGCCCCCGCCCCCACGGACGAGGAGACGGGCGCGCGTACGGAGCCGGACCGGGTGGACGACCTGCCCGCCCCGCCCGTCCTGCCCGGAGTGCCGGACGCCGGGGCCGACGCGGGGCCCGCCGATGACGACGGGCGGTTCACCGTACGGCTCTCGAACTTCGAGGGGCCGTTCGATCTGCTGTTGCAGCTCATCTCGAAGCACAGGATGGATGTGACCGAGGTCGCGCTGTCCAGGGTGACCGACGAGTTCATGGCGCACATCCGGGCCATGGGCCCCGACTGGGACCTGGACCAGACCACCGAGTTCCTCGTGGTCGCCGCCACACTGCTGGATCTGAAGGCGGCCCGGCTGCTGCCCACCGCCGAGATCGAGGACGAGGCGGATCTCGCCCTGCTGGAGGCACGGGACCTGCTCTTCGCCCGGCTGCTCCAGTACCGCGCGTACAAGCGGGTCGCCGAGATCCTCAGCGGCCGGCTGGACGCCGAGGCCCGGCGCTACCCCCGTACCGTCGGACTGGAGCCCCACCACGCCGCGCTGCTCCCCGAGGTCGTGATCAGGATCGGGCCCGAGGGTTTCGCCGCGCTCGCCGTGAAGGCGATGCAGCCCAAGCCCGAGCCGCGGGTGTACGTCGACCACATCCACGCGCCGCTGGTCTCCGTACGGGAGCAGGCGGGGATCGTCGTCGCGCTGCTGCGGGAGCGCGGGGAGGCCAGCTTCCAGTCGCTCACCGAGGACGCCGCCGACACCCTCACCGTCGTGGCGCGGTTCCTGGCCCTGCTGGAGCTGTACCGGGAGCGGGCGGTCTCCCTGGACCAGGAGGAGGCTCTCGGCCGGCTCATGGTCCGCTGGACGGGCGGGGACGGCGACACGGAGCCGGCCGTGACCGACGAGTTCGACCGCACGGCCGAGGACCCTGCCGCGGAGGACGGCACGGCCGGGGACCGTGCCGAGGAGCACCGTGCCGCGGAGGGCGGCGACACCGCCGCCGACACCGCCGCCGACAGCACCGAGGACACCACCCAGGACAGCGCCGAGGACAGCGAGGAGAAGGTGTGAGCGAGCAGCAGTCACGTACCGTCGCGGAACTGGATCTCAAGCCCGCCCTGGAGGCGGTCCTCATGGTGGTCGACGAGCCCGCCACCGAGGAGCATCTCGCCAAGGTCCTCGACCGCCCCCGGCGGGCCGTCGCCGACGCGCTGCGGGAGCTCGCCGACGAGTACACCGTCCAGCGCCGCGGCTTCGAACTGCGGCTGATCGCGGGCGGCTGGCGTTTCTACACCCGGCCCGAGTACGCGGAGGCCGTCGAGGGCTTCGTGCTCGACGGCCAGCAGGCCCGGCTCACCCAGGCCGCGCTGGAGACCCTCGCGGTCGTCGCGTACCGCCAGCCCGTGAGCCGGTCCAGGGTCTCCGCGGTACGGGGAGTCAACTGCGACGGCGTCATGCGCACGCTGCTCCAGCGCGGGCTGGTCGAGGAGGCGGGCGCGGAACCCGAAACAGGTGCGATCCTGTACAGGACGACGAACTACTTTTTGGAGCGGATGGGCCTGCGGGGCCTGGACGAACTTCCGGAACTCGCGCCCTTCCTCCCCGAGGCGGACGCGATCGAGGCCGAGAGCCAGGAAGGTGTTCCGTCGTTCGATCCGGACGCACCGGATACCGACGCAGACGACAAGACGGAACTTTGATGCGAAGCAGTGGCAGGAACAGCGGCAGCGGCAACAGGAACAGCGGAGGCGGGAGCGGCGGCGGCAACCGGAACGGCCGGGACGACCGGGGCGGCCGGGGTGCCGGCAGCGGCCGGAGCGCCGGCACCCCCGGTCGGAGCGCCGGCGGCGGTGGCCGGGACGACCAGCCGAAGCGGCCGTCCCGCCCGCGTCCCGAGGAGCGCCGTTACGATGTCGGCCGCTCGGGTCCGACCGGCGGTTCCGGCGCGTCCGGTGCGCCCGGCGGCGCGCGCCGTTCCGGTGGCTCCGGTGGTTCCGGCCGCTCCGGTGAGACGGACGGCGCCACCGGCGGCGGCTCCCGTCAGGGCGGCGGTGCCCGGGGCGCGGCGGCCCGTGGCGGCGCCAAGGGCGGTCCCAGGCCCGCGCAGGGCGGCGGCCGTGGCGGCCCGCGCCGGGGCGCCGCGGCCCGCCCCCGTGAGCTGGACGCCAAGATCGAGCAGCGCAACCGCGACCGGTACGCGGAGCGGCCCTCGGTGAAGACCCCCAGGACGTCCGGTGCCGATCAGGAGGGCGAGCGGCTCCAGAAGGTCCTGGCCCGCGCCGGCATGGGCTCGCGCCGCGCCTGCGAGGAGCTGATCGAGCAGGCCCGGGTCGAGGTCAACGGCGAGATCGTCGTCGAGCAGGGCATGCGCGTCGATCCGGAGAAGGACGAGATCAAGGTCGACGGGCTGACCGTCGCGACCCAGTCGTATCTCTTCTTCGCGCTGAACAAGCCGGCCGGGGTCGTCTCCACGATGGAGGACCCGGACGGCCGCCAGTCCCTCGGCGACTACGTCACCAACCGCGAGACCCGGCTCTTCCACGTCGGCCGGCTCGACACGGAGACCGAGGGCATCATCCTGCTCACCAACCACGGTGAGCTGGCCCACCGCCTGACCCACCCCAAGTACGGCGTCAAGAAGATCTATCTGGCCGCGATCCAGGGCCCGCTGCCGCGCGATCTGGGCAAGCGGCTCAAGGACGGCATCCAGCTGGAGGACGGCTACGCCAAGGCCGACCACTTCCGTGTCGTCGAGAACACCGGGAAGAACTATCTGGTGGAGGTCACCCTCCACGAGGGCCGCAAGCACATCGTCCGGCGGATGCTCTCCGAGGCCGGGTTCCCGGTGGAACGGCTCGTACGGACGTCCTTCGGCCCGATCCCGCTGGGCGACCAGAAGTCCGGCTGGCTGCGGCGTCTCACCAACACCGAGGTCGGCATGCTGATGAAGGAAGTGGGCCTGTAGCCCCCGGCGGTACGCGACGGTGCCCGCCGTAGCCGGAAAGCGCCGAGCAGCAAGCAGGGAAGAGAGCCCGTGGCCATCGGCCGCGGGCTTCTCCCTTGTGGAGCACGCCCGTTCACCTTTATAGTCAGTATGACCATTAAGGAGGCGGGTATGAGTCTCGCGGACTTCCTCGATCCCTTGCAGCGTCCGCTGCTGACCGTCCTGGACACCCCGGTGAGCTGGACCGAGGTGCTCGGCTTCGGCAGCGGCGCGCTCTGCGTCTGGCTCGTGGCCCGCCAGCACCTCGCCAACTGGCCGATAGGAATCGCCAACAACGTCTTCTTCATCCTGCTGTTCACCCAGGCGGGCCTGTACGCCGACGCGGGGTTGCAGGTCGTCTTCATCACCCTCGCCGCGTACGGCTGGTGGACCTGGACCCACGGGGGTGGACCAGGCTCGTCCCTGCCGGTGCGGCGTACGTCCCGCACCGAATGGAACCGGCTGCTCGCGGCGGGGGCGGTGGGGACACTCGGACTGACGCTGCTCCTCGGCCGGGCCACGGACTCGACCGTGCCCTTCTGGGACGCCCTGACCACGACGCTCTCGCTGATGGCGACCTACGGACAGTGCCGCAAGCGGCTGGAGTCGTGGTGGCTGTGGATCGCGGCGGACCTCGTCTACATCCCGCTCTACGCGCACAAGGATCTCTACCTGACCTCGCTGCTCTACCTCGGCTTCCTGGCCCTGTGCGTGGCCGGGCTGCGCAACTGGTCCAGGGACCTCACCGGGGGTCCGGCCCGGCCGGCGGCGGAGGTGACCGCCGTATGAGCGACTTCGGACACGGCCTGGTGCTCGGCAAGTTCTATCCGCCGCACGCCGGCCACCACCATCTCGTACGGACCGCGCGGGAGCGCTGCGCCCGGCTGACCGTGCTGGTCTGCGCCTCCTCGGTGGAGTCCGTACCGCTGGCCGACCGTGTCCGCTGGATGCGCGAGGTCCACCCGGAGCCGGACGTACGGGTCGTGGGCGCTGTCGACGACATCCCCGTGGATCTGGCCGACCCCGCCGTCTGGGACGCCCATATGGCCGTTTTCCGGGGGGCCGTGCCCGAGCCGGTCGACGCCGTCTTCAGCTCGGAGACCTACGGCGGGGAACTGGGGCGGCGGTTCGGTGCCGAGTCCGTCCTCGTCGACCAGGACCGTACGGTCTTCCCGGTCTCCGGCACCGCCGTACGCAAGGACCCCGTCGGCTGCTGGGACTTCCTCGCACCGCCCGTCCGCGCGGCGCTGACCCGCCGTGTCGTGGTGCTCGGCGCCGAGTCCACCGGCACCACCACCCTGGCGCTGGCACTGGCCCGGCACTACCGGCGGCGCGGCGGGGTGTGGGCGCGGACCCGGTGCGTACCCGAGTACGGACGGGAGTTCAGCGAAGGGAAGCTGGCCGCCCTGCGTGCCCGGTGGCCGCGGGCGCGCTGGGAGGACGTCGAGTTCACCGCGGAGGAGTTCCCGCTGATCGCCCGGCGGCAGAACGAACTGGAGGACGCTGCCGCGCGGGCGGGGTCTCCCGTGCTCTTCTGCGACACGGACTCCTTCGCCACCACCGTCTGGCACGAACGGTATCTGGGCGGACACGATCCCCGGACCGCGGAGATCGCGGAACTGAACACTCATCACCTCTGGCTGCTCACCGACCACGAGGGTGTCGACTTCGAGGACGACGGACTGCGCGACGGGGAGGAGCTGCGGCCCTGGATGACGGCCCGGTTCGGGGCGGAACTCGCCCGTACCGGACGGCAGTTCATCCGGGTGAGCGGATCGCGCGAGGAGCGGCTCGGCGCCGCGGCCGCCGCCGTCGACGCGCTGCTCGCCCGGGGCTGGGACTTCGCCCCGCCGCTTCCGGAGCGACGGTGAGCGCCCGGGGGACCGGCGCCCCGGCCACCGGGCGGGCGCGGGCGCGGGTGCCCGAGGACTACGACCCCTCCGCCTTCGAGCCGTTCGCGGTCACCGTCGACCTCGCCGTCTTCACCGTCCGCGAGGGCCGGCTGCACGTCCTGCTCGTCGAGCGCGGCCAGGAGCCCTATCTGGGCGCCTGGGCGCTGCCGGGCGGCTTCGTCCTGCCGAGGGAGTCCGCCGGGCAGGCCGCCCGCCGTGAACTCGCCGAGGAGACCGGCCTGTCGGCGCGGACCGCGGGCGCCTTCCATCTGGAGCAGCTCCGTACGTACAGCGACCCGGACCGCGACCCGAGGATGCGGGTCGTCTCCGTGGCGTACGCGGCGCTCGTGCCCGATCTGCCGGAGCCGAGGGGCGGCGGGGACGCCGCCCGCGCCCGGTGGGTGGAGTTCGGCGCCAGCGGGCCGCTGGCCTTCGACCACGAGCACATCCTCGCCGACGCCTACGACCGTGTCGGCGCCAAGCTCGAATACACCTGTCTCGCCACGGCCTTCTGCCCGGCCGAGTTCACGCTCGGCGAGCTGCGGCAGGTGTACGAGACCGTCTGGGGCGTGGAACTCGACCCTCCCAACTTCCGGCGCAAGGTGCTCACCACGCCCGGGTTCGTCCAGGCGCTGGACCGTCCGCCGCGCAGGACCGGAGGCCGGGGGAAACCGGCCGCGCTGTACCGCGCGGGCGCCGCCACCACACTGCATCCACCTCTGCTGCGACCGGATCGACCGGAAGGACGGACCGTATGATCATCGCGAGGACCCTCACCAAACAGGCCGCGACGGGCTCGCTGATCGGGCTCGCGCTCGGTGACGCCCTCGGCTTCCCGACCGAGTTCAACGATGTGCCGTCGATCCTGGCCAAGTGCGGCCCCTGGCGGGAGATGCCCCTGCCGCGGCCCGCGATCGTCACGGACGACACCCAGATGACGCTCGCGTTCGCCCGGGGCATCCGGACGGCGATGGACCGGGGCGTGCTCGGTCCCATCCGGCTGGAGCGGCCGGTGCGGGACGAGTTCGTCGACTGGTACCACTCGCCGGACAACAACCGCGCCCCCGGCCGCACCTGTCTGAGGGCGTGCGCGCTCCTCGACAGCGACCGGCCCTGGCAGAGCGCCAGCCAGATCGACTCCAAGGGGTGCGGCGCCAATATGCGGGTGGCGCCGATCGGGCTCGTCCCAGGACTCAGCGACGAACAGCGGGCGGGCGCCGCGCAGTTGCAGTCGGCGCTCACCCATGGGCATCCGACGGCGCTCGCCGCCTCGGACCTCACCGCCCGCGCGGTGTACCTGCTGGCGCGGGGCGGCGAACCGGTGGGACTGGTGGGGCAGTTGCGCTCGTACGCGTACGAGAACCGGGAGCGCTACTACCACCGCTGGCTCGGCGACCTCTGGACGCGCTCGCACGATTCCACGCCCGAGTCCTTCATCGCGCGCGGCTGGGACGAGTGCCTGGAGGCCCTGGAGCGGGTCCAGCTCGCCCTGCGCACGCCCTCGCCGGAGACCGACCCGTGTCTGGCGACCGGGGACGGCTGGACCGCCGAGGAGGCCCTCGCCACCGGTCTGCTCTGCTTCCTGCTCTTCCCCGCCGACCCGGTCACCGCCCTGCGCCGGGCCGCCTGCACCCGGGGCGACTCGGACTCCATCGCCTGTCTGACGGGCGCGTTCGCCGGGGCGCACCTGGGCGCCGGGGCCTGGCCCAAGGAGTGGGCCGAGCGGATCGAGTACCGGAGCGATCTGATGTCGCTGGGAGCCCTCTGGGACTCTTGATCCATGCGTACGGATGATGTGATCCCCGACGGAAGAACCGGGGACGGAAGAGCCGCGGACGGAAGAGCCGCCGAAGACCGCCTCCGCGCGGCCGGACTGCCGGTCACCGACCTCGGCCCGGTCCTCGCGGAGGAGAGCGATCCGCTGCTGTTCGTCACCGTCTCCGGGGCGCATCTCTACGGATTCCCGAGCCGGGACTCCGATGTGGACCTGCGCGGTGTCCATCTGCTGCCGGCCGCCGCGCTCGCCGGGCTCCACGAGCCGGCCGAGACCCGGTCCTGGACGGCGGACCGGGACGGTACGGAGATGGATCTCGTCACCCACGATCTGCGCAAGTTCGCCCGGCTGATGCTGCGGCGCAACGGCTATGTGCTGGAGCAGCTCCTCTCTCCGCTGGTCGTGCGCACGAGCGAGGCGCACCGGGAGCTGGTCGCGCTCGCCCCCGGTGTGCTGACCGGCCATCACGCCCACCACTACGAGGGCTTCGCGCGGACCCAGTGGCGGCTCTTCGAGAAGACCGGTGAACTCAAGCCCCTGCTCTACACCTTCCGCGCGCTGCTCACCGGCATCCACCTCATGCGCGGCGGCGGGATACAGGCGCATCTGCCCACCCTGCTGGGCGAGGTGGCGGCGCCCGGCTATCTGCCGGAGCTGATCGCGGCGAAGGCCGGGGCGGAGCACGGACGGGCCGTCGGCGGACCCGGGACGGAGCGGCTGCGGGCGGACATGGAGGCGCTGGGCGCGGTGCTGGAGGAGGCGCGGTCAGCCACGGCGCTCCCCGACGCGCCCGCCGGGTACGACGCGCTGCACGAGCTGGTCGTCCGGGTCCGGCTGGAGCGCTGAGGCACGGCGGGTGCGGATCAGGAAGTCCTCGACCCGGGCGTGGTCCGGCTCCGGCGGCAGCGGCGAGCGCCCGGCCGCCCTGTCCGCCTCGTCGGTCAGCCGGGTCATCCTGCGCTCCACCTCCGGCCAGGGGACCTCGCCCCGCCTGACCGCAAGCAGCGCCTCCCGGTCCGCGCCGACGTCGATGGACAGCGTGCCCGTACGGAGCAGATCCCGGCAGCTCGCGAGCAGCCGCAGCAGATGCATGGCGTGCTTCCAGCGCGGGGCGCCGTGCAGACGGACGTCCGCGTCCAGCTTTCTGCGCTGGCCCGCGGCGTACCGTACGAAGGTCTCGTGCGCGTGGCGGGACAGGAACGCGCCGCGCAGCGAGAGGAGTTCACGGCCCGTGTCGTCGAGCCGCTCGACGAGCGGGGAGTGCAGACACTCCAGGACATTGGGGTTGGTGCGCAGCGCGAGCGCGCAGAAGCGCTCCAGCTCCCAGGAGAACTGCTCGGGGGCCGGTCCCTCGACATGGGCCGGCGGCTTCTCGAAACGCCAGTACAGCGCGGCCGGCGCGACGAAGACACCCCGCCGGTCCGTATCGCTGTCCTCCGTCGCGAGCCCGAAGGCGCGCGAGCCCATGACACAGGAGTAGACGGTGTGGTCACGGACCAGGACTTCGGGCGTCATGCGCGAGAGCGTACGGGGGCGGCGTACGGAGACGGCACCGCGGGCCGGGCGTCCCCGGGCTGTCTAGGGCGTGTTTCGAAAGTAGCGCCGTCCGCCCGGAGGGCGGGGCCTGCGGCGTCTGGTGCGTGCGATCGCAAGGCGGAGGATCGTTCTCGTACTGGACGTACTTGGACGACTCCGACAACGCGGCGAGCGTGCGTGCCAGGCGTCGCGGGCCAGGCGGGACTTTCGGAACACGCCCTAGGCTGAGCCGAGCGGCCCGGACACCGACCGGGCGGCACCCGACCGACCGGGCACTGCCCACCGGACAGCGACAGCGTCCGGGCGCAGTGCGGAACGAGGAGAACACCGTGGCGGTACGAGCGGTCCGTGGGGCCGTCCAGCTGGAGCGGGACGAGCCCGGACATATGGACGCCCAGGTCAGGTTGCTGCTCACGGCGATACTGGAGCGCAACGCGCTCACCGCGGACGATCTGATCAGCATCTGGTTCACCGCCACCCCCGATCTGCACAGCGACTTCCCGGCCGCCGCCGCCCGCGGGCTCGGAATGGCCGACGTCCCCCTGCTGTGTGCCCAGGAACTGGACATCGAGGGCGCCTTGCCCCGTGTCGTCCGTATCCTCGCCCATGTCGAGTCCGACCTTCCCCGGTCGGAGATCGCGCACGTCTACCTCGGTGCCGCCGCCGCCCTCCGCAAGGACATCGCCCAGTGAGAACCGCTGTCGTCATAGGAACCGGCCTGATCGGCACCTCGGCCGCGCTGGCCCTGGCCGGCCGGGGCGTCACCGTCCATCTCAGCGACCACGACCTGTCCCGGGCCCGTACCGCCGCCGCGCTCGGCGCGGGGACGGACGAGGCGCCGGAGGGCCCCGTCGACCTCGCGATCGTCGCCGTACCGCCCGCCCATGTCGCGGCCACGCTCGCCGCGGCCATGCGGGAGGGCGTGGCCCGCGGCTATCTGGACGTGGCGAGCGTCAAGGGCGGGCCCCGCCGTGAGCTGGAGGCGCTCGGTCTCGATCTGGACTCGTACATCGGTACGCATCCGATGGCCGGCAAGGAGCGCTCGGGTCCGCTGGCCGCGACCGCCGATCTCTTCGACGGACGCCCCTGGGTGCTGACCCCCACCCGGGACACCGACACCGAGGTGCTCAATCTGGCCCTGGAACTGGTCGCGCTCTGCCGCGCCGTGCCCGTGGTCATGGACGCCGACGCGCACGACCGGGCGGTCGCCCTGGTCTCCCACACCCCCCAGCTCATCTCGTCGATGGTCGCCGCCCGGCTGGCGGAGGCCGACGAGACGGCCGTACGCCTCTGCGGCCAGGGCATCCGCGATGTCACCCGGATCGCGGCCTCCGACCCCGCGATGTGGGTCGAGATCCTTTCCGCGAACCCCGGTCCCGTCGCCGATGTGCTGGCGGGGGTGGTCGCGGACCTGGGCGGGACGGTCGAGGCGCTGCGCGCGCTCCAGTCCTCCGACGAGGAGAAACGACGGGGCGGCACGGCCGGGATCGAGGACGTGCTGCGCCGGGGCAACGCGGGCCGGGCACGGGTGCCGGGCAAGCACGGCGCGGCCCCGGCGGCCTACGAGGTCGTGGCGGTCCTGGTCAGCGACCGGCCCGGGGAACTGGCCCGGATCTTCGCGGACGCCGGGCGCGCGGGCGTCAATGTCGAGGACGTCCGTATCGAGCACGCGACCGGGCAGCAGGCGGGTCTGGTCCAGCTCATGGTGGAACCGGCGGCGGCACCGGGGCTCTCCGCGGCCCTGCGGGAACGCGGCTGGTCGATCCGGCAGTGACCGGTCCGCGGTCCCGGGCTCCGCGTCCCGCCGAACGGGTGCGTGGGCGGTCCTGAGTACTCGGTAACCTTGTGCGGGGGCGTTTGTGCGTCCCCGCACACAACACCCCGTGAACCAGGAAGGTGTCCGACCCCCGTGGAAATCGGAGCAACCCCCGCCCGGACCGCCCCGGCCGCCGTGATCGTCGCCATCGACGGTCCGTCGGGCACGGGCAAGTCGAGCACCTCCAAGGCCGTCGCCGCCCGGCTCGGGCTGAGCTATCTGGACACCGGCGCGCAGTACCGCGCGATGACCTGGTGGATGATCAGCAACGGCGTCGATGTCACGGACGCCGTGGCCGTCGCGACCGCCGCGGGCAAGCCCGTCCTGGTCTCGGGCACGGACCCGGCCGGACCCACGATCACGGTCGACGGCACGGACGCCTCGGCCCCGATCCGTACCCAGGACGTCACCTCCAAGGTGAGCGCGGTCAGCGCGGTGCCCGAGGTACGGACCGTCATCACCGAGTTGCAGCGGTCCATCGCCGCCGCCGCGGTGAACGGCATCGTGGTCGAGGGCCGTGACATCGGTACGACGGTGCTGCCGGACGCCGATGTCAAGATCTTCCTCACCGCGTCCCCCGAGGCGCGCGCGGCCCGCCGCAGCGGCGAGCTGACCGGCAAGGAGGCGGCCGATGTCGCCGCCACCAAAGACGCGCTGATCAAGCGGGACGCGGCCGACTCCAGCCGTAAGACATCCCCGCTGGCGAAGGCCGGCGACGCGATCGAGGTCGACACCACGCGGCTCACCCTTCAGCAGGTCGTGGAGTCTGTCGTGGCCCTGGTCGAGGAGAAGCGGGCCGCGAAGTGAGCACGGTGTCCGCGGTGTCCGCACAGGGCGCGGAGGTCGGCCGCCGAATCGGCGTCGGGCTGATGCGCGGGCTCTGGAAGCCACGAGTGCTGGGCGCCTGGCGTGTTCCCGGGAGCGGCCCGGTGATACTGGCCGTGAACCACTCCCACAACATCGACGGTCCGATGGTGATGGGTGTCTCGCCCCGCCCGGTGCACTTCCTGGTCAAGAAGGAGGCGTTCATCGGTCCGCTCGACCCGTTTCTGCGGTCGATCGGGCAGGTGAGGGTGGACCGTGCCGTCGCCGACCGCGGCGCGATCGGCGACGCGCTCGGGGTGCTCGGGGCCGGCGGGGTGCTGGGGATCTTTCCCGAGGGCACCAGGGGCGAGGGGGACTTCGCCTCGCTGCGCGCCGGGCTCGCCTACTTCGCCGTACGGTCGGGAGCGCCGATCGTGCCGGTCGCGGTCCTGGGCAGTACGGAGAGCAGGGGCCGGCTGATACCGGCGCTGCCCCCGCTGCGCAGCCGGGTGGACGTCGTCTTCGGCGAGGCCTTCGAGGCGGGCGACAGCGGAGGGCGGCGCACCCGCAAGGCGCTGGACGGGGCCACGGTACGGATCCAGGAGCGGCTGACCGCCCATCTGGAGCACGCCAGACGTCTCACCGGGCGGTAGAACCCGCACGCCAGACGTCTTACCGGGCGCTAGAACCCGCACGCCAGGCGTCTCACCGGGCGCCAGGACCCGGGGCCCCGGGCCACCGGGTGTCCCGCCGGCTTCCACCGGGCGCCGGTTCCGGCCCCGGGCGTGCGCGAGACTTGGCTTTTGAGTAGTGCCCCGCGTCGAGCGGCGCACCGATCACGATGAACGAGGTACGGACTTCATGAACGACCAGATCGACTCCGGCGACGAGCACGGAGAGCTTGGCGATGCCGAGTACGCGGACTTCATGGAGCTGGCCGCGCTGGAGGGCTTCGAGGCCGAGGAGGTGGAGGGGGCGATCGACGAGGCCGGTCATGGCCCCCTGCCCGTCCTCGCCGTCGTCGGCCGCCCCAACGTCGGCAAGTCGACACTCGTGAACCGGATCATCGGCCGCCGTGAGGCGGTCGTCGAGGACAAGCCGGGCGTCACCCGCGACCGGGTCACCTACGAGGCCGAGTGGGCCGGCCGGCGCTTCAAGGTCGTCGACACCGGCGGCTGGGAGCAGGACGTCCTGGGCATCGACGCCTCCGTGGCCGCCCAGGCGGAGTACGCGATCGAGGCCGCCGACGCGGTGGTCTTCGTGGTGGACTCGACGGTCGGCGCGACCGACACCGACGAGGCCGTGGTCAGACTGCTGCGCAAGGCGGGCAAGCCCGTCGTGCTCTGCGCCAACAAGGTCGACGGACCGAGCGGCGAGCCGGACGCCACGGCGCTCTGGTCGCTCGGGCTCGGTGAGCCCCACCCGGTCTCCTCGCTGCACGGCCGGGGCACGGGCGACATGCTCGACGCGGTCCTCGAAGCCCTGCCCGAGGCCCCGGCGCAGACCTTCGGCACCACCGTCGGCGGCCCCCGCCGTATCGCGCTGATCGGCCGGCCGAATGTCGGCAAGTCGTCCCTGCTCAACAAGGTCGCGGGCCAGGAGCGCGTGGTCGTCAACGAGGTCGCGGGCACCACCCGTGACCCGGTCGACGAACTGATCGAGCTGGGCGGTACGGTCTGGAAATTCATCGACACGGCGGGCATCCGCCGCCGGGTCCATCTCCAGGAGGGCGCGGACTACTACGCGTCGCTGCGTACCGCCGCCGCCGTCGAGAAGGCCGAGGTCGCGGTCGTACTGATCGACACCAGCGAGTCGATCAGCGTCCAGGACCAGCGGATCATCACCATGGCCGTCGAGGCGGGCCGCGCCCTGGTCGTCGCGTTCAACAAGTGGGACACCCTCGACGAGGAGCGCCGCTACTACCTGGAGCGCGAGATCGAGACGGAGCTGGCGCAGATCGCCTGGGCGCCCCGGGTGAATGTCTCGGCGCGCACCGGCCGGCATATGGAGAAGCTGGTCCCGGCGATCGAGACGGCGCTCGCCGGCTGGGAGACGCGCGTACCGACCGGGCGGCTCAACGCGTTCCTCGGTGAGCTGGTCGCCGCGCATCCGCATCCGATCCGCGGCGGCAAGCAGCCGCGCATCCTGTTCGGTACGCAGGCGGGCACGAGGCCGCCGCGTTTCGTGCTCTTCGCCTCGGGCTTCATCGAGCACGGCTACCGCAGGTTCGTCGAGCGCCGGCTCCGGGAGGAGTTCGGCTTCGAGGGGACCCCGATCCATATCTCCGTGCGGGTGCGCGAGAAGCGCGGCCGGAAGAAGTAGCCGCCGGGAGCGGCGGCGGGGGAAGACACCGCCGGAAGCGGTGGGGCCCGGCGCGGGAT
>NZ_JBSGVS010000080.1:0-38750 GCF_053608565.1 Streptomyces sp. NPDC055025
TCCCCCGACTGGGGGAACGGGCCCGTTTCCGTTCCCCTCGGATCCCTCAGAGCGGCCGGAGCGCCGGTTCCTTCTTCACCGCGCCCAGTAGCCGGTCCAGCGCCAGCTCCACATCCTCTTTCCAGGAGAGCGTCGTACGCAGCTCCAGCCTCAGCCGAGGATGGCGTGGATGGGGACGTACGGTCTTGAAGCCCACCGCCAGCAGATGATCCGCGGGCAGCACACAAGCCGGCTCCTTCCAGCGGGCATCGCCGAACGCCTCGATCGCCTTGAACTCCCGCCGCAGCAGATCCTTGGCCACGGTCTGTACCAGAACCCGGCCGAGGCCTTGCCCCTGATAGCCCGGCTTGATCCAGGCGGTCATGAGCTGAGCCGCGTCCGGAGAGACGGGACTCGTCGGAAAGGCCATCGAGCGCGGCACATATGCCGGGGGTGCGTAGAGCACAAAGCCCACCGGCAGATCGTCGACATAGACGACACGGCCACAGGATCCCCACTCCAGCAGAACAGCTGAGATCCAGGCCTCCTTCTCCGTCTCCGATCTGCCGGCTCTTACCGCGGCTTCTCCGCTGACCGGATCGAGCTCCCAGAAGACACACGCACGACAGCGCTTGGGGAGATCCGGAAGGTTGTCCAGCGTGAGCGGTACGAGCCGACGCCCCATGAAGGCTGTTCTCCACTTCCTTCGCCTGCCGAGCCACCGGCGAAGCCGCCGATCACCCCAAGGCTCAACCCTGCTGACACCAGTTGACTGCGGCTCACCGATCGCATGGCCCTCGTTCTCCTCCTGAGGTGATCAAGGTGGATGCGCCATACCAGAACGCATCGTATCCACCCAGAGCTACCTGGCACACCGAGGGACAGCAAAGGGCGGGCTGTGTTCCGGTAAGCATGGAACACAGCCCGCCCGACGGCAGCGCGAGAACCTCAGCTCTCGTCGTCGTCCTCCCCGGAATCCCCGGAGAGCCCCTTGTCCAGGACGCGTCCTTCGCCGGGAGCGAGAGTGCCGAGAATCCGTTCCAGATCGTCCATCGAGGCGAACTCGACAACGATCTTTCCCTTCTTCTGTCCCAGATCGACCTTCACCCTGGTCTCGAAGCGGTCCGAGAGACGCGATGCCAGATCGGTGAGCGCCGGCGACAGCCGGGCACCAGCCCTCGGTCCCTTCGCCTTGGGCGTGCTCTGCGGACGCGAACCCATCAGGGTCACAATCTCTTCCACAGCACGCACCGAGAGCCCCTCGGCCACAATGCGATGCGCCAGCCGGTCCTGCTCCTCGGAGTCGTCCACCGACAGGAGAGCCCGCGCATGACCGGCCGACAGCACTCCGGCCGCGACCCTGCGCTGCACGGGGGGAGAGAGCCGGAGCAGCCGCAGCGTATTGGAGACCTGCGGACGGGAGCGCCCGATCCGGTCGGCGAGCTGGTCATGCGTGCAGTTGAAGTCCTTGAGCAACTGGTCGTACGCCGCGGCCTCTTCCAGCGGGTTGAGCTGGGCGCGGTGCAGATTCTCCAGCAGCGCGTCGAGCAACAGCTTCTCGTCGTCCGTCGCACGGACGATCGCCGGAATACGCTCCAGACCCGCCTCCCGGCAGGCCCGCCAGCGCCGCTCACCCATGATGAGCTCATAGCGCTCCGGTCCCACCTGCCGTACGACGACGGGCTGGAGAAGACCCACCTCCTTGATGGAGGTGATCAGCTCGGCCAGGGCGTCCTCATCGAACACCTCACGCGGCTGACGGGGATTCGGCGTGATGGAGCCGATGGGCACCTCGGCGAAGTGCGCCCCGGCGCTCGCTACGGGCTCGGGCACCTCCTCGGACTCCTGTATGACCGTCTCGGCCTCCGGTGCCATGGCGGCCTGCGGCAGTGAGGTCACCTTCGCGGCGGCCACACCACGGTCCGCAGTCAGTACCGGAACCGCTCCGGGAGGCGCCTGGGCCGCTCCTGGAGCGGGCACCTGCTTCTCCTGCGGAGCGGCAGGGATCAGCGCACCGAGCCCACGCCCCAACCCTCTACGTCGCTCGCTCACTGGATCCCCTCCGACATACTCTGCTGACTGTTCTGGCTGCCCACATGGGCCTGCTGGGCGTCATAGTGCACCCCGACCCCCCTCAGTGCGATTTCGCGGGCGGCTTCGAGATAGGACAGGGATCCGCTGGATCCCGGATCGTACGTCAGCACCGTCTGGCCATAGCTCGGTGCCTCCGAGATACGTACGGACCGAGGGATGCTCGTCCGCAGCACCTCCTTGCCGAAGTGACTCCGTACCTCTTCCGCCACCTGTGAGGCGAGCCGTGTCCTGCCGTCGTACATGGTGAGCAGGATCGTCGACACATGCAGCGTGCGGTTGAGATGCCCCCGCACCAGGTCGACGTTCCGCAGTAGCTGACCCAGCCCTTCCAGCGCGTAGTACTCGCACTGGATGGGGATCAGCACCTCCGCACCGGCGACCATCGCATTGACGGTCAGCAGACCGAGAGAGGGTGGGCAGTCGATCAGGATGTAATCCAATGGCTGCTCATATGCCTCGATCGCCCGCTGAAGTCGGCTCTCCCGTGCCACCAGCGACACCAGCTCGATCTCCGCACCGGCGAGATCGATGGTGGCGGGGGCACAGAAGAGGCCTTCGACGTCCGGGACCGGCTGGACCACCTCGGAGAGCGGCTTGCTCTCCACCAGGACGTCATAGATCGAGGGGACCTCGGCATGATGGTCGATACCGAGCGCCGTGGAGGCGTTGCCCTGAGGATCGAGGTCGATCACCAGCACGCGCGCGCCATGGAGCGCAAGCGAAGCGGCAAGGTTGACCGTGGTGGTGGTCTTCCCAACGCCGCCCTTCTGATTGGCAACGACCATGACACGCGTCTGCTCAGGACGGGGCAGACCCTCGCCGGCTCGGCCCAAAGCCTCTACCGCCAGCTGGGCAGCGCGACCAATGGGGGTGTCGTCCATCGGGGGTGGTGTTTCACGTGAAACATCCTCCCCCGCCGACTCGGTACGGGGACCGGGGACCGGATCGGTCATCGGTCCCGCGATGTTGGCGTCGGACCGCAAGGATTCACTCTCCTCGACTTCAGACTCGCAATGAAGAGAGCCTGCCATGCTTTCGGGGTCGCGAACCAGCGAGGCCCGTGGTTCTGTGGATGAATCCACATCTGTGGACAACCCCGTGCCCCTTACGAGGGGCTTTCGTCCGCGTGGAGTGGAAGCCTCGCGGCCACGGCCGATGATTCCCTGCAGCAGTGAGCGACGTTTCACGTGAAACACGATGCACGCGTCGCAGGCCCAGATCGTCACGACACTCCGCACTGCATCGGCAGGGCACCTTGTATGGAGCACCACCGGTAGACGGTGCGGACCGCTACGGCTCAGCGGCGTCGCCGCACACGACCCGCTCGGGCGGCCTTGGCCCGCTTCGTCGCGAACCTCACCCCACCGGGACTCTCCCCGACCTCGACCCGCACCACGGTGGCCAGCGGATCGACGATACCTTCTCCGACCTGGAGCACTGAGGTCTCCACGACACCGAGCTTGCTCAATGCCGCGCGGGCTCCCTTGATCTCCTCCTCGGCCGTGTCGCCCTTGAGTGCCAGCATCTCGCCGTACGGACGGAGCAGCGGCACTCCCCAGCCCGCCAGACGGTCCAGCGGAGCCACCGCACGTGCGGTCACCACATGCACCGGCTGGAGCGTGCCGAGGACCTCCTCGGCACGGCCACGCACCACGGTCACATGGTCCAAGCCCAGCAGCTCAACCACTTCCTGGAGAAAGTTGGTCCGCCGTAGCAGCGGCTCCAGCAACGTGATCTTCAGATCCGGCCGCACCAGCGCCAGCGGAATCCCGGGAAGGCCCGCCCCCGAACCGACGTCGCAGACCATCACGCCCTCGGGCACCACCTCGGAGAGCACCGCGCAGTTCAGCAGATGCCGCTCCCACAGCCGTGGTACCTCACGTGGACCGATCAGACCGCGCTTGACCCCCGCGTCCGCCAGCAGCTCCGCATAGCGCACGGCCTCGGGAAAGAACTCACCGAAAACCGCACGCGCCGCGTCCGGTGCAGGGGGAAGCTCTGCTGCCTCCGTCACGGGAACCGTCCTTCCATACCGAACCACCGACCGGTGGCTGACTATCAGGCTGGCAAAAATCGGCCCCGCCTGCGGAACAGACGGGGCCGGAAAGCGATGGACCGATCAGGCCGGGAGCACCACGACGAAACGCTGGGGCTCCTCGCCCTCGGATTCGCTGCGCAGACCCGCGGCGGCGACCGCGTCATGCACAACCTTCCGCTCGAAGGGTGTCATGGGGTTCAGCTTCACCGGCTCACCGGTGCTCTTCACCTCATCCGCGGCCTTGGCACCCAGCTCGGCCAGCTCGGTGCGCTTCTTGGCCCGGAAACCCGCGATATCCAGCATCAGCCGGCTGCGGTCCCCGGTCTCCCGATGGACCGCGAGCCGTGTCAGCTCCTGAAGCGCCTCCAGCACTTCACCGTCACGTCCCACCAGCTTCTGCAGATCCCGGCCGCCCGAGTCGCTGATGATCGAGACCGCGGCCCGATCGGCCTCGACGTCCATGTCGATATCGCCGTCGAGATCAGCGATATCGAGCAGACCTTCGAGGTAGTCGGCCGCGATCTCCCCTTCCTGCTCCAGGCGGGTCAGGGTGTCGCCCCCCTCGGCGGCGGAGATGGTGCCTTCCGTCACGGATGGACTCCTTCTTACTTCTTGGACGGGTGCTTGGGCCGCTGCTGGCCCTTATTGCGCTGCCCCGACTTGGCTTGGCGTGCGGAACCGGCGGCGGGCTTGCCCGTCGGCTTGGACTTGGTGTCCTGCGGCTCGTCCTTCTTCTGCAACGAGGTCTTCGCCACGTCGTCGGCGGCCTCGGAGTCATTGGCCTCGGCCGGCTTCTCCATACCCGGGTGGGCAGCGGCGGCGGCCTGTCGCTGCGCCTTGGTCTGGCGCTTGGGCTGCCGCCTCGCCGCAGCACCGGACTCGGCCTCGGCGGCGGTGGTCTCGCTCTTGATCACGGTGCCGTCGGCCTGGACCGCCAGACCCACCTTGGCCAGGCCCGTGACGAACTTGCGCTCGTTGTCGTTGCGGTCGGGCCCCTTGGCCACGATCGCCTTCACGACATTGCGCTTTCGACGGGACCGGACCTCGCTGTGGGAGGTGATGCTCTTGAGCAGCCGCTGGAGGTACTGGTCCTGCGCCTTGCTGCCCGGCGTCGGGTTCTGGTTGATCACATACATCTGCTGGCCCATGGTCCACACGTTGGTGGTCAGCCAGTAGACGAGCACACCGACGGGGAAGTTGATGCCGGTGACGGCGAAGATCAGCGGGAAGATGTACATGAGCATCTTCTGCTGCTGCATGTACGGCGTCTTGACCGTCAGGTCGACGTTCTTGGTCATGAGCTGGCGCTGGGTGTAGAACTGCGATGCCGACATCAGAACGATCATGATCGCGGTGACCACACGCACATCGGTCAGCGAGGCGCTCAGGGACGCGACCTTGTCACTGCTGTCGGTGAACTTGGCGGCCAGCGGGGCGCCGAAGATATGCGCCTGACGCGCGCTGTCCAGCAGCGACTGGTTGATGACACCGATCGTCTTGCCGCTCGCGATGCTGGAGAGCACGTGGTACAGGGCGAAGAAGAACGGTGACTGCGCCAGGATGGGAAGACATGAGGAGAGCGGATTGGTACCCGTCTCCTTGTACAGCTTCATCATCTCTTCGGACTGACGCTGTTTGTCGTTTTTGTAGCGCTCCTGGATCGCCTTCATCTTCGGCTGGAGCACCTGCATATTCCGGGTCGACTTGATCTGCTTCACAAAGAGCGGAATCAGACAGATCCGGATCAGCACCACCAGGGACACGATGGACAGTCCCCAGGCCCAGCCCGTGTCGGGGCCGAAGATCGTCCCGTACAGCGCGTGGAACTGGACAATGACCCATGAAACAGGTGTGGTGATAAAACTGAAGAGACTGGCAATCGTGTCCACTAATCAGGCTCCTTGAGCTTTGGGCGAGGTCTCTGCGGCTGGACCGGGAGTTTCGGGGGCCGATCCCCCGGAAGGCACGCCAGCGGCGGAGTGCCCGCCCCTACTGCCGCGCCACGCATTGCGCAGCAGTTCGTGCCACCGTGGGCGCTTACGCGGTGGGACATGGTCCACACCGCCCGGCGACCACGGATTGCACCGCAGAATGCGCCAAGCGGTCAGCGCCGTGCCTTTCACCGCGCCATGCCGGTCGATGGCCGTATATCCGTAGTGCGAACACGACGGGTAGTACCGGCAGACGGGCCCCAGCAGCGGGCTGATCGTCCACTGGTACAGCTTGATAAGAGCCAGCAGCGGGTACTTCATCGCGTGCCCCCTCCCAGCAGCCGCCGGAGAGCGGCATCCAGGTCTCGGGCCAGTTGTGCATGGTCGGCGTCACCCGCTCCGGGCAGCGCCCGTACGACAACCAGGCTACCGGGGGGCAGCTCGGGCAGTCGTTCGCGTATCAGATGACGAAGTCTGCGCTTCACCTGGTTACGTACGACGGCTCCGCCCACGGCCTTGCTTACGACGAAACCCGCACGCGTCGGGGAGGCGCTCTCCCCAGGCGCGTGCGGGTCCATTGCACCGCTACGTAGATGGACGACAAGAAGCGGGCGTCCGGCCCGGCGTCCTCGGCGTACCGCGGTCGCGAACTCCTCGCGCCGCCTCAGCCGATTCTCGGTAGGCAGCACGTCATGACCTGACGGCGATCAGGCGGACAGACGGGCGCGACCCTTGCCACGGCGGGACGCGAGAATCGCGCGGCCGGCACGGGTACGCATCCGCAGCCGGAAGCCGTGGGTCTTGGCGCGACGACGGTTGTTCGGCTGGAAGGTGCGCTTGCTCACTCGGGGGCTCCAGAGATGATGTGTGTGATGGCGGGACATCGCCTGGCTGTCACCGTGCGCCCACGATTAGCTCGCGTTTACGCCCGAGTGCACCGCTTCACAACCACAGATCGTGATCTTTGCCCATCGGAGGCAGGCGGCAGCAGCCATCGACAACTCGACCTGGTCACGGTACGCGCGGCTACGCCATCCGGTCAAACCAGCTCCGTGCCGGGCTCCATTGTGCACAGGCTGTGGACAACAACTTGAACCGCGTGGGCCGCCGTGACTACCGTGGCTGAACTCCGGATTCATTTCCTGCCGGTCTTCCCACCCCGTCCCGAGAACCACACATTCGTGGGACCTGCGAGAGAGCGTGCCTTGTGGCTGATGTACCTGCCGATCTTGCCGCAGTGTGGCCACGAGTGCTGGAGCAACTCCTCAGGGAGGGCCAGCAGGGCGTCGAGCCCAAGGACAAGCAGTGGATCGAACGCTGCCAGCCTCTGGCACTCGTCGCCGACACCGCGCTGCTCGCCGTCCCCAATGAATGGGGAAAGCGCGTCCTGGAGGGGCGGCTCGCCCCGCTCATCAGCGAGACCCTGAGCCATGAGTGCGGCCGGCCCATCCGGATCGCCATCACCGTCGACGACTCGGCGGCCGAGCCCACGCCACCGGCCCCGGCCGTACCCCAGCAGCACCGGTACCAAGGCCCGCTCCACGACGAGCAGCGGCAGGGGGATACATACGACTCCTACGGGCACCGCCCGTCGGACGACGGCATGCCCTCGGTGCGCCCCGCCTACCCGGACTACCAGCAGCAGCGCCCCGGCGCCTGGCCGCATACCCAGGAGGACCTGTCCTGGCAGCAGCCCCGGCTCGGCGGCTACCAGGAGCACGATCCGTACGCCACCGTGCGCCCGCAGCAGCCGCACGACTACCGGCAGCCCCAGGGGCTCGATCCCTCGCCGTACGAACAGCGTCCCGACCGGCGCGACCTCCAGGAGCCACCGTCACCGCGCCACGGCGGCGGACCCGGGGGAGGGCCCGGCGGTGGTCCGCACGGCGGTCCCCGCGGTGGAGTGCCGGGACCGCTCGGCGCCCAGCCCGCCCCGGCGCCGGGCCCCGGCGAGCCGCACGCCCGGCTCAACCCGAAGTACCTCTTCGACACCTTTGTGATCGGCGCGTCCAACCGGTTCGCGCACGCGGCGGCGGTCGCCGTCGCCGAGGCGCCGGCGAAGGCGTACAACCCGCTCTTCATCTACGGGGAGTCCGGGCTCGGCAAGACGCATCTGCTCCATGCCATCGGGCACTACGCACGCAGCCTCTACCCGGGCACCCGCGTCAGATATGTCAGCTCGGAGGAGTTCACGAACGAGTTCATCAACTCGATCCGTGACGGCAAGGGCGACACCTTCCGCAAGCGCTACCGCGATGTCGACATCCTTCTGGTCGACGACATCCAGTTCCTGGCGAGCAAGGAGTCGACGCAGGAGGAGTTCTTCCACACCTTCAACACGCTCCACAACGCCAACAAGCAGATCGTGCTGTCCTCGGACCGGCCGCCCAAGCAGCTCATCACCCTCGAGGACCGGCTGCGCAACCGCTTCGAGTGGGGGCTGACCACCGATGTGCAGCCGCCCGAGTTGGAGACGCGTATCGCGATCCTCCGTAAGAAGGCGGTGCAGGAGCAGCTCAACGCGCCTCCGGAGGTACTGGAGTTCATCGCCTCCCGGATCTCGCGCAATATCCGCGAGCTGGAGGGCGCGCTCATCCGGGTCACCGCGTTCGCCTCGCTCAACCGGCAGCCGGTGGATCTGGGTCTCACCGAGATCGTGCTCAAGGATCTGATCCCGGGCGGCGAGGACTCCTCCCCGGAGATCACCGCCGCGGCCATCATGGCGGCGACCGCCGACTACTTCGGTCTGACGGTGGAGGACCTCTGCGGCTCCTCGCGGAGCCGGGTGCTGGTGACGGCCCGCCAGATCGCGATGTACCTCTGCCGGGAGCTGACCGATCTGTCGCTGCCCAAGATCGGTGCGCAGTTCGGCGGCCGTGACCATACGACGGTGATGCACGCGGACCGGAAGATCCGGGCGCTGATGGCCGAGCGCCGCTCCATCTACAACCAGGTCACCGAGCTCACGAACCGCATCAAGAACGGCTGAGACGGCCGACGCGACCGGCGCCCGACACGCCTGACACGCCTGACACGCCTGACAGGGCTGACGCGGGCGGCGCGCCGCCCGTCGGCGAAGGGCGCCCGGGACACCGTCCGAGACGGTCCCGGGCGCCCTTCGTCGTGCCCCGCGGCACCGCCGCGTGCCCCTCGTGTCCTGCCCCGGGCCTCCTGTCGACCTCGCTGGCGCGTCGGTCTCGCGCCAGGGCTGTTCGAATCAGCGTCGGCCCGAGGGTCTTCTCCACAGATCGGGGAGCGATCTTCCGTCCACAGCCTGGGGACCACGAAGTTGTTCAGACTGTGTCCACAGGCGCCGCCATCGGAGAACCGTCGGGCCAGGTCAGGCCCCTGTGGAATTGTGGCTGACGCCGCTCCACAGGCTGTGGACGAAAAAATCTTCCACAGGGCGCGGTCGCGGTTGTCCACCGGCGGCCCACAGGCAGGCGCTCGTTGCCCACAGCCTGTCCACATCCCTGTCCACTGTTCGGCAACGAAACGCCCGGGATCGCTGAGTCGAGTGAAAGGCGTCACACCAAGGAGGCGGATTGGGCTGTGGGGAACCTGGGTAAAGCTGGGGACGGGTCTGGGGAGAAGTCCCTGTGTCCTGTGCATCGAATGTGCAGAACTTTCGCGCGTCCACAGAATCACTGAGTTGTCCACCGTGCGCGCCCACAGGGTCGGTGGACAAAAAAGTAGGTCTGACCTGCGGAAACGACGTTATCCACGGTTTCCACAGGCCCTACTACTACTGCCACTTAGAGTTACCGGGGAATCTGCTTGGAAGCGGGTCCTGTGCACAACTCGGCCCCCGAGCCTCCGACGCCTGTCGCGTCGACTTGACCCGCAGCCGCACCGAGTGTCGGCGCCGTACGTCAGACTGGTCCCCGGCATCACAGCCGACGACGAAGGCCAGCAGGGCGAGCCAGCAACAGCAGGAGGCGGTTCCGGTGAAGATCCGGGTGGAGCGCGATGTACTCGCGGAGGCGGTGGCCTGGGTGGCCCGCAGCCTCCCGGCCCGTCCGCCGGCGCCCGTACTTGCGGGCCTTCTGCTGAGGGCGGAGGACGGCGCTCTCAGCTTCTCCAGCTTCGACTACGAGGTCTCGGCGCGGGTTTCGGTGGACGCCGAGGTCGAGGAGGACGGCACCGTCCTCGTCTCCGGCCGGCTCCTCGCCGACATCTGCCGCGCCCTGCCCAACCGCCCCGTGGAGATCTCCACGGACGGTGTACGGGCGACCGTGGTCTGCGGCTCCTCCCGCTTCACGCTCCACACACTCCCTGTGGACGAGTACCCGGCGCTGCCGCAGATGCCTACGGCCACCGGCACCGTCCCCGGCGAGATCTTCGCCTCGGCCGCCTCCCAGGTCGCCATCGCCGCGGGCCGTGACGACACGCTGCCGGTGCTGACCGGCGTACGGATCGAGATCGAGGGCGACACGGTCACCCTGGCCTCGACCGACCGCTACCGCTTCGCGGTCCGTGAGTTCCTCTGGAAGCCGGAGTCCCCGGAGATCTCCGCGGTCGCCCTGGTGCCCGCCAAGACGCTGTTGGACACCGCCAAGGCGCTCACCAACGGCGACACGGTCACCCTGGCGCTCTCCGGGTCCGGTGCCGGTGAGGGGCTGATCGGGTTCGAGGGCGCCGGGCGGCGCACCACCACCCGGCTGCTCGAAGGCGATCTGCCGAAGTACCGCACGCTGTTCCCCACCGAGTTCAACTCGGTCGCGGTGATCGAGACCGCCCCGTTCGTCGAGGCCGTCAAGCGCGTGGCCCTGGTCGCCGAGCGGAACACGCCGGTGCGGCTCAGCTTCGAGCAGGGCGTGCTGATCCTGGAGGCCGGTTCCAGCGACGACGCACAGGCTGTGGAGAGGGTCGACGCGCAGCTGGAGGGCGACGACATCTCGATCGCCTTCAACCCGACCTTCCTGCTGGACGGTCTGAGCGCGATCGACTCCCCGGTGGCTCAGCTCTCGTTCACCACCTCCACCAAGCCGGCGCTGCTCAGCGGTCGGCCGGCCGTCGACGCCGAGGCGGACGAGGCGTACAAGTACCTGATCATGCCGGTACGCCTGAGCGGCTGACCCCACAGGTGAGTGGCCGGGTCCGGGCGTAGGCTCGGATCCGGGTACGCAATCGCCTCAACGCTTAAGGAATCCCTGATGGAGCTCGGTCTCATCGGTCTCGGCAAGATGGGCGGCAACATGCGCGAGCGCATCCGCCGCGCGGGCCACACCGTCATCGGATACGACCGCAATCCGGACCTTGCCGATGTGCACAGCCTTCAGGAGCTGGTGAGCAAGCTCAAGGGTCCCCGGGCCATCTGGGTGATGGTGCCGGCCGGTGCCCCGACCCAGGCGACCATAGACGAACTGGCCGCGCTGCTGTCCCCCGGCGATGTCGTGGTCGACGGCGGCAACTCCCGCTGGACGGACGACGAGAAGCACGCCGTCGAGCTCGGTATCAAGGGCGTCGGTTTTGTCGACTGCGGTGTCTCCGGCGGCGTCTGGGGCCTGGAGAACGGCTACGCGCTGATGTACGGCGGTACCCCGGAGCATGTGGCGCAGGTGCAGCCGATCCTCGACGCGCTCAAGCCCGAGGGCGACTTCGGCTCCGTGCACGCCGGCAAGGTCGGCGCGGGCCACTTCGCCAAGATGGTCCACAACGGCATCGAGTACGCCATGATGCAGGCCTATGCCGAGGGCTGGGAGCTGCTGGAGAAGGTCGACTCGGTCACCGATGTCCGGGAGGTCTTCCGCTCCTGGCAGGAGGGCACGGTCATCCGTTCCTGGCTGCTGGACCTGGCGGTCAACGCCCTGGACGCGGACGAGCATCTGGACCGGCTGCGTGGCTTCGCGGAGGACTCCGGCGAGGGCCGGTGGACGGTCGAGGCGGCCATCAACCACGCGGTGCCGCTGCCCGCGATCACCGCGTCGCTGTTCGCGCGATTCGCCTCCCGGCAGGACGACTCGCCGCAGATGAAGATGGTCGCGGCGCTGCGCAACCAGTTCGGCGGTCATTCGGTCGAGTCGAGCGAACCGACGAAGTAGCGGAAAAGCGGAAGAAGCAGAGCACCGAGCCGGGGGAGGCCGACGCACACCCATGCATGTCACGCACCTGTCGCTGGCCGACTTCCGCTCCTACGCCCGGGTCGAGGTCCCGCTCGATCCGGGCGTGACCTCTTTCGTGGGGGCGAACGGGCAGGGGAAGACCAATCTGGTCGAGGCCGTCGGCTATCTGGCCAGCCTCGGCAGCCACCGGGTGTCGTCCGACGCCCCGCTGGTGCGGATGGGTGCGGACCGCGCGGTGATCAGGGCCGCGGTCACCCAGGGCGAGCGTTCGCAGCTGATCGAGCTCGAACTGAATCCCGGCCGCGCCAACCGCGCCCGTATCAATCGGTCCTCGCAGGTCAGACCGCGTGATGTGCTGGGGATAGTACGGTCCGTGCTGTTCGCGCCGGAGGATCTGGCGCTGGTGAAGGGCGATCCGGGCGAGCGCCGCCGGTTCCTCGACGAACTGATCACGGCGCGCTCTCCCCGGATGGCGGGGGTGCGCTCCGACTACGAGCGGGTGCTCCGACAGCGCAACACCCTGCTGAAATCGGCGGCGATGGCGCGGCGGCACGGCGGGCGTGGCATGGATCTCTCCACGCTGGACGTATGGGACCAGCATCTCGCGCGCGCGGGGGCGGAGTTGCTGGCGCAGCGGGTCGATCTGATCGCGATCCTTCAGCCGCTCACGGACAAGGCGTACGAGCAACTGGCTCCCGGGGGCGGTCCGGTGGCGCTGGAGTACCGTTCCTCCGCCCTGGACGCCGTCGCCCTCGACGCCACCGCGGCCGGCCTCGCGGCCTCCGGCGCGGACCCGGTCCCGGGCGTGGACATCGGCGTGGGCGTGGACCCGCGCGCCGCCGCCGCGTCCGCGCATACGCGCGACGAGCTGTACGCACAGCTTCTGGCCGCCCTGGCCGGAGTACGCAAGCAGGAGATCGAGCGCGGAGTGACGCTGGTCGGTCCGCACCGCGACGACCTGGTGCTGAATCTGGGCCGTATGCCCGCGAAGGGATACGCCAGCCATGGCGAGTCCTGGTCGTACGCGCTGGCGCTGCGGCTGGCCTCGTACGATCTGCTGCGCGCCGAGGGCAATGAGCCGGTGCTGGTGCTGGACGACGTGTTCGCCGAGCTGGACGCGCGGCGGCGGGAGCGGCTCGCGGAACTGGTGGTTCCGGGTGAGCAGGTGCTGGTGACCGCGGCGGTGGACGACGATGTCCCCGGGGTGCTGGCGGGCGCCCGCTTCATGGTGGCCGATGGCGCGGTGGAGCGCATATGACCGGCCTTGGAGGCTCGGAACCGCCCATGGAGCTGCCCACCGGGCCGGGCGGCACTGCGCGGCCGCCGGTGCCCGAGTCCTCCGGTGTGGACCTGGCGCGGGTCGCGCTGCGCGCGGCCAAGGAGCAGGCGCGGGCGCGCGGAGCCGCCGTACAGCAGAGGAAGCAGGCCCGATGGGGCGGCGGGCTGCGGTCGGGCGCCGGGGCCGACGGACGCGATCCCCTGCCGCTCGGCGCGGCGATCAACCGGCTGATCACGGAGCGGGGCTGGGAGACACCGGCCGCCGTGGGCGGGGTGATGGGCCGCTGGCCGCAGATCGTCGGCGAGGACGTGGCGAAGCACTGTGTGCCGCAGCGGTACGACGAGGGCAAGGACGAGCGGGTCCTGACGGTCCAGTGCGATTCGACGGCCTGGGCGACGCAGTTGCGGCTGCTGGCGCCCCGGCTGGTGGCCCGGCTGAACGAGGATCTGGGCCATGGCACCGTACGGATGATCAAGGTGCTGGGGCCCGGCGGCCCGCCGCAGCGGTACGGACGCCTGCGCGCGCCGGGGAGCAAGGGACCGGGCGACACCTACGGCTGATCGCCCCGAGAGCCGGCCGCACCGGCCGGTCGCACGGACCGGATGTCCGACCGCACGGACCGGTTGCGAGGACCGGCCGCGCGGACCGGCTGTCGAGGACCGGCGCAGGGACCGAGCCCGGGTCGGTCGGCCGCCCAGCCGCGCTGTGGGACCGACTCCCAGGGCTCCCGGGCCGGCCCGCACGTCTTCCCGCCCGCACGGCTTCCCGCCGTACGACTCGCCTCCCGTCGTACGGCTCGCCTCCGGCCGTACGGCTCGCTGAGAGCCGCCCGCGAGCGGCCTTACCCGTACGGGTGAGTGAGTGGATCAGCTTTGACGTGAGGAGGGGAACCCTTCCTGACGTGGGGCAGGTCCCGTCCCCCTTAGGCCTCTTTCCAGGCCCCCGTCCCGCTCCCGCCCCGCTCCCGTCCGGCCCCGCCGACCTGCGAGAGCGCCCGGGGAAACCGCAGTGTCCCTCACCGTAGTGGGAGGTTGACAGCCCGAAGCGCCCTATGCCCGTGTGAGCCTCTTGGAGCCCCTTCCCGAATATGGGGAGTCGGCGGGCGCTCATTCAGGGCGGCACATGCGGACTCAGGTACCGGCAAACCCCCATTCGGGTCGGCGCTACCGGTAGACTGATGGGAAATCCCGCTGCGCTTGCGGGAACCGTCAACAGATGCTGACACAAGCCGAACGACGCAGCCGGTCCCCGCTTGCTCGGAGAACGGCCTGTGCTGTGCCAGAAAGGGCGCTTCGTGGCCGATTCCGGCAACCCCAATGAGAAGACTCCGTCCATCGCCACTGGTGAGAACGGCGAGGTCACCGCCTCGTACGACGGCAGTGCCATCACCGTGCTGGAGGGCCTCGACGCGGTCCGCAAGCGGCCCGGTATGTACATCGGCTCGACCGGTGAGCGTGGACTGCATCACTTGGTGTACGAGGTCGTCGACAACTCCGTCGACGAGGCCCTGGCGGGGCACGCGGACACCATCGACGTCACCATCCTCGCCGACGGCGGGGTGCGCGTGATCGACAACGGCCGCGGTATCCCGGTGGACATCGTTCCGTCCGAGAACAAGCCGGCCATCGAGGTTGTGCTCACGGTGCTGCACGCGGGCGGCAAGTTCGGCGGCGGCGGCTACGCCGTCTCCGGCGGTCTCCACGGCGTCGGTGTCTCGGTCGTCAACGCCCTGTCGTCGAAGGTCGCGGTCGAGGTCAAGCGCGACGGTTACCGCTGGACGCAGGATTACAAGCTCGGTGTGCCGACGGCCCCGCTGTTCCGCAACGAGGAGACGGGCGACTCGGGTACGTCGGTCACCTTCTGGGCGGATTCGGACATCTTCGAAACGACGGAGTACTCCTTCGAGACGCTGTCCCGCCGTTTTCAGGAGATGGCCTTCCTCAACAAGGGCCTGACCCTGACCCTGACGGACGAGCGCGAGTCGGCCAAGGCCGTCGTCGGTGCCGATGTCGCGGGCACGGATGTCGCCGAGGGCACGGCTGAGGAGCCGGCCCGTACGGTCGAGTACTACTACGAGGGCGGCATCGTCGACTTCGTGAAGTACCTCAACTCGCGCAAGGGCGAGCTGATCCACCCGACGGTCATCGACGTGGAGGCCGAGGACAAGGAGCGGCTGCTCTCCGTCGAGATCGCGATGCAGTGGAACGCGCAGTACAGCGAGGGTGTGTACTCGTTCGCGAACACCATCCACACGCACGAGGGCGGAACGCACGAAGAGGGGTTCCGGGCCGCTCTGACGGGTCTGGTCAACCGGTACGCGCGCGAGAAGAAGTTCCTGCGCGAGAAGGACGACAATCTCACCGGTGAGGACATCCGCGAGGGTCTGACGGCGATCATCTCGGTGAAGCTGGGCGAGCCCCAGTTCGAGGGCCAGACGAAGACCAAGCTGGGCAACACCGAGGCGAAGACCTTCGTCCAGAAGGTCGTCCACGAGCATCTGACGGACTGGTTCGACCGCAATCCGAACGAGGCGGCGGACATCATCCGCAAGTCGATCCAGGCCGCCACGGCCCGGGTCGCCGCCCGTAAGGCACGCGACCTCACCCGTCGCAAGGGCCTCCTGGAGAGCGCGTCGCTGCCGGGCAAGCTGAGCGACTGCCAGTCCAACGACCCCTCCAAGTGCGAGATCTTCATCGTCGAGGGTGACTCCGCCGGCGGTTCCGCGAAGTCCGGCCGCAACCCGATGTACCAGGCGATCCTGCCGATCCGCGGCAAGATCCTGAACGTCGAGAAGGCACGGATCGACAAGATCCTCCAGAACACCGAGGTGCAGGCGCTGATCTCGGCGTTCGGCACGGGTGTGCACGAGGACTTCGACATCGAGAAGCTCCGCTATCACAAGATCATCCTGATGGCGGACGCCGATGTCGACGGACAGCACATCAACACGCTGCTGCTGACGTTCCTGTTCCGCTTCATGCGGCCGCTGGTCGAGGCCGGGCACGTCTATCTGTCGCGTCCGCCGCTCTACAAGATCAAGTGGGGCCGGGACGACTTCGAGTACGCGTACTCCGACCGCGAGCGCGACGCCCTGGTCGAGCTGGGCAAGCAGAACGGCAAGCGCATCCGCGAGGACTCGATCCAGCGCTTCAAGGGTCTGGGCGAGATGAACGCCGAGGAGCTGCGGGTCACCACCATGGACATCGACCACCGTGTGCTCGGCCAGGTCACCCTGGACGACGCCGCCCAGGCCGACGATCTGTTCTCGGTGCTGATGGGCGAGGACGTCGAGGCGCGGCGCTCCTTCATCCAGCGCAACGCCAAGGACGTCCGCTTCCTCGACATCTGAGTCGGTCACAGCCGACGGATCTCAGCTCACGGATTCGAAAAGGCCGAAAGGAACACTGACCAGCAATGGCCGACGAGAACACCCCTGACACTCCTGACACACCCACCGTCCCCGATCCCGGCGCCCCGGAGACCGCCACCGCCGTGGAGGGCCTGACCGTCCGCGTCGAGCCGGTCGGGCTCGAGACGGAGATGCAGCGCTCGTATCTCGACTACGCGATGTCCGTCATCGTGTCGCGCGCGCTGCCGGACGTACGGGACGGGCTCAAGCCCGTCCACCGGCGGGTGCTGTACGCGATGTACGACGGCGGCTACCGGCCCGAGAAGGGCTTCTACAAGTGCGCCCGTGTCGTCGGTGACGTCATGGGTACGTACCACCCGCACGGCGACTCCTCGATCTACGACGCGCTGGTCCGGCTGGCGCAGCCGTGGTCGATGCGGATGCCGCTGGTGGACTCCAACGGCAACTTCGGTTCTCCGGGCAACGACCCGGCCGCGGCCATGCGGTACACCGAGTGCAAGATGATGCCGCTGTCGATGGAGATGCTCCGGGACATCGACGAGGAGACCGTCGACTTCACGGACAACTACGACGGCCGCAACCAGGAGCCGACGGTCCTGCCGGCGCGGTTCCCGAATCTGCTGATCAACGGCTCGGCCGGCATCGCCGTCGGTATGGCCACGAACATCCCGCCGCACAATCTGCGCGAGGTCGCGGCCGGTGCCCAGTGGGCGCTGGAGCACCCCGAGGCCACGCACGAGGAGCTGCTCGACGCGCTGATCGAGCGGATCAAGGGCCCCGACTTCCCGACCGGCGCGCTGGTGGTGGGCCGCAAGGGCATCGAGGACGCGTACCGCACGGGCCGCGGTTCGATCACGATGCGCGCGGTGGTCGAGGTCGAGGAGATCCAGAACCGCCAGTGCCTGGTGGTCACGGAGCTTCCGTACCAGACCAATCCGGACAATCTCGCGCAGAAGATCGCCGATCTCGTCAAGGACGGAAAGATCGGCGGCATCGCGGACGTCCGCGACGAGACGTCCTCGCGTACGGGCCAGCGGCTGGTCGTCGTCCTGAAGCGGGACGCGGTCGCCAAGGTCGTACTGAACAACCTGTACAAGCACACCGATCTCCAGACCAACTTCGGCGCGAACATGCTGGCGCTGGTCGACGGCGTGCCGCGCACGCTCTCCCTCGACGCGTTCATCCGCCACTGGGTGACGCACCAGATCGAGGTCATCGTCCGCAGGACGAAGTTCCGGCTGCGCAAGGCCGAGGAGCGGGCGCACATCCTGCGCGGTCTGCTCAAGGCGCTCGACGCGATCGACGAGGTCATCGCGCTGATCCGGCGCAGTGACACGGTCGAGACCGCGCGCACGGGCCTGATGGGGCTGCTCGCGATCGACGAGATCCAGGCGAACGCGATCCTGGAGATGCAGCTCCGCCGGCTGGCGGCCCTGGAGCGGCAGAAGATCGTCGCGGAGCACGACGAGCTCCAGCTGAAGATCAACGAGTACAACGCGATCCTGGCCTCGCCGGAGAAGCAGCGTCAGATCGTCAGCGAGGAACTGGCCGTCATCGTCGACAAATTCGGCGACGACCGGCGTTCGAAGCTGGTGCCCTTCGACGGTGACATGTCCATCGAGGACCTGATCGCCGAGGAGGACATCGTCGTCACCATCACGCGTGGCGGCTATGTGAAGCGTACGAAGACCGACGACTACCGCTCGCAGAAGCGCGGCGGCAAGGGCGTACGGGGCACGAAGCTGAAGGAAGACGACATCGTCGACCACTTCTTCGTCTCGACGACCCACCACTGGCTGCTGTTCTTCACGAACAAGGGCCGGGTCTACCGGGCGAAGGCGTACGAGCTGCCGGACGCGGGCAGGGACGCCCGGGGTCAGCATGTGGCCAATCTTCTGGCCTTCCAGCCGGACGAGCGGATCGCCGAGATCCTGGCCATCCGGGACTACGACGCGGTGCCGTATCTGGTCCTGGCGACCAAGGCGGGTCTGGTCAAGAAGACCCCCCTGAAGGACTACGACTCGCCCCGTTCGGGCGGTGTCATCGCGATCAACCTCCGGGAGACCGAGGCGGGCGCCGACGACGAGCTGATCGGCGCCGAACTGGTCTCGGCCGAGGACGATCTGCTGCTCATCAGCAGGAAGGCCCAGTCGATCCGGTTCACCGCTACGGACGATGCCCTGCGTCCGATGGGGCGAGCCACATCGGGTGTCAAGGGGATGAGTTTCCGCGAAGGCGACGAACTGCTGTCGATGAATGTCGTCAGGCCCGGTACGTTCGTCTTCACCGCCACAGATGGCGGGTACGCGAAGCGAACCGCCGTGGACGAGTATCGCGTCCAAGGTCGTGGTGGACTCGGAATCAAGGCCGCCAAGATCGTGGAGGACCGCGGATCGCTCGTCGGCGCGCTGGTGGTGGAGGAAACGGATGAGATCCTTGCCATCACCCTCGGCGGCGGTGTGATTCGCACGCGAGTCAACGAAGTCAGGGAGACGGGCCGTGACACCATGGGCGTCCAACTGATCAATCTGGGCAAGCGCGATGCCGTCGTCGGAATCGCGCGTAATGCCGAGGCCGGCCGCGAGGCGGAAGAGGTCGACGGGACCGATGACCCGGGGACCGATGAGGCGGGTACGGCCGAGGTCGTCGCCGAGGACAATCCGTCCTCGGCCGGGGAGCACGAGGAGTAGAGCGTGAGTGGAGCCACGGGCGCCGGATCGGCCGCTTCCGGAGCGAACGTTGCCCGTGGCCCTGCCACGGACTCCCAGGGGGTAACGGTGACCGATACCCGGGGGCACAAGCCTCCGTACGAAACCTATGGCGCTGAGCAGTCGCAGCCGACCGCCCAGCCCTATCACCCGCCGCAGGCGTATCCCTCGCCCGGCGGGGGAACGCAGGGCGGACAGCAGGGACCGCCGCAGGGCATGGCCGGGGCGTCCGCGCCCCTGGCCGGCGGTACGGCCGCGACCACGGCCGTACGCCGTCCGAGGACGGGCGCGCGGACGACTCCGCGGACGCGCAAGGCCCGGCTGCGGGTGGCGAAGGCCGATCCGTGGTCGGTGATGAAGGTGAGCTTCCTGCTCTCCATCGCACTGGGCGTCTGCACCGTCGTCGCCTCCGCGGTGCTGTGGATGGTCATGGACGCGATGGGCGTCTTCTCGACGGTCGGCGGGACGATCAGCGAGGCCACGGGCTCGAACGAGAGCAACGGCTTCGATCTCCAGTCGTTCCTGTCGCTGCCGCGGGTGCTCATCTTCACGTCGGTCATCGCGGTGATCGACGTGGTCCTGGCGACGGCGCTGGCAACGCTCGGCGCCTTCATCTACAACCTGTCGGCCGGCTTCGTGGGTGGTGTCGAGCTCACGCTCGCCGAGGACGAGTGAGCTAGGGGTATCGATTTTGGGGCTGGCCCTGGAGTGCGCTAATCTTCAGGGGCAGCGCGGGGCTATAGCTCAGTTGGTTAGAGCGCATCCCTGATAAGGATGAGGCCACAGGTTCAAATCCTGTTAGCCCCACCGCGTCAATCGGGTCCGTACGGAACGCCTCCGTATGGGCCCGATTGCATTTCGTAGTTCTTCCGATCGACAGCGATTTCCGCCTGATGAAGGCTGGAGTTGGGTCGCGGACAGGTCACCGATCGGTATCGGTCGGTGTGTATAGTCGGGCGCCAGAAGTCCCCTAAGTCAAGGAAAGACGAGGTCGCGCGGTGAAGAAGCTTCTCCTGATCGCACTGGCCGCCATTGGCGGGCTCCTCGTGTACCGCCAGATCCAGGCGGATCGCGCCGAGCAGGATCTGTGGACGGAGGCGACCGACTCCGTGCCCGCAGGTTCGGGTGTGTGAGACCAACAGTCCTGAAATGGGAGCCCCGGCCGCCGAGCGGCCGGGGCTTCGTGCTGCCGGGGGCTTTGCGTTGCCGGGGGTTCGTGTTGCCGGGAGCTTCGTGCGAGCGGCTTTGTGGTTCAGGGAGCTTCGTGCCGGGAGCTGCGCATCAGGGCTGTGTATCAGGACTTCGTATCAGGGCTTCGTGGCAGGCCTTCGTATCAGGGCTTTTCGCGGGTGGGGCTTTGTGCTGATGCGTTCACTGGCGTGAATCCATCGCTTGCGTGAGCAAAGCGTGTGGGTGGGCCGGTGTGGGGGGACAGCGGCGGGAACGCCGGGGCAGGATGGACGCGCGTCGCGCCCGCCGCGGCGCGCGACGGCCGAGAGGGCGAGGGGAAGCGCGTGAAGTGGCAGCGCAGCAGGGGCCGGGTGGCGTCGGCCGGGGCGGCGGTGATGTGCGCGGCGGCGGTCTGCGCCGTGATGGCGCTGCCGGGGCAGTCCTGGGCAGCGGTCGGCGAGCCGAGCCCGTATGTCTTCGACCCCGGGGCACGGCGGATCGAGGGAGCGGCGACCACGAGCGACGCGCGGCCGCTGGACTCGGGTGCCACCTACCGGGACTCGATCCTGCCCGGCGGCAAGCTCGTCTACCGGCTGAATCTCGACGCTACGACGAACGCCTATGTTTCGGCGGTGGCCGTGCCCCAGCTCGGTACGACGGTCGCCTACGGGGACAGGATCAAGGTTTCGCTCCAGGACCGCCGGGGCGGTGACTGCAGCTCCAACGACGCGCAGTTCGGCTCGGCCGGCCGGTTCCCCAGACCGCTCGCGGCCTATGCCTACCGGATGATCGAAGCGGGCGCGTACTCCTGCCAGGAGGCCGGTCCTTACTACGTCGTCATCGAGCGGACCAGCGATGACACCTCCACGCCCGAGCCGTGGGAGCTGGAGATCCGCCATGTCTCCGAGCCGGGGCTCACGACGGCGGGTGGCCCCTCCGAGGCGCCGTCGGAGTGGCCGAGCGCCTCTCCCGGTCCGGCTGGGGGCGCGCCGAGGGAGCGGGAGGGCGGTACCAGCTTCTTCGACGCGCGGGCGCTGGCCGACGGCGAGTGGACGACACGGATCGAGCCCGGCGAAACGCTCTTCTACAAGGTGCCGGTGGACTGGGGACAGCAGCTCTTCGCCGGCGCCGATCTGGGCAGCTCCGACGGCAGAGGCTTTGTGACAGGTGCTCTGACCATGTCCCTCTACAACCCGGCGCGGGGACTCGTCGACAGCACCGGTGCGATGTCGTACAACGGCAAGCAGAAGACCACGGCGCTCGATCCGCTGCCGCCGGTGGCGTACGAGAACCGCTTCGGCTCCCGTACGGGGGACAAGGAGATGCGGTTCGCCGGCTGGTACTACCTGAGGGTCAGTCTCAATCCCCAGGTGGGCGAGGAGTTCGGGGACAGGCCGTACGGGCTGACGGTGCAGGTGGACATCGAGGGCCGGGCCACCGCCGGACCGGGGTACGACGGGCCCGCGGGCGACTTCGCGCTGGACGGCGGCGGCGAGGCGGGCGGTCCTGGCGGCGCGAGGAGCGACGGCACGATGGTGCTGGTCGCGGTCGGCGGGATCGGCGCGGGCACGGTGCTGGTACTGGGGCTCGGGGTATGGACGCTGCTCGCGCGGCGGCGCGCGGGCCGGGGGCCTGGCCAGGGACCGGGGGCGGGCACGGTGGAGATGCCTGCGCGGCCCTCGCCGCCTACGCAGTCGTACGGGCCGCCCTCGGCCTGGTAGCGGGAAACCCGGCGGCGGGAAGAACGGCAGCGGGAAGAACGGCCGCCGGTCAGATCCGGATCTGGGTCAGCGCCCAGAAGCCGACGGCGAAGCAGGCCAGCGCCACCAGCAGTACCGGGACCGTCACCTTCGGGGGCGGTCCCGGCCGTTTCCTGGGGGCGTGGTGGGCCGGAGCGCGCACTGCCGCGTGCTCGTGCGGAACTGGCTGCGGCTGAAGTGGAACCTGCGGGCTCTGAGCGGTGTATGGACGAGTGTGAGCCTGTTCGTGCCAGACCGCCGCCGTCCGGGCCTGAGAGAGGTCGGGCGGCGCCGGGGGAAGGGGGGAGACCTGATGCGCCGGCATGGAGGTGGGGGGAGTGGGCGGCTGCGCCGGGTGCTGCGGTTGCGGGTACGGGGGCGCGGGAGCCTGCTGCCGCGGCTCGGGCGGCTGGGGCTGAGCCGGTGGCTGCCGCTGTGGCTGTGCCTGGGGCAGTTCCTGGCTGCGGTCGGGTGGTGGGGGGAGATGGAAGCTGCCGGTCTCCGACATGGAGGTGGGGGTGGGGGTCGGAGTGACGGGCGTGGAGGGAGGAGGGAGCGAGGGCGACCGCTGTACGGACGCCTGCCCGCCGGTCCGATGGGCCGCGCGGGGGTCGGTGTACGGATCGGCGGCGTGCGGGCCTGCGTGCGGGCCTGCGTGCGGGCCTGCGTGGGAGTCCGTGTGGGGGGCCGCCGGCCGCCGGGCCTCCGGCCGGATGGGCGACGGCGGCTCCATGAGAGGCCCGTCGGGGCCGAACGCGGAGGGGAGCGGACCGATCTGGTCGAAGACCTCGACCACTTCGTCGTCGATGTCCGGCTCGGGCAGCAGTTCCACGGCCGACGTCAGCGCCTTGCGCGCGCCCGTGGCCGTACGGAACCGCGCGTGCGGGTCGGGCTGGAGCAGGCCCGCCAGGACCTGCCACAGCGGCTCGGGGATGCCCTGGGGCGCCCCCGGGGTCCCATGGGCCAGGAAGAGCTCGACCAGGGCCTTGGAGTCCGGCTTCTGTCCCTGCAGCAGATAGAGCGCGACGAGACCGACCGCGAAGAGATCGGCGGGGAAATCGGGCTCGGCGCCCGTCAGCTGCTCAGGAGCGAAGTAACCGGGCGTACCGACCACATAGTTGGTCTCCGTCAGGCGCGGCTCTCCCTTGCGCATGGAGATGCCGAAGTCGGAGAGCCGCAGATGCGGCCGGGCCGTACCGGTCGCTTCCAGCAGGACGTTGGCCGGCTTGATGTCGCGATGCACGACCCCCTCCGCGTGCACCGCGGCCAGCCCGGACAGCAGTTGGTCGAGCAGGGTGCAGACGAAGCGGGGCGGCAGCGGTCCGTAGTCGCCGATGAGATGCGCCAGCGATCCGCCGCTCACCAGATCCATGGTGAACAGCACCTTGTCGTCGTCGGCGGCCCAGCTCGCCGGGGCGAGGACATGGGGATGATCGATTCTGAGCGCCTGTTCCCGGACGAAGCGGAGAAGGGTGTGCGCGTCGCTCTGCTGGAGGACCTTCGCCGCCACATAGCGCCGGCGCCGGTGGTCCCAGGCACGCCAGACGGCGCCGACACCACCGCGTCCGACCGGGTCGATCAGCTCGTACCGCCCCGCGAAGACCTCACCCATTGCGCCGCGCTCGCTCCCAGTCGTCTCGTCCGGCGGCCCGCCGCCCCCGGCCCCGCTCCGGTTCTAGCTCTGATGTGCCTCGTAGTGGGCGACCGCCTCGGCGGTGCGCCCGGCACCGTAGACCCTGAGGAACTCTGCCAGTTCGGGCTGGGTCGGGGCGAGGGAGTCCGCCGCGTCTATGATGTCGCCGGCCGCCGCGACCGACCGCAGCAGGGACTGGATCTCGCGGACCACCCGGCGCACGGTCGGCGCGCCCGAGCTGTTCGTCGTCTGGCTGGTACCGGTGAGGACCGAGCCGCCCTGCGACTTCTTGATCTCTTCCATCCGGTCGGTGGCCTCCCCCGCGCTGACGCTTCCGTCCGCGACCTGACCGGCCAGATCCTGCAATGCCTGGACACGTTGGACCACCGCCGGATTGCCGATCTTCGCGCGTTGACCGCTCATCAACTGGGAGAGCATCGGCGCGGACAGCCCGAGGACGGCGGCGAGCCTGGCCTGGTTCAGGCCAAGATCGTCGATGAGCCGGCGGAAGAGCGCCCCCAGTGGCTCTCCGTACCAGCTTCTCTGGAGTTCTCTGGCTCTCGCGGTCGTTTCCTGCTGTGCGGCGTCCATGTGCGTCTCCCCATCGCTTCCCCATCGCAGCGGCTTCGCTGCTGCGAACCTCGTGGGGCATCTTACGGAGCGTGGTCGCGCACGGGGAGTCCCAATCTTTTTGCGGGATCCCGGGGAACACCCGGTACTCTGGTCCCGGTGCTGGACGAGCCACGGCGCGACCGCTCGGCCGTACCCGACCCGTCCCGGGGGCCTTAGCTCAGTTGGTAGAGCGCTGTCTTTGCATGGCAGATGTCAGGGGTTCGACTCCCCTAGGCTCCACTTCTCTTTCCCCCTTGACCTGCGGAAACGCGGTCCAGGGGTTCTTTTTGTCCCCATTTCTTTTGTGCTGACGTGTCAACACAGTGATGCTGACGCAAGCCCGTGACGGCCTGTGGTTGCAGGGCTTGGGGCGGCCTTCGCTCCTCCGCTCGATCCCCTGGGGGAGCGAAGGACCTTCCAGTTTCCTACTCGTTTGACACAATGAGGCCATGTCTGAGACGACGTACAGCATCGGCGAGGGGCCGGCGACTCGGGTCAGTCTGTCTCTGCCTGAGGGGACTGCGGAGGCGATCCGGGCCCGGGTCGGTAAGCGGGAGTTCTCCGCGTTCATCGCCGCGGCCGTCGAGCGCGAGCTGCGGGGGCAGGTGCTGGATGAGTACCTGGCGGACTATGAGAGCCGCAAGGGACCGGTATCCGAGCAGGCGCGACAGGGCGCGCGACAGGTGTTCGACGAGGTGTTTGCCGAGGAAGACCAGTGGCCCGCAGCAAGCTGACTCACGAGGGGACGCTGGTCCTGGACAGCGAGGGGCTCTCCAAGCTGCTTGCCGATGACGAGACCGTGGTGGCCCTGGTCGCCGAGGCGCGCTCGCGTGGCATGGAAGTGGTGATCTGCGCGCTCACCATCATCGAGGCCGTGCACGCCCGCACGAACAAGGCACGGCTGAGCCGGCTGCTGTCCGGCCTTCGTGCGATCCCGGTGGGGGATGAGGAGGCCAAGGTGGCCTCGGCCCTGTTGATGGGCGTCGGCCTGCATGGTCACAAGTACGCCATCGATGCGGCCGTGGCCGAGGCTGCCCTGCGGCAGCGGCGTCCAGTGGTCATGCTGACGTCCGACATCGACGACATGGCCAAACTCTGCGGTGACCGCGTCCGGCTCGTCGCTGTGTGAGGCGAGAACCGGGTGATCGGGTTTCCTCCGGCTCCGCCGGGGACCGTACTCACGCCGCTTCCTGATGGCGGACGCCGCCGGGATTGCGTGCTGTCAGCCATAAAAGCGGCAGGAAATGGCCGATGCGGCATAGCGGGCGACTCGGGTCGCTATGAAGAGAACGACCCGTCTGGAAATCAGGGGGGAAGGGGTCGTGCGCCGCGTGGGCCGCGCCGCGCCGCCGGACGAACGAGTGGGGGGACCATCCATGCGGCACTACAACTCTGCGGGACCCGCTGCGTACGCGACCAATCAGCAGTTTGAGGCCAACCAGTGGGTGGCCGACGGGGCCGCACCGCTCGGCTACTCCTTCCTGGCCGGCGGTGTGCCCAACATCGTCCAACTGGCGAACCCGGGGCTGCGCGTGTCGGACAACGGACTCTTCGCCATCGAGGAGGCCGACCTGACTCGGCGTCAGCCCAAGCACTTCTTCTCCACGGCGGAGGCGATCGCCGGGTGGAACAGGATTCTGGCCTCGCAGGGCTCCTGTTAACAGCTCTTCCTCGACCCGCCGGGCACCGTCACCTTCACTCTGCCCGGCGCGCCCGCCCCGACCACGCTGACCCGCGTGCGGGCGGCGAACCTGCAGTTCGGCTGCGGCCAGGCAGGCAACCTGATGACGACCAGGGAAAACTGCGACGAGACCGTAACGGAGGTCATCGGGTCGGTGCGGCAGCCCCGGCCGGTGCTCGGCGCCAAGGTCTTCCTGGGCAGCGACGCGACCCAGCAGGGAGAGTTCGCGCTGCACATCGCCAACCACTTCGTGCGCGCCGTGCCGGTGGGCGACCTGCCGATGGCTCCACCCGCGACCTGGGAGGCCGCCCAGGACCTCATCGCCCGCCTCTTCGGCGAAGACACCAACCGGCTCGCCGCCGGACTGGCCACACGCGCCGAGGGCCTCGCGGCCGGCCTGCGGACCCTCGGGGTGAACGAGTACGCCCGGCCCACCGCGGTCGGCCAGGGCCTGTACAGCGGCTCGCTGGGCGCCTCCCATCCCACCGGGGCCGGATTCGCGGTGCACGACTACCGCAACGGCCGCGACGTTGCCGACCCTGTCAACGTCAACCGCGTGCTGTGGGGCTTCCATTGGGGCGGCGTCGTCGCGATGGACGGTACGGACTACCTGACGCTGGAGAACTACGCCCGCAGAGCGGAGAACGCCGGAGGCAACGCCGCGGACAACGGCGGGGGCCTGTTCTACTTCCAGATGTACGGTGCGGCGGCCCCGGATACCTGGCACGGTCGGTGGACACCCCCGTACCCCCGCGGCAAGGGGTTCGCCAACGCGCTGTCGGTCGCGGTGGAGCCCAACGGCCTGGCGGGCCAGTCCTACTTCGTCGCCGACAGCAAGGACACCTACGCCGCGGTCGGCACCGCCGCCACCGTCCTCCAGCTCCAGCGAGCACTGCTGAACGGGCTGAACTACGCCAACGTCGGACCGGCGCCCGGCCGGGCGCCGGTCCGGGCCGCGCCCCTTGACCTGCGGAAACGCGGTTGAAGGGGGTTCTCGTACTGCCATGTACCCGCGGTCGTGCCGACATCCGAGGGTGATGGGGACGTGGGTTCGGGGTCAGCTCGCGGGATCGTTCGCGGCGATCCGCTTCCGCGGGGCGCGCGGGGCGCGGGGGATGTTCGCGTGTCGGGAGGTGGGCTCTGTCGTTGGTCGGGGTGCGGCCCGGGTTTGTCCGGCGGGCCCGGTCTGTACAGGCACCCGGGGTTCGGCCCCGGATGAAGGAGGAGCGCGATGAACGTGGAGACGCGGGGTACGGGCGCGGTGGGCGTGGGGGTGCGGGCCGCGGTGCTGGGCGCGGTGGCGGGGGCGGCGTTGCTTCCGGCCGGTGCCGCGCACGCGAACGTCGTCGGGATCGGGAACGCGGTGTTCGGCAACACCTGTGTCAGCCAGGGCGGTGCGCGGGCCCAGGGGGTCACGGTGGCCGGGAGCGGGGTCGGGAGCGGCAACGAGGCCGGTCTGCCGCTGAGCCTGCCGCGCAATCACTGCGGTAACAGCGGCATCGTCTGTACCGCCGTGTTCAGGGCCAGCGTGTGAGGGGACGGGTGAGCGGCGGGTCACCGGTCGGATGGTGGTGAATGTGGCGGAGGCGGACGCGCCGGTCGGGGACCGGGCGGTGACCGAGCTGCTGGCACTGAGCGGGCGGGCGCTGTCCCTGCTGCGGGAGTGGGTGGCCGGGGATCCGGGCTGTGGTGTGGCTCGGGCGCTGCTGACCCTGTCGACCGGTGACCGCCTGGACGACACCGCGTTGAAGGATCAGTTGGTGATCGCGCACCGGGACGCGCGGGCGGCCGGTGAGCGGCAGACGAGCCTGGTGTACGGGGTGTTCCTCCATACGCATCGGCAGTACCGGCTGACGGCCGATCATCTGGTGGCGCACTTCGCCCGGTGGCCCGCCGATGAGCAGGCCGGGCTCATGGTGGGAGCTTTCTCCGCCTGTGGCGACGCCGCCTACCGCGCGCAGGGCGATGAACTGGTGGAGCGGCAGGCCGCGCTGGCCGGCCCGGAGAGCTGGCCCTGGCTGAGCTGGCTGGCCTCGACCAGGGCGGAACAGGGCCGGGTACGGGAGGCGCACGAGCTGGCGGAGCGGGCCCTGGCCCTGTATCCCCGCTCGGGTGTGGCCGCGCACGCCCTCGCGCACGCCGAACATGAGCTGGGGACCGGCCACGCGTCCGTCGCATTCCTGGACCGGTGGCTCGCGGCGGACCCGCAGGCGGTGCAGTTACGTCATCTGAACTGGCACGCCGCGCTTCAGTCGATCGCTTGCGGCGACTTCCCCGACGCGCGCCGGCGCGCGGACGCGGCGCTGGCGCGTACGGATGTCGGCATGCGGGCCGCGACGAACTGGCGCCTGCTGCTGGCCGGGCAGACACCGGCCGGTCGAAGCGATCCGGGGCATGTACGGGAACTGCTCGCGGCGCCGGGGGGGATGGCGGAGATCTTCCACACCTTCAACCTGGCCCTGGCCCTGGCCGTGGAGGCCGCGACCGAGGACCTGCGCATCCTGGCCCGCCGGGCCGCCGCCGACGAACGATCCGACTACCGCGAAGTCCTGGCCCCCGTGGTCCAGGCGCTGGCGGAGGTCACCGCGGGCCGCCCCCGCGCGGCGGTGGACCTGCTGAGCGGCCTGGGGGAGAAGGCGGAGCGGATCGGCGGAGTGCGGGTGGAGCGAGAGATCATCCAGGACACCCTCGCCCGCGCCCTCGTCGACACGGGCGAGCACGCCCGCGCGGCCGGTCTGCTGCACCATCGCACCGCCACCCGCCGCCACCACACCTACGAGGACCTCCTCCTCACCGCTGCCGCGCAGGCCACGGCGGCCGGGCCCCGCTGATCCCCCACCGCCGATCCCCCACCGCCGGGTCAGCGCCGGGTCAGCGCACGACGGGGCTGCGGCGTTCGAGGAGGACGACGTCGCGCCACCGGCCGTGGTGGCGGCCGACGCGCTCACGGGTGCCGATGACGCGGAACCCGGCGCGGCGGTGCAGGGCGAGGCTGGCGGTGTTCTCCGGGAAGATGCCGGACTGGACGGTCCAGATGCCGGCGGCGTCGGTGGAGGCGAGCAGGGCGTCCAGCAGTGCCGCGCCCACCCCGTGGCCGCGGGCGCCGGGGTGGACATAGACGGAGTGCTCGACCACCCCGGCGTACGCGCGCCGCTCGGAGACCGGCGCAACGGCGGTCCATCCGAGCACCCGCCCGCGGTCGCCGAGGGCGGCCAGCCGGTGTTCCGGAAGCTTGACGGCGTCGAATTCCGCCCAGCTGGGCGCGGCGGTCTCGAACGTGGCGTTCCCCTCGTCGATACCGAGCTGATAGATCGTCAGGACCTGCTCGGCGTGTTCGGGCCGCAGGGCCGTGATGCGCGTCCGTGTCGTCGCGGTCACGCTGCCGCCTCCAAGCCGAGGCCGACGAGCAGGCCGCGGACGCGCCGCTCGGAGGCGACCTGACCTGCCTCACGCGGCACTTTCAGCGGCGGTCGCGCCAGGGACACCAGCCGGATTGGCCGAGCAGGCGCGATCCGGCGTGACCGAACGTCCCGTAACCACGTGCCCGTGCTTGACGGCCTGGGGGCGTCCCGGCCTGTTGACGCAGGTCGGGACGGACTTTTCGCTGTTCCGCGATGGTGGTCGCGGTCGTGCTTTTGAGGGGGCGTCACGGGACGCGGTTGGACCGTACGAGTGGTGTTCATCCGAAGAGCTGCGCGAGAACGGCGTCGCTCCGTGGATTTTCGAGATGCGTACACATCATGAGGAAGGTATGTAGATCGCCCAACCCGAAAGCGAGGGGTCATGGCCGCCTTCAAGGTCAAGAAACTGTGGACCGTCTTCATCACCGCCTTCTTCGCGGTGCTCGCCTCCCTGGGGCTCACCAGCCCCGCCGCCGCTGCCGGCAGCGCCGTACAGCAGCCGGTCGAGCAGCCCGTGCCGACGCCGGCCGCCGCGCAGTCCGTCGAGCAGGGTGAGGCGGCACCCGCACGGGCAACCGTACCCAGGGCGGCCGCGCCGTCACGCGACCGGTCGCTACCGCCCACGATCAAGCAGCGGATCAACGCCGAGGCGCACGGGTCGTCGCCGTCGGTCCGCCATCTGCCCGCGGACACGACGGGCGCGGTCGACTCCGAAGCGGCCCGTGCGAACGCCCGCGCCGCGAACGCGGCACTCGTCGCCGCGTGACCGGGCCGAGTTTCCGCGTACACGCGGTGCGCGCCGGACTGCCCACCGGACCCGCCGGACCCGCCGGACTCGTCAGGCACGGCAGAACCGTAAGACACGGCACACCCGTACAGCGCATGGACCCGCGGCGGCACCAGGCGCGGCGTGATCAGGCGCAACGTCATCAGGCACAGCATGATCGGGCACAGCGTGATCAGGGACGGTCGCCCCGGCGACGCGCCTCCTCCTCCGCCTGGCGAGCCTTCGCCTGTACCTCGGGATCGAGCGGATCGACCACATGGCTGCCGTCGACGGACGTCAGCGGGCCGCGCTCCGAGACCTCGGTAGCGGCGGGAGGTTCCACCAGCCAGTCCGGGTTCGCCTGCTTGTCCCACCACTTCCACGCGGCGAAGGCGCCACCGGCCAGCACACCGAGAGCCGCCAGGCCCTTGGCCAGCCGTCCGGCCCTGGCCCGCCGCTCATGCTTCCTCACCAGCTTCTGGATGTCCTTCGCCGTGATCTGTCCGCGCAGAGCGGCCAGGGCGGCCGCCGAACGCGCCGCGGCCTGCTCCGCGACCGGCTGCGCGGTGGCCATCGCATGTCCGACCCTCGGCACCGTGTAGTCCGCCGCCTGACGGGCGGCCTGGCGAGTACGCAAGGCGGCGCGGTGAGCCGCCACATCGACCTTTGGGGGCACCCTGGGCGCCACATGGGCGCCGTACTGGATACGAGCCTGCTGAGCGGCCTTGGTCATTGTCGGGGCGAGCCTCACGCGCGCCTCATGTGCGTACAGAGCGGCCTGCTCCTTGGCCGTACCGGCATAGGGGGCCACCGCTTCCGCGGCGTGCTGCACGCTCTCCTTCGCCGAACCGGTAGCGGTGCGCACGCTGTCCATGCGGGTCACAGGATCATCCTCCTCGGTGGCGTTCCGTATTTCGCCTATCCACCCTTTTCGAGATCATGCCTGCTGGACTCTGTCCCGGCATGCGATGCGGGCATCCGGGTCATGGAGGACGACGCGCGTACGACTCCCCAGGCGTGTGGACGGTCGAGCCACGCGCGGCTTCGGCGTGTTCCCCTCCGGGACTGACCCTTCCGGCCTGACCTTCCCGGCGTGACGTCGCCGCCGGGCCTTCCCGCGCCGTGCTTCCGGCGCGGTTCCGCCGCGTCCGCCGCGGTTCCGCCGGACTGTCGTCGTGTCTTCCATGGCGCCTTCTTCCATCGTGCCTCCATCCGGCCCCGAAATCGCCCCAAGACGGGCGCAAACCCCCGTCAAGGGCAGCGGCCGGGCATCCCGCGTGTCTTCCGTGCGAGGATCGTGAGAGTCAAAGCAGACTTACGGAAGGCAGATCGTGGCCGAGCAGCTTTACGCCACCCTGAAGACCAACCACGGCGACATCGAGATCCGGCTTCTGCCGAACCACGCGCCGAAGACGGTCAAGAACTTCGTCGGACTCGCGCAGGGCGAGCGGGAGTGGACCCACCCGGAGACCGGTAAGAAGACCACGGACCGGCTGTACGACGGCACCGTCTTCCACCGTGTGATCAGTGGTTTCATGATCCAGGGCGGGGACCCGCTGGGGAACGGCACCGGTGGCCCCGGCTATGAGTTCGAGGACGAGTTCCACCCGGACCTGGCCTTCGACAAGCCGTACCTGCTGGCCATGGCGAACGCCGGCCCCGGGACCAACGGCTCGCAGTTCTTCATCACGGTGGCGCCGACCGCCTGGCTGACCCGGAAGCACACCATCTTCGGCGAGGTCAGCACCGAGGCCGGCAAGAAGGTCGTGGACTCCATCATCGGTGCCCAGACCAACCCGCGCACCGACCGTCCGGTGCAGGACGTGGTGATCGAGTCGGTCGTCGTCGAGACGCGCTGACCGCTCACGGACTGCTCGGTTCCCGGGTTCCCGGGAACCATCCCGCCCTGCCCGTCCGTAGTGGTTACATACCGGACGGGCGGGGCGGTGCGCTGTGCACCGCACGCCGCCCCGCCGCACGCCGTCACGAGGACCGAGGGGATCGATGGACCACCCGCCAGGCGGCCATGGAGGCCAGGATCAGCCCGCCGTCAGTGAGGGCCTGCCCGACTGCTACCGGCATCCGGGCCGGGAGACGGGTGTACGGTGCACCCGCTGCGAGCGTCCCATCTGCCCCGAGTGCATGGTCGACGCCTCCGTGGGGTTCCAGTGCCCGGAGTGCGTCAGGCAGGGCTCGGGTTCCGGGCGCGGCCCGGCGCCGCGTCAGCCGCGTACGCTCGCCGGCGGCACGATAGCGGCCGATCCCCGGCTGATCACCAAGATTCTGCTGGGCATCAATGTCGCGGTCTTCGTCGCCGTGCTCGCCGTGGGCGAGCAGTACCGGCTCGTCAATGACCTCGATCTCGTGGGCAATGTCTACGATCCCGCGGCCGACCAGTTCGTCGGTGTCGCGGACGGCCAGTGGTACCGGTTGCTGACCTCGGTCTTCCTGCATCAAGAGGTATGGCACATCGCCTTCAACATGCTGAGCCTGTGGTGGCTCGGCGGGCCGCTGGAGGCGGCGCTCGGCCGGGCCCGCTATCTGGCGCTCTATCTGCTCTCCGGACTCGCGGGAAGCGCCCTCACCTATCTCGTCGTCGCGCCGGAGCAGGGCTCGCTGGGCGCCTCGGGCGCCGTCTTCGGACTGCTCGGTGCCACCGCCGTACTGATGCGTCGGCTCAAGTACGACATGCGACCGGTCTTCGCGCTGCTCGTGCTGAACCTGGTGCTCACCTTCACCTGGCCCGATATCGCCAAGGAGGCGCATCTCGGCGGCCTGGTGGCGGGCACGCTGATCGCCATCGCCATGGTGTACGCGCCCCGTGAGCGCCGGGCGCTGGCGCAGTACGGCACCTGTGCGCTGGTGCTGGTGGCGGCGGTCGTGATGGTCGTGGTCAGGACCGCAACGCTGCCCATGGTGCTCTCGCTCTGATCCCGGCCTCCGGAGAGGGCGCGGAAGGTCCCCGGAAGACGACCGCCGCCGGTGCCGGGTGACCGCTGTGTTCCGAGCGTGACGCCCTGGGGACTGCCCGTACTCCACAGTTGTCCACAGTGTGTGCCGAATCTTGTGCATCCTGTGGGGAACATGCGTACCCCTTGTCGCCGGTGTGGGTTTGACCAGCGGAGACAAGGGGTGAGCACGTCATCAGAATGGGCGATGTGATCACACCGGTGTCAACGGCCCGTGGAGTTATCCACAGATCGTCTGACCTTTTCCCCTGCTGTGGACAACGCTGTGGATAAGTCGGGGCAGAGCTTGACGGCCGGGTGGTGGACCCGCTACTTCCACTGGGTCGAGACACCGAAGCCGGCGGCGATGAAGCCGAACCCGACCACGATGTTCCAGTTTCCGAAGCTCTCCAGCGGGAGATCGCCCTCGGTCACATAGAAGACCACGATCCAGGCGAGCCCGATCAGGAACATGGCCAGCATGACCGGGGCCACCCAGCTCCGGTTGGTCAGCCTTATGGCGGTCGCCTGCTTCGCGGCCGGAGGCGGCGTGAAGTCGGCCTTCTTGCGGATACGTGACTTCGGCACGAGGGACTCTCCTGTCGATGCGCTGCGTGACCGCGCAGGGAACTGTAACGGGCTGCCGGGGCGGAGAGCAGGGGGAACACCACCGCCCCCGGGCGTCCGTTAGCGTAGTGCTTCCGCGGCGCCTAAGGAGATAAGGGTACGTTGAGCAATTCTGCCGACTCTCCCCCAGGGCCGGTCCGCCGTCCGGCACGGCGGCCCGTCCGGCTGCTCACGGCTGCCGTCTTCGCGCTGGCGGGGCTCATCTTCGTCACCAGTTTCAACACGGCCAAGGGCACCAACATCCGCACGGACGCCTCGATGTTGAAGCTCTCCGACCTGATCCACGAGCGGGACCGCAAGAACGCCGAACTGGGCGACACCACGGCGGCGGTACGGCGCGAGATCGATGTCCTCGTCGGCCGTGACGACGGTTCCACCGAGGCCGGGAACGCCAGGGTGCGGGCGCTGGAGAAGGCCGCCGGCACCGAGAAGCTCACCGGCCGGGCCCTCACCGTCACCCTCGACGACGCCCCGCCGAACGCCACGGCCAACCCCGGCTACCCCGAGCCCCAGCCCAATGACCTCGTCATCCATCAGCAGGACCTCCAGGCCGTCGTCAACGCTCTGTGGCAGGGCGGCGCGGAGGGCATCCGTGTGATGGACCAGCGGCTGATCTCCACCAGCGCGGTGCGGTGCGTGGGCAACACGCTGATCCTCCAGGGCCGTGTCTACTCCCCGCCGTACAAGATCACCGCCATCGGTGACCAGGACCGGCTCCGCAAGGCCCTCACCGACGCGCCGGCGATCCAGAACTACCAGCTCTACGTGAAGGCGTACGGGCTCGGCTGGAAGGTCGACGAACACGGCGAGGAGACGCTGCCCGGCTACACGGGCACGGTGGATCTGCACTACGCGGACCCGGTCGGGTAGCCGCTCGGGGACGGTTCCGTCCGGCGGGGCGGGCCGGGCGGGGCGTGTGGCGTCCGCGACCGAGCTCTGTGACCAAGAGCAACCCCGAACCTGTGTGCACCTGCCCCATGCGCCGCCCATGTGTCCCTGCCGCCCTTTAGTCTGGTGCCGTACCGCCTCGGGGCGGCGACGAACGGAAGGGACAGCATGTACGGCTGGATCTGGCGGCATCTGCCGGGCAACGCGTGGCTGCGTGCGGCGATCTCGCTCGTATTGGCGCTGGCGGTCGTCTATGTGCTGTTCCAGTACGTCTTCCCCTGGGCGGAGCCGCTGCTGCCCTTCAACGATGTGACGGTCGACGGATCGGGGGCGGCCGGATGAGCGCCCGGATTCTCGTCGTCGACAACTACGACAGCTTCGTCTTCAACCTCGTGCAGTACCTGTACCAGCTCGGCGCCGAGTGCGAGGTGCTGCGGAACGACGAGGTGACCACCTCCCACGCCCAGGACGGCTTCGACGGCGTTCTGCTCTCCCCAGGACCCGGTACCCCCGAACAGGCCGGTATCTGTGTCGAGATGGTGCGCCACTGCGCCGCGACCGGAGTGCCCGTCTTCGGCGTCTGCCTCGGGATGCAGTCGATGGCCGTGGCGTACGGCGGTGTCGTGGACAGGGCACCCGAGCTGCTGCACGGAAAGACGTCCCTCGTCACGCACGAGGGCAAGGGCGTGTTCGCCGGGCTGCCCTCCCCGTTCACCGCGACCCGCTACCACTCGCTCGCCGCGGAACCGTCGGAGCTGCCGGCCGAGCTGGAAGTGACGGCGCGTACGGCGGACGGGATCATCATGGGCCTGCGCCACCGTGAACTGCCCGTCGAGGGTGTGCAGTTCCACCCGGAGTCCGTCCTCACCGAGCACGGTCATCTGATGCTGGCCAACTGGCTGGCGCGATGCGGTGATCCGGGGGCGGTGGACCGGTCGGCGGGTCTCGCGCCGGTGGTGGGCAAGGCGCTCGCGTGACCGCACTCCGCCCCGAACACGAGGCCGGTCACGGAGGCTCGTACGAGCGGGGAGCGTACGAGGACTCCGGCGCGTTCGAGGCGGCGGTGGAGGGACTGGCGGACCCGCTGAACGATCCTCTTCCGGGACAGCGGGCTCCGGAGCCGACCTCGACGCCGACTCCGACCCCGGTGCCGGGGCCGGGGTCAGGACGTCGCCGGCGGGGGCAGGTCCCGAGCCGGACCGCCGGGAACGGCGGCGTACCTGGGCCCGTACCGGGGCAGGGTGCTGCGCCCGCGTCCGTACCGGGGCAGGGCGGTATCCCCGCGCCGGCGGGCCAGGTGCCGGGGCCGCGGCACTCGCGGCGGGCCCCCGGCGAGGAACCCGCCGCCGACCCGGAGTCGGAGTGGTCGGGCGACTACTACCGCCAGTACGCGGCCGAGACCCCGTCGGGGGCCCCGGGACCGGGCGGGGAGTGGTCCGGCACCCCTGCCACCCCTGCGCATCGCACGGACGGCAGGACGGCCTCCGGGCCGCTGTCTCCGCCGCCCCCCGCGCCGTCCCCCGTGCCGTCGCCCTCCCCTGTACCTTCGCCGGTCCAAGCTCCGGTCCAAGCCCCGGCCCAGGCCCCCGCCGTGTCTGCCGCGTCTCTCTCGCCGCTACCGCCGTCGGCATCGGCGTCGATACCCGGGGACGCTCCCGGTGCGGTACGGGACGACGAGACGGTCGCTCTCCGTACGGCGGACACGCGTCGCGCGGTCGAGCCGGAGCCCGGGGCGGATGAGGCCGCCACGGCCGTGATCCCGGTGGTGGCACCACTGGCGGAACCGCTGCCGGAACCGCTGCCGGAACCGTCGGCGGAACCCGTATCCCCTACGGGCGGCCGTGCGGAGCGCCGTAAGGCCGCCGCGAAGGGCGGTCGGGGCCGTAAGCGCCCCGAAGCGGCTCCGGCGGGCTTTGGGGCCGAGGCGGGGCCCGAGCCGGGCTCCGGCGCGGCGGCGCCCGCCCGGCCGCTCTCCCGGGTCGAGGCACGCCGGGCCGCGCGCGCCGCCAAGGACAGTCTGGCCGTCGTCGCCAGCCGTGCGGTCGGTGAGCTGTTCATCACCTTCGGCGTGCTGATGCTGCTGTTCGTCACGTATCAGCTCTGGTGGACGAACATCCGGGCGGATGTCTACGCGGGCAAGGAGACCAGCAAGATCCAGGAGAGCTTCGCCACGGAGCGGCAGCCCGGGGCCTTCGAGCCGGGGCAGGGCTTCGCCATCATGCATATCCCCAAGCTGGATGTCGTGGTCCCGATCGCCGAGGGCATCAGCAAGGCGAAGGTCCTCGACCACGGCATGGTCGGCCACTACGCGGAGGGCAGCCTGAAGACGGCGATGCCCTCCGACAAGCAGGGCAACTTCGCGGTGGCGGGTCACCGCAACACCCATGGCGAACCGTTCCGCTACATCAACCAGCTCCAGCCCGGCGACGAGATCATCGTCGAGACGCGGGACGCCTATTACACGTACGACATGACCAGCATCCTGCCGCAGACCGCGCCGTCGAATGTGAGCGTGATCGGTCCGGTGCCGCCCGGTTCCGGTTTCACGGGCCCTGGGCGTTACATCACGCTGACGACCTGCACCCCGGAATTCACCAGTACCTACCGGATGATCGTGTGGGGCAAGATGGTGGAGGAACGGCCCCGCAGCGAGGGCAAGCCCGACGCTCTCGTCGGCTGAGGCCGACCGGGATCGCCACAGGGACAAGACAAGGCCGGGCAACAGGGACGGGGACGGGGCGCGGTGGCAGCGAGTACCGACAACGGGGAACAGACGGGAAGACCACCGCTGCCGGACCGGGAGCAGGACCCGCGTCAGGACCGGGAGCCTCGTCAGGGGACGGAGCCGGGCCGGGGGGCAGGGCAGGGCCAGGGCGCGGAGCCGGGCCGGGCGGTGGGCTATGAACCGGCATCCCCGGCCCCGGCCGCGGCCCGGAGCCGCAGGTTCCGTAGCCCTCTCGCGGCCGTGGTCAGCGTCTGCGGCGAGCTGCTCATCACCGCCGGGGTCGTGCTCGGCCTCTTCGTCGTCTACTCGCTGTGGTGGACGAATGTCCTGGCCGACCGGGAGGCCGCGCGGCAGGGCGACGACGTACGCCACAACTGGGCCCAGGAGGGCACCGAGGGCGGCAGCCCCCGGGCGTTCGACTCCGAGGACGGGATCGGCTTCCTCCACGTTCCGTCGATGGGCGGCGGGGAGATCCTGGTCAAGAAGGGCACGGGCACCTCGCTGCTGAACGACGGTGTCGCGGGCTACTACACCGAACCGGTCAAGTCGGCCCTCCCCTGGGACAAGAAGGGCAACTTCACGCTGGCCGCGCACAGGGACGGCCATGGCGCGAGGTTCCACAACATCCACAAGATCAGGACCGGCGATCCGGTCGTCTTCGAGACGCGTGACACCTGGTACGTCTACAAGGTCTACAAGGAGCTGCCGAAGACCTCCAAGTACAACGTGGAGGTGCTCAGCCCCGTCCCCAAGGAATCGGGGAAGACCAAGCCGGGCCGCTATCTCACGCTGACGACCTGCACGCCGATCTACACCTCGGACTACCGCTACATCGTCTGGGCCGAGCTTGTCCGTACGGACAAGGTGGACAAGAACCGGACGCTGCCGCCGGAGCTGCGCTGAGAGACGCGGAGAGCGACGCGCTGAGGGTCGGCCCGCGAGAGCCGGCGCCAGCTCTCGCGGGCCGGCGAGAGCTGGCCTGAGCGCTCCGGCGCGGCGCGGTGCGACAGGCCTCCCAAGGGGGGCCTCCCAAGGGCCTTTCCCCGGCCCTCCCAAGCCCTCCCGGACAGCAGAGAGCCCCGGCACCCTCCAACGG
>NZ_JBSGVS010000081.1:0-37994 GCF_053608565.1 Streptomyces sp. NPDC055025
GCACGGACGAGAGTCCGTGCCGGGGCAGCGTGATGTCCGGCGGTCTCACATCTCTCTCGGTGCCCTCGGTGCCCTCGGGGTGGCACGGGCCGCCGCGCCCCGCGCCGCGTTCCCGGGCCCCGCGACGCGTGCCTTGTGCCGTGTTCCCCCGGCCTCAGCCGCGCCGCACCGCGCACAGCAGCCCGTCGCCCACCGGCAGCAGCGTGGGCAGCAGCTCCGGGCTCTCCCGTACGGTCCGCAGCAGCTCCCGCAGTCGCAGCACCTCCGCGGGCTGGGCCGCCGAGTCGACCGTCCGGCCGTCCGCGAAGACGCCCTCGAAACAGACGAGTCCCCCGGGCCGGAGCAGCCGCAACGATTCAGCGAGGTAGTCCAGGCACTCAAGGCGGTCCCCGTCGCAGAAGACCAGGTCGTACGCGCCGTCGGCGAGCCGGGGCAGTACGTCCAGGGCCCGGCCGGGAATGAACCGCGCGCGGTTGCCCGTGAACCCGGCCGCCCGGAAGGTCTGCCGGGCGAACTGCTGGCGCTCGGGCTCCGTGTCGACCGTGGTCAGGACACCGTCCGGACGCATCCCCAGGAGCAGATACGTCCCCGAGACACCGGTACCGGTGCCGATCTCGGCCACCGCCTTCGCGTCCAGCGTGGCGGCGAGCAGACGCAGCGCGGCTCCGGTGCCTGGTGACACCGAGCGAAGCCCTGTCTCACGGGCCCGGTCCCGGGCCCAGCGCAGTGCTTCGTCCTCGGCGACAAAGGCGTCGGCGAACGCCCAGCTCGTCTGCCGGTTGGCGGTAATGACCCTCTCCTTGTCCCCGTTGGCGGCGCAACGGTGACTGTATCCGCTGCGCCCGGGAACCCGCAGATGGGACCAGGCGTTATGAGGGGGTGTGGCTCCCCCGTGATCAGCTCGGATCAGCGCGGGGGCCGGTCCGAATTTCGCGTAAAGATTCTTATCCGGAGCTAACGGGCGGAGTGGCTATGGTAGGGGCTCCACTGGACACCACCAGAGCCGACAGGGGAGGTGCGGCTGCGCCTGTGGATCGGGGAGGAGCGCTGAAGCGCTATCTCAGGTCGGCCGGCAAGCCGAAATCCGTGACCAACTTCGCTGACCGTTCTCGCTCCATCGACTCCGCAGTTACCGCGACCTTCGCATCGGATGCGGAATCGCAGGCGTGGACGCCTCCCAGCTGGGAGGAGATCGTCAGCACGCACAGCGGACGTGTCTACCGCCTCGCCTACCGCCTCACGGGTAATCAGCACGACGCCGAGGACCTGACCCAGGAAGTCTTCGTCCGGGTCTTCCGCTCGCTGTCGACGTACACCCCCGGCACCTTCGAGGGCTGGCTGCACCGGATCACCACCAATCTCTTCCTGGACATGGTCCGCCGCAAGCAGCGGATCCGGTTCGACGCGCTCGGGGACGACGCCGCGGAGCGGCTGCCCAGCCGTGAGCCGTCGCCCCAGCAGGCCTTCCACGACACCCACTTCGACGCGGACGTGCAGCAGGCGCTGGACACCCTCGCGCCCGAGTTCCGCGCCGCCGTGGTGCTCTGTGACATCGAGGGGCTGTCGTACGAGGAGATCGCGGCCACCCTCGGTGTGAAGCTCGGCACCGTCCGGAGCCGGATCCACCGCGGGCGCTCGCATCTGCGCAAGGCCCTTCAGCACCGTTCGCCCGAGGCCCGAGCCGAGCAGCGCGCCTTTGTGAGCGTGGCCGGGGAGGGCGGAGCGGCGTGAGTGGCACAAGCCCGACCCCCGCCGAACAGCATCTGGGCGACCGGCTCGCCGCCCTGGTGGACGGAGAGCTGGACCATGACGCGCGCGAGCGTGTGCTGGCCCATCTCGCGACCTGTGCCAAGTGCAAGGCGGAGGCCGACGCCCAGCGACGGCTGAAGAGCGTATTCGCCGAGACGGCCCCGCCGGCGCCCTCCGCGGGACTGCTCGCGCGACTCCAGGGACTGCCCGGCGGACTCCCGGGAGATGACGACGACGCAAAGGGGCTGTTCGACGGGGGGCGCTTTGGTGAGGGCGTCTTCGGTGTGCGTACGGACGGTTTCGGTGACGGCTTCGGCTATGTCCCCGCCGGTACCCACGCGGGGGTGCTGCCCAGCGGCTCCGGCTTCCGTATCCATGAGGTCGCGCGCCAGGAGGCCGAGCGCTCGCCGTGGCGCGGACGGCGCTTCGCCTTCGCCGCCGCCAGCGCGGTGTCGTTCGCCGCGATGGCCCTCGGCGGCACGATGCCGCTGGGCACGGCCGCCGACGCCCTGCCCCGGGGTTCGGGCAACAATGTGACCCCGATGCGGGCTCCCGGCACCACCACCCCGCTGAGCGGAGAGCCGGGCAGGCGCCAGGGCGGAGGCGGTGGACTGCTGCCGCACTCCGTGGACCGTCCGGCCGCCGAGGCCCTTCCCGGGGTGTTCCAGACCCAGACGTTCTCCGAGCACCCGTTCTCGCCGGGCCTCCTGATGGGCGCCGTACAGCCGCCGTTGATACGGCCCGCGGACCCTGCCGTCCAGATCGACGCGGCCTCCGGGACGGGCTACACCGCCACCCCCACCCCCACCCAGCTCGCGGCCCCGACGCTGCCTGCCGGCACGTTCTCGACCCGGCGCTGAGCGGCCCCCTGCGCGGACGTTCGTAAACCTGGTTGAATCCTTGCAGGGGTGCCTCTGTCGGGGCGCGGAACGGCAGTTGCGGGGAGAGCATGGACGACGGGAAGCCCACCGGACCCGAGGCGAAGTGGTGGAGCCGGCCCCCGGCGGGGCGCGCGACACCGCAGGAGCCGGAGGTGCCGCCGGCGCGGAGCGGCGAGGTGACGGCGCAGCTGCCTCCCGTCGCCGACGAGGCGTCAGGGTCCGGCGAGCACACTCCCGGACCCGCGCTCGCGGCGCCCGCCGATGAGGCTTCCGTCGTACCGCGGGAGCGACCGCAGCCGCTGCACGAGCCCGACGAATACAGCACACCGCCCTACGGAGGACCAGGACCCTGGGCGCCCGCACCGCCCGTGCAGCTCCCGACCCCCGCGCACGGCACCCCGCTGCCCCCGCCGTACGCGGACCGGCAGGGGCCGCAGGGCTATCCGCCCCCGGCCCCGCCGCAGCCGCACCAGCCGCAGTCACAGCCACATCAGCCGCAGCACCAGCAGACCCAGCACCAGCAGCCGTCGCAGTGGGTCCAGTACGACCCGTGGAGCACCGCCGCCCCCGCTCCCGGGCAGCAGCCCCTGACCCACCACGGCGAGCCGCGGCGGACCAAGCGGCGCCGGGCCGGTGTCGCGGGCACGGTCCTGCTCGCCTTCGCCGGCTGTGTGCTGGGCGGCGCGGTCGGCGCGTACATCGAACGCAACGGCGGCTTCACCAGCGTCGAACTCCCGCAGACCGACCGGGAGTCCGGTGGCCGGGCGCCCGACAGTGTCGCGGGCATCGCGGCCAGCGCCCTGCCCAGCGTCGTCACCCTCCATGTCAGCGGCAGCGACGAACAGGGCACCGGCACGGGCTTCGTCCTCGACCGGCAGGGCCACATCCTGACGAACAACCATGTCGTCCAGCCCGCGGGATCCTCCGGCGAGATATCGGTCACGTTCAGCGGCGGCCAGACCGCCAAGGCCGAACTGGTCGGCAAGGACAGCGGCTACGACCTCGCCGTCGTCAAGGTCACCGGGGTCTCCGGGCTCAAGCCCCTGCCGCTGGGCAATTCCGACAATGTCCGGGTCGGCGATCCGGTCGTGGCCATCGGCGCCCCCTTCGACCTGTCCAACACGGTGACCTCCGGGATCATCAGCGCCAAGGAACGCCCCATCACCGCGGGCGGTGAGAGCGGCGACGGCAGCGATGTGAGCTATGTCGACGCCCTCCAGACCGACGCCCCCATCAACCCCGGCAACTCCGGCGGCCCCCTGGTGGACACCCAGGCCCGGGTCATCGGCATCAACAGCGCGATCCGCGCCGCGGACAGCGGCGCCGGATCCGACGGCGGCCAGTCGGGATCCATCGGTCTCGGCTTCGCGATACCCATCAACCAGGGCAAGCGCGTCGCCGAGGAGCTGATCAACACCGGCAAGGCCACCCACCCCGTGATCGGGGTGAGTCTCGACATGGAGTACGCGGGCGACGGCGCCCGGGTCGGCACGAAGGCCGCGGACGGCGGTCCCGCGGTGACCTCCGGCGGCCCGGGGGCCAAGGCCGGGATCGAGGCGGGGGACGTCATCACCGAGGTGGACGGCCGGCGCGTGCACAGCGGTGAGGAACTGATCGTCAAGATCCGCGCCCACCGCCCGGGGGACCGGCTGGAACTGACACTGCTCCGTGGTGGCCGGGAAAGGGCCCTGACGGTGGTCCTGGGCTCCGCGGACGGCACCTGACGGACACCCGAAGGTACCGCCCGGACAGGTGCGCCAGGTACCGTGGAGCGGCCCGGACCTCGACCACTTCAGGCCAGGACGGCCCCGACCTCCGTCCGCGGACATGGAGAACACAAGGAGCAGCAAGGTGTTCAATGACATCGGCGCACTTGAGCTGGTCACGATCGTGGTCCTCGCGGTGCTCGTGTTCGGTCCGGAGAAGCTGCCCAAGGTCATCCAGGACGTGTCGCGCTTCGTCCGCAAGATCCGCGAGTTCTCCGAGAGTGCCAAGGAGGACATCCGCTCCGAGCTGGGTCCGGAGTTCAAGGACTTCGAGTTCGAGGACCTCAACCCCAAGACGTTCGTCCGCAAGCAGCTCATGGACAACGACGATCTGGGGCTGAAGGAGATCCGCAGCAGCTTCGACCTCCGTAAGGAGATGGCCGATGTGGCCGACGCGGTGAACGGCCATGAGAGTGGCTCCGTGTCGGACGCCCCGGTGGCTCCGGTCGGGTCGGCGAATGGTTCCTCCAGCACCCCCGACCTGCTCAAGAAGACCGAGAAGCCCGCTCGCGACGACCGTCCGCCCTTCGACGCAGACGCCACCTGAGGGCCATCAATCCCGGCGAGCCGGTACGGGGTGGCTATCCTCCATCTGTCCGGCAGTGAGGCGCCCGTCGGGGGCGGGCCGCTGCGGACGCGAGAGATCGAGGAGGCGCCGGCCAGATGGAGACGACGAGCCGGACAGAGGCGCGGAGCGCCAGTTCATCCAGCGCCGGGGCCGAGACGGTGCCGGCGCTCGCGCGTCGCACGGTCGCGGAGTATCTGCGGGCGCCGTTCCCCTGGTACGGACTGGACGACGCGTTCACCGGGCCGCGCTGGCTGATGCAGGTCGGAGCCACGGCCGACGGCACCGTACGGCACGGCTCCACCGGGCACGGGGAAGAGCCGTCGATAAGGCCGGACCCCTCGGCGGACCAGGAGCGCTTCGCGGTGGTGATCACGGTGGCCGTCAGCCCCGAGCGCCGCAGCGGTGACGGCAGCGGCCATCTCGACGCCACCACCGCCTCCTCGGCCGCCTGGCTGGCCGGTTCGGGCCTGCTGTCCGCGACCTGGCCGCCGCAGCTCGACCACACCCTGCGTGACGACTGGCTGAAGCAGCAGACGGAGGCCGCGTTCGAGCTGGCCGACGATCTGGAGGAGCCCGCCTGGTCGGTCCTCTCGCTGCCGGTCGACGGGGTGCCGACGCCCTTCCACTACCGCGAGTCCGAGTTCGGCTGGGTGCTGGCCGGGTCGACGAGCGGCGCTGTGCACCTCGGTGCCTACGGCCGCGGGATGAGCGCCTACGGCGTCGGCTTCTCGGTGATCGAGGACATCCGCTCGTACGACTCGTAGCGGGCCGCAGGGGCCCGTACGGAGCCGAGCGCGGGTAAGGGGCGACCGCCATCGCGGTCGCCCCTTACACATGGCCCCTCATGGCCGTACGGAACCTGGTGGCCGTACAGAACCCGGCCGGCCCGTAGGAGCCCTCAGAACTTGTTGCGCGGGGTGATTCCCAGCGACATGCCCGCCAGACCGCGCTGCCTCCCGCCCAGCTTCTCCGCGATCTCGCGCAGCGCCGTCGCCGCCGGAGAGTCGGGGTCGGAGAGCACGATCGGCTTGCCCTCGTCGCCGCCCTCCCGCAGCCGTACGTCGATGGGGATCGCGCCCAGCACCGGAACCGTGGCGCCGGTCTCCCTCGTCAGCCCCTCGGCGACCAGCTTGCCGCCGCCGGTGCCGAAGACATCGATCATCTCGTCGCAGTGCGGACACGGCAGACCCGACATGTTCTCGACCACACCGACGATCTTCTGATGGGTCTGTACGGCGATGGAGCCGGCCCGCTCGGCGACCTCGGCCGCGGCCTGCTGCGGGGTCGTGACCACCAGGATCTCCGCGTTCGGCACCAGCTGCGCCACCGAGATCGCGATGTCGCCCGTCCCCGGCGGCAGATCGAGCAGCAGCACGTCCAGATCGCCCCAGTACACATCCGCGAGGAACTGCTGGAGCGCGCGGTGCAGCATCGGCCCGCGCCACACCACGGGCGAGTTGCCCGGGGTGAACATACCGATGGAGATCACCTTCACACCGTTCGCCGACGGCGGCATGATCATATTCTCGACCTGGGTGGGCCGGCCCTCGCTGCCGAGCATCCGCGGCACGCTGTGGCCGTAGATGTCCGCGTCGACCACCCCGACCTTCAGCCCGTCGGCCGCCATCGCCGCGGCCAGATTGACCGTCACCGAGGACTTGCCGACACCGCCCTTGCCCGATGCCACCGCGTACACCCGGGTCAGCGAGCCGGGCTTGGCGAACGGCACCTCCCGCTCCGCCGTGCCGCCGCGCAGCGACGCCGCCAGCCCGCGCCGCTGCTCGTCGCTCATCACGTCCAGCGTGACGTCGACCCGGGTGACGCCCTCGACCCGGGAGACGGCGTCCGTCACGCTCCGTGTGATCGTGTCGCGCATCGGGCAGCCGGACACCGTGAGATACACCGTGACGGCCACCGCGCCGTCCGCGCCGATCTCCACGGATTTGACCATCCCGAGATCGGTGATCGGCCGGTGGATCTCGGGGTCGTTCACCGTCGCCAGCGCGGCGCGCACCGCGTCCTCGGCGGGGACGGCGGTTCCGTACGTGTCGGTAGCCATACCGTGATGGTACGGCGCCCGGCGCGGCCCGGGGAAAGGCCGTCAGCGATCGGGCTCCTCGCGGCCGTGGACGGTCTCGGCCGGGAACACCACCCGGTGCTCCACCATGTCCCGCACCAGATCCTGGAGTTCGGACCGGATCCAGTCCCGGGTGGCCACCTCGCCGAGGCCTATCCGCAGTGCCGCGATCTCCCGGGTCAGATACTCCGTGTCCGCGATGGAGCGCTCGTTCTGCTTGCGCTCCTGCTCATGGGTGACCCGGTCCCGGTCGTCCTGGCGGTTCTGCGCCAGCAGGATGAGCGGGGCGGCGTACGAGGCCTGGAGGGACAGCATCAGCGTCAGGAAGATGAACGGATACGGGTCCCAGCGCAGCCAGACCGGGGCGGTGATGTTCCAGACGAGCCAGAGGATGATGATCAGGGTCATCCAGACGATGAAACGGCCCGTCCCCAGGAAGCGGGCGATCCGCTCCGAGAGCACCCCGAAGGCCTCGGGATCGTAGTCGGGCAGCAGCCTGCGCCGCGGTGGCAGCGGCTGGTCCAGCCGGTTCCGGCCGCCGCGTGACAGCGCCGTCGACCCCATGCCCGGCACGGCCCTCGCGCGCTCCCGGCCGCCGTCCTTGTCCGTACGGTCACTCACCACGGCCGACCGCCTCCTCCAGGCCGTGGTAGTCCGTCTCACGCCAGTCGTCCGGCAGCATGTGGTCGAGTACGTCGTCGACGGTCACCGCGCCGAGCAGCGACCCGCCGTCGTCCACCACGGGCGCCGAGACCATGTTGTACGCGGCGAGGAAGCTGGTGATCTCCGAGAGCGGGGTCCCGGGGTCGAACGGCGGCAGATCGCTGTCCACGATCGAGCTGACCAGGGTGTACGGCGGCTCCCGCAGCAGCCGCTGGAAGTGGACCGTACCCAGATATCTGCCCGTCGGGGTCTCGTCCGGCGGCCGGCACACATAGACCTGCGCGGCGAGCGCGGGGGAGAGGTCCTGCTGCCGTACCCGGGCCAGCGCGTCGGCGACCGTCGCGTCCGGCCGCAGCACGATCGGATCGGTCGTCATCAGACCGCCCGCCGTGCGCTCCTCGTACGACATCAGCCGGCGGACGTCCGCGGCGTCGTCCGGCCGCATCAGCGTCAGCAGCCGCTCCTTGTCCACCTCGGGCAGCTCGGAGAGCAGATCGGCCGCGTCGTCCGGGTCCATCGCCTCCAGGACATCGGCCGCGCGCTCCTCCTCCAGCTTGCCGAGGATCTCCACCTGGTCGTCCTCGGGCAGTTCCTCCATCACATCCGCGAGCCGGTCGTCGTCGAGCGCCGCGGCCACCTCGGCCCGCCGCTTCGGCGTGAGATGGTGCAGCGCGTTGGCGAGATCGGCCGGACGGAGCCGCTCGAAGGTGGCGACAAGGTTCTCCGCGCCCTGCCCCTCCTCCTCCAGGGAGAAACCGGTGACCGCCGACCACTCGACCGTCAGTGCCTCCCCGCGCCGCCGCAGCGCGCCGCCCTTCCTGCCGCGCCGTACATAGACCTTGTCGATCTCCCAGTCGCGGCGGGCCGGGAGCTGGCGGATCGCCACATCGAGGACCGTCACCTCCTCGCCGCTCTCCACCAGCCGCACCCGCCGGTCAAGCAGTTCGCCCAGGACCAGACGCTCCGTGGGGCGCGGTTCGAAGCGCCGTACGTTCAGCACCCCGGTGGTGATCACCTGGCCCGACTCGATGCCGGTCACACGGGTCATGGGCAGGAAGATCCGGCGCCGGGTGAGTGCCTCGACGACCAGACCGAGCAGCCGCGGCGGGCGGCGGCCGACCCGCAGCATCGCCACCAGATCGCGGACCCGGCCCACCTGATCACCGGCGGGGTCGAAGACCGGCACACCGGCCAGATGCGAGACGAAGATCCGAGGAGCGCCAGCGGCCATTGCGCGCGCCTCCTTGTCCCTGAAAGCTTGTCCCTGAATGTCCTTCTATCCAGCGCGATAACGGGTTCAGGCTAGCCCGTACCGGTCCGGTACGCCCTGGTGGAACGGTCCGTACGGCGTGCGTACGGCATCGGTACGGCTCTCTGTCGAGCGGCGCGGACAGCCCGGGTACGCTGCCGTCTGCCACCCGCCACCGCGTATGAGAGGCAGTGTGTCTGTGTCCCTTCCCCTGTCGTCCGGCCGTGTCCGCCGGGCCGCACTCCCCGTCGCGCTCTGCGCGGGGCTGGCCGCCGTACTCACGGCGTGCGGTGAGGATCCGGACGAGGGAACGAACGGTGTCGGGAAGCTCGCCGCCACCGAGATCGAGAGAAAGGCGCAGTCCGCGGCGGACGGCGCGAGCGCGGTCCGGCTCTCGGGCTCGCTGGTGAGCAACGGGGAGACCTACAAGCTCAATATGCAGCTCAAGGCGGACGGCGGCATCGGCTCGGTCATCTCGAAGGACAGCACCTTCCAGCTCCTGCGGATCGAGGACGAGCTGTATCTGAAGGCCGACGCCGGGTTCTGGAGCCACGCGGACACGGACGAGGACGAGGGCGGCGGGAGCGGAGAGCCCACCGAATCGGACGTCGCGGTCGCGGACAAGCTCCAGGACAAGTATGTGAAGGTCCCGGAGGACGACCCCTCGTACAAGCAGCTCAGCGGCTTCACGGACAAGAACGTGCTGCTCGACGGGATACTGACGCTGCACGGCAAGCTGACCAAGGGCGACCGCGACCGGATCGGCGGTCTGCGGACCGTCAAGGTCAACGGCGGTGAGGGCGACGGCGGGACGCTGGACGTCTCGCTGGAGGGCGTGCCGTATCCGCTGCAACTGGTACGCGCGGGCGGCGCCGGGACGGTCACTCTCTCCGACTGGGGCAAGGATTTCGTGCTGGAGGCCCCGGCGAAGGGGGAGACCGTCGACTACGGCAGCCGTCTGCCGAAGGCCGAGAACTAGCCCAGGACCAGGACCAGGACCAGGACCGGTCCAGGACCGTGCGCCGGGGCCAGGACCCGGACCGTGCGCCGGGTCCGGGACCGTCTGCCAGGGCCAGGGCCAGGGCCAGGGCCAGGGTCGGCCGCTGGGGCGTCCTCAGTCGCGGGACGGGCCGATTTTCCTCAGGAGCAGCCGCCCGAGCGACGCGGGCGCGGGCTGACGAGTTGTCGCCACCGTCGGCAGGGGCACGGCGGCCTGTGAGTCCGACGGCAGGTCGGTGGTCATGCCCCGGGGCGCCAGCCGCAGCACCCGGCACTCACGCGCCCAGCGCTCCGGCATCTCCTCCGCGTCCGGCGCGTTGAGCCGCTTGCCCTTGAGTTCGGCCACGGCCGCCTCCCAGTCCGCCGAGCGCGGGGGCAGTTCGGTGACGGCCGCGGTCCAGACGACCAGCCGGCCGCCCTTGTCCTTGCTGCGTACGGTCACCTCGGCGGTGGAGCCGTCGGCGAGCCCCGGCAGCGGCTGCTCCCCGGGACCGTCCCCGACCAGATACGCGGCGCCTTCGTGCCAGATGTGCCACAGCGCGCGAACGGGCCCCGGGCCCCGCACCCAGATGAGCGCGGACTTCTTGGTGGCCTCCTCGACAAGCGCCTGGCCGAGCTGCGGATCTGTCATGCCCCGCAGCTTAACCGGCGCCCCGGACACCCGGCCGGACACCGCCGATACCGCGGGGCGCGGGAGCACCGCGGGCACGGGAGCGCCTGGAGCCGGTGCCTAGAGCCACCCGTTGCGCTTGAGGGTGCGATGGATCGTCACACAGACGACCGCGATCGCGCCGAGCACCATCGGGTAACCGAACTTCCAGTGCAGTTCCGGCATGTGATCGAAGTTCATGCCGTAGATCCCGCAGATGGCCGTCGGTACGGCGATGATGGCCGCCCAGGACGTGATCTTGCGCATGTCCTCGTTCTGCGCGACGGTCGCCTGCGCCAGATTCGCCTGGAGGATCGAGTTCAGCAGCTCGTCGAAGCCGATGACCTGCTCGTGCACCTGCGCCAGATGGTCCGCGACATCGCGGAAGTACTTCTGGATGTCCGGGTCCACCAGCCGCATCGGCCGCTCGCTCAGAAGCTGCATCGGCCGCAGCAGCGGGGAGGCGGCCCGCTTGAACTCCAGTACCTCACGCTTGAGCTGATAGATCCGTCCGGCGTCGGAGCCGCGCGGACTGCCCTTCGCGGGCGCCGAGAAGACATCGATCTCGACCTCGTCGATGTCGTCCTGCACGGCCGCCGCCACCGCGATATATCCGTCGACGACATGGTCGGCGATGGAGTGCAGCACGGCGGAGGGCCCTTTGGCGAGCAACTCCTCGTCCCCCTCAAGCCGGTGGCGCAGGGCGCGCAGTGAGCCCTTGCCGCCGTGCCGGACGGTGATGACGAAGTCCCGTCCGGTGAAGCACATGACCTCACCGGTCTCCACGACCTCGCTGGTCGAGGTCAGTTCGGTGTGCTCGACATAGTGGATGGTCTTGAAGACCGTGAACAGCGTGTCGTCGTACCGCTCCAGCTTGGGCCGCTGATGCGCGTGCACCGCGTCCTCGACCGCCAGCGGGTGGAGCCCGAACTCGGCCGCGATACCGGCGAATTCCTCCTCGGTCGGCTCATGGAGACCGATCCAGGCGAAGCCGCCGCCGTCACGTACCCGCAGCATCGCCTCGTGCGGTGTGACACAGGGGTCCTCCAGCACCCGGCGGCCCTTGCGGTAGACCGCGCAGTCGACGACCGCGCTCGACGCGGACGGGTCACGGGTGGCGTCGTACGAGTCGTACTTGCCGTAGGCGGCGGTGCTCTTGCGCAGGGCCGGGCGGACCGCTGCGCGCAGGTCTCGGATCATCGACATGGCGGGCTCCTTCACGGAGAGGCCGTCGGCGAGGTGGCACAGCCCGGAATGGGGACGTGGTGCGTACGTCCGCAAAGCGGGCGGCACCGCGGGGTCGCGGTGACGGCGTTCGCTACAGACAGGCGGAAAACACAGGCAGAAAAGAAGTGCTCTTCCGTCGTGCGAAGTGCCGTGCCCGGACGGGCTGAGGCCTCAGATACCCGGGACCCGGGTCACCGGGACATGAGCGGGGCGGAAGAGCGGTTGGTATTGGCCGGGTGACTTCGATCCACCGCAGCCCCACCTCCTCCGGCCGGTCCCCCGTGGGGGATGACGTGATGTCGGGATTGGAGAGCGACGCTTCCGCGCACTGTCCCGACCAGCGGCCAAGACTATCAGCAGACAGACGTCAATCCCTTCCTCTGCCCGATTCCTATGCGATCTATGCTCGCCGTATGGGAGAAATTCTCGCTCTGGTGGAAGCCAGGCTGCGCACGGCGCTGGGCGAACCGGACGCGCGGGCCTCGGTGACATTCCTGGGGACGGACCGTATCGAGGTGCTGCGTTTCCAGGACTCCTGGAGCGGTTCTCCGGACGGTGGCTCCACGGGGGACGGCGGCTCCGCGATCGGCCAGGACGTGGTGAGGTATGTCACGCTCGGGATGTCGGCGCAGCCGATGGCGGACCCCTCGGCGCTGCTCGCCGATCCCGTGAAGGGGCCCCGGGCCGAGCTGATCCTCACCGTGCGGGCGGGGCTCGCCGACACCGACCAGGTGCTGCGTCCGCTGGCCACACTCGCCGCGTCTCCGCAGGTCGAGGGGGTGGTCGTGGCCTCGGGCGGCTCGCTGGACCTCGGGGCGCCGCTCTGGCCGGGGGCGCCGTTCCAGTCGGTGCTGGTCGGGGAGTCCGGCGGACTGGTGCCGGACCTCGAACTGGACGCTCCGCTGGAGCCGGTACGGTTTCTGCCGCTGCTGCCGATGACCGCGAACGAGGCGGCGTGGAGGCGGGCCAGGGGAGCGCAGGAGCTCCAGGAGCGCTGGCTGGCCCACGGCACGGATCTGCGCGATCCGCTGCGCCGCTCCGTCTCCCTGGACTGATCCCCGGCGGACCGTCCTCCCCGGCGGACGTCCGGCGGAACCCCGGCGGAATCCGTGGACCGATTCCCGGTGGAATCCCCGGACCGATCCCTGGCGGACCGATCACTGATGGAACGCGGCTGTTCAGTTCCGTTCAGTTCCGCTGCGACTCCCGCCGGAAGGGTGATCGTCCTTGACGCGACGTCGGGCGGGGAGGACCGTGGGGCGCTATGAGGGGCGAACCCAGTTGCCCGAAGTGCGGTGGCCGGATCAGGGCGCCCGGTCTTTTCGCCGACTCCTGGCAGTGCGCCGTGCACGGCACCGTGCATCCGCTCCAGCCCGTGATACCGCCCAGCGTCGAAGCCCTCGGTGTCGTGGTGAACCGCGCGCGGGTCCCGGTCTGGATGCCCTGGCCGCTCCCCGTCGGCTGGCTCTTCACGGGAGTGGCGTACGCGGGCGACGACCGCAGCGGAGGCCGTGCCACCGCCGTCGCCTGCTCGGGGCCGGCCCCCCTCGGTGGCACGGGGGAACTGCTGCTGGTCGCGGAGGAGCTGGGGGTCGGGCTGGGAGCCCGGTACGCGGGGATCGACGGCCCCGATCCCGGCCCGCACATCGGGGTCGACAAGCCGCCGCAGACCAAACTGCTCGCCGCGGGCCGGCCCACCCCGCTCTGGCATGTCGCCCAGGCCCCGGACGACCGGGCGGTCTTCGCGGGCGAGGCGCTCGGACTGTGGCTGTGGGCGATCGTCTGGCCGGAGCAGTCGGGACTGCTGCTCTACGACGAACTGGTGCTGACCGATCTGCGGGACGCGGGCGCCGAGGTGGAACTGCTGCCCTGCGGGGCGCTGTCGCCCCGGCTGCTGTCCTGACCGTCGCGTGCTCTGACCGTCGCGTGCCCTGGCCGTCGCGCTCCGGGGCGCGTACGGCGCGCGGTGGCGCCGGACCGAGGGCGTCCGGACTGTTCGAATCTCCCGTTATCCTGGGGCGTGTCCCGTCCGCCCCGAGCCCCCGGAGTACGCGTCGTGCGCATCGATCTGCACACCCACTCCACGGCCTCGGACGGTACGGACACCCCGGCCGAGCTGATCCGTAACGCGGCCGCCGCCGGGCTCGATGTCGTCGCCCTGACCGACCACGACTCCACTCGCGGCCACGCCGGCGCGATCGCCGCGCTCGCGGATCTCGACCGTGATCTCACCCTGGTGACCGGGGCCGAACTGTCGTGCCGGCTCGACGGCGTCAGCCTGCACATGCTCGCCTATCTCTTCGACCCGGACGAGCCCGAGTTCCTGCGCGAGCGCGAGCTGGTACGGGACGACCGGGTGCCCCGGGCGCGGGCGATGGTCGGCAAGCTTCAGGAACTGGGCGTCCCGATCACCTGGGAGCAGGTGACCCGGATCGCGGGGGACGCCTCCCTCGGACGTCCGCACATCGCCACGGCGCTCGTCGAACTCGGTGTCGTCGCGACGGTGTCCGACGCCTTCACGTCCGCGTGGCTGGCCAACGGCGGGCGCGCCTACGCCGAGAAGCACGAACTCGACCCGTTCGAGGCGATCCGCCTGGTCAAGGCCGCCGGCGGGGTCACGGTGTTCGCGCATCCGCAGGCCGTCAAGCGTGGCGAGGTCGTGCCCGACTCCGCGGTCGCGCGGTTCGCCGCCGCGGGTCTCGACGGGATCGAGGTCGACCACGTGGACCACGACGCATCGACGCGGGCCCGGCTGCGCGGCCAGGCCGCCGAGCTCGGGCTGCTGGTCACCGGCTCCAGCGATTACCACGGCAGCCGGAAGTCCGTGGAACTCGGCGCGTACACGACCGACCCGGAGATCTACGGCGAGATCACCCGGCGCGCGTCCGGCGCGTTCCCGGTGCCGGGCGCGGGCGGACGCGCCTAGTTACCCAGTCCCTGTCCGACGAATTCCGTCGGCCCGCGAGGACCCGCTCACCGGTCCCGCCCGATGGGTGTGCCGCCCGGACCGGTACTCGCACGCCTGACCGCGGGCCGCTTCGGACGCCGGCTCGGATCCGTACGCGGGAGCCCGCTCGTACGCGCCCGCTTCGCCGCGCCTCGCGGCTTCCCCCTTCCCCGCTCCCTCCTCCCGCAAGGCCTTCACCGTGTTCGACGTCGCCGTTTTCGGATCGCTCTTCCTGACCCTTTTCGTGATCATGGACCCGCCCGGGATCACTCCCATCTTCCTCGCCCTCACCTCGGGACGCCCCGCCAAGGTCCGGCGCGCCATGGCCTGGCAGGCGGCGACCGTCGCCTTCGGGGTGATCGCCGTCTTCGGCGTACTCGGCCAGCAGATCCTGGACTATCTCCATGTGTCCGTACCGGCGCTGATGATCGCCGGCGGTCTGCTTCTGCTGCTCATCGCTCTCGATTTGCTGACGGGTAAGTCCGATGAGCCGAAGCAGACCAAGGACGTCAATGTGGCGCTCGTACCGCTGGGTATGCCGCTGCTCGCGGGGCCGGGCGCGATCGTGTCCGTCATCCTCGCCGTGCAGCACGCCGGCGGCGCGGCGGCGCAGCTCTCGGTCTGGGCCGCGATCGTCGCGATGCATGTCGTGCTGTGGCTGACGATGCGCTATTCGCTGGTGATCATCCGGCTGATCAGGGACGGGGGTGTGGTGCTGGTGACCCGGCTGGCCGGGATGATGCTCTCGGCGATCGCCGTGCAGCAGATCATCAACGGCGTGACCCAGGTGGTACAAGGTGCCTGACCCCGGCGCCCGGCCCCGGCCGCCCGGCGCGGACGGACTCCCCCGTACAGGCAGCGCCCCCGTACGGGTGATCTGTACGGGGGCGCTTCGGATGCGATGTGATGAGGTGGGGTGAGCAGTTACGAGGCCGGGTCTTCGGCCGGACGGATATAGATCCGCTGGCCCATCGCGGCGGCCTGCTGCACGATGCGGTTGACGGAGGCGGCGTCCACGACGGTGCTGTCCACGGCGGTGCCGTCGACGTCGTCGAGTCGCATGATTTCGAAGCGCACAGGCTTCTCCCTTCGTCTGATCCTCCTGCTGGAGAACTGTGGGTGACGGGATGTCCGTCGGTCGTTACGTGATCGGCGTTACGTGTACCTTCAACGGGTTGTCCTCTGCAAATATTCCCTAGGCTAAGGAAATTCTCTGGGACGCTGACTACTGGCGGGTACGGTGTCGTCCACAGAGAATGAAACGCGTATGAACGAGGCAGAGATCAACCCAGAGATCACCGAGATCGCCGCCCGTCTGGAGCGGACCAACGAGCTGCTCCAGCGCATGCTCGCCGAGGTCGCCAAGACTCCGTCCACGCATGCCATCTTCGTCGACGCCGGTTACGTCTATGCTGCGGCCGGGTTGCTTGTAGCGGGCACGGAAGACCGGCGTTCCTTCGATCTCGACGCCGAGGGGCTGATCGAGGCCTTCATCGACAAGGCCCGGATCATCTTCGCGGACAGCAGGCTGCTCCGTGTCTACTGGTACGACGGCGCCAGGCGGCGGATCCACACTCCTGAGCAGCAGTCCATCGCGGAGCTGCCCGACGTCAAGGTCAGACTCGGCAATCTCAACGCCAACAACCAGCAGAAGGGTGTCGACTCCCTGATCCGTACGGATCTCGAATCGCTCGCCCGGCACCGCGCGATCAGTGACGCGGCCCTGGTCGGCGGTGACGAGGACCTGGTGTCGGCCGTCGAGGCCGCGCAGGGGTACGGCGCACGGGTCCATCTCTGGGGCATAGAGGCCGGCGAGGGGCGCAACCAGGCCGAGCCGCTGCTGTGGGAGGTCGACAGCCAGCGCACCTTCGACCTGGAATTCTGCAAGCCGTATGTCACCCGCCGCCCGGTCACCACGTACGAGCACGAGGGCGAGCCACCGCCCTCGCGGGACCAGGTGCGCTTCATCGGCGCGCAGATCGCCGCGACCTGGCTGGCGGAGCGCGGCCGGGACGCGATGGGTGAGCTGCTGCCGGGCCATCCGTATCTGCCGGGCCCCGTGGACCAGGATCTGCTGATCGAGGCGGAGAGGCTGCTCCAGCGGTCACTGCGGGGCCACGCGATGCTGCGGCGGTCGCTGCGGGACGGCTTCTGGCAGCACCTCCAGTCGCAGTACTGACCCGAGCCCTCGGGGACGGCCGCCCCGGTCAGGGACGGCCGCCCCTCAGCAGCGGCCGCCCCCAGCAGCGGCTGTCAGTAGTGGCCGTCCCAGAAGTCCGTCAGCGCGGCGGCGGTCTCCAGCGGCCGGTCGGTGTTGGGCGAGTGCCCCGCGCCCTCGATGACGCTCCTGCGCGCCTTGAGCCGCTCCGCCATCGCGTCGAGCAGAGGCAACGGCCAGGCGTCGTCCTGCCCGCCGGACAGCACATGCTTGGGCAGCGGCCGTACGGCGGCCAGCTCGTCCACCCGGTCCGGCTCCACGGAGAGCTGCCGGCCGGTGGCGATGAGCTGCGCCGGATTGGTCCGCAGCCAGCGCCCGCGCAGATCCTCACCGTCGACGGGGATCACGTCGTCGGCGGCGGGTGTGTCCATCATGCGCATGGCCTCCCAGACCTGCGCCATGGTCATGGTCGCGAGCGCGTCACCGAGCATCCTCACCCGCTCCCGCTGGGCCTGGGCCACCTGCGCGGGCCCCGAGGACATCAGGGTCAGCGTGAGGAACGGACTCCGGTCGAGCAGTACGGCGGCGCGGGCGATCTGCCCGCCGAGCGAGTGTCCGAGCAGATGGACGGGAGTACCGACCGCCTCCGCCTGCGCCAGCACATCGGCGGCCAGCTCGCCCTGCGCGTAGGCCTCCGGGGTGTCCGGTCCCTCGGTCTCGTACTGTCCGCGGCCGTCCACGGCGAGAGCGCGGTAGCCCGCCTCCGTGAACGGTTCGAGCAGTGAGATGAAGTCCTCCTTGCTGCCGGTGTACCCGGGCAGCAGAAGCACGGTTCCCTGTGGCTCCCCCGTGGGCCTCGCGTCGAGCACCGCGAACCGGCCGCGACGGGTCGACAGGGCACGGGCACGGGCGCAGGAGGGCGGGGTGAAGCTGGACGGCCGACTCATGCGACGAGGTTAGGGCCTTTCGTTTGGGTCTGGCTGGATGAGGGAGCGGGGTCTGGTGCCGTGGATCGCAAGGCGGAGGAGGGAGCCCACGCGGAGCGTAGGCGACCGACGACAACGCGGCGAGGCGCGGTGCCAGGGCACGCGAGCCCAGCAAGATCCAAACGAAAGGCCCTAGCCGCGCGGCGGCGGGGCGATGCCGCCAGGTCCCTGACCGGGCGCTCCGCCGCTGACCGGCCGGGAACGGGCCGTCCGGAACCGGGCCGTCCGGGCGCCGGTACGCCGATGGCCCGGCACCCTGGGGGCGTCGGGCCATCGGCGAGGTCCGTGGGTCAGCTCTCGGTCTTGGCCACGGTCGTACGGGTACGGCGGCGGCGCGGCTTGGGCACCGCGTCCCCCTCCGGTGTCTCGGCGCCCGTGTCCGCCGTGTCCGCCGCCTCGGCGACGGGCTTGGTGACGCGGGTGCGCCGACGGGGCTTGGTCTCCGCGACGGGGGCCTCGGCCGGGTCGGCCACCGCCACCGCCTCCGCGGTGACGCCCGCCTCGGCGGCGGGTTTGGCGACCCGGGTCCGTCTGCGCGGCTTGGTCTCGGTGACTGTGGCGACGGGGGCTTCGACGGTGTCGACGGCCACAGCCGCGCCGACCGTCTCGACGACCGCTATGGCCGCTTCCGCGGCGGGCTTCGCGGCCCGCGTGCGGCGACGGCGCGGCTTGGCCGCCGTCTCGGCCTCCGGCTCGGACGCCAGCGGCGGAGCCACCACCGGCTCCACGGCCACGGGCGTCTCCACGACCTCCAGGACCGGCGCCTCGGCCCCGGGCGCCGCCACGGCAGCGCCGCGGGTACGACGGCGGCGGCGCGGGGTACGCGGCTCGGCCGTCGGCTGCTCCGCGCTCCCGCTCTCCGGTACGTCGACCGGTACGTCGAGAGGAACGGCCGTCTGGAACTGCGGCTCTGCCACCCCGTCCAGCGCGGTCCCGTCCACCGCCGTTCCGTCCACCGCCGTTCCGTCCAGCGCGGTCCCGCCGCGGGTGCGGCGGCGCTGGCGCGGAGGGCGCGTACGGGCCGGGCGCTCTTCCCGTACCACCGTGGCCGCCGACTTGCGGCCACGGCCGCCCGTCTCGCCCAGATCCTCGACCTGCTCGGCCGACAGACCGGCGCGGGTGCGCTCGGCGCGCGGCAGTACGCCCTTGGTCCCCTCGGGGATGTTCAGCTCCTCGAACAGGTGCGGTGACGTGGAGTACGTCTCCGGCGGGTCCGGGAAGCCGAGGTCGAGCGCCTTGTTGATGAGCTGCCAGCGCGGGATGTCGTCCCAGTCGACCAGGGTGACGGCCGTACCCGACGCGCCCGCGCGGCCGGTACGGCCGATGCGGTGGAGGTAGGTCTTCTCCTCCTCCGGCGACTGGTAGTTGATGACATGCGTCACGCCCTCGACATCGATACCGCGCGCGGCGACGTCGGTGCAGACCAGGACATCCACCTTGCCGTTGCGGAACGCGCGCAGCGCCTGCTCACGGGCGCCCTGGCCGAGGTCGCCGTGGACCGCGCCGGAGGCGAAGCCGCGCTGGGCGAGCTGGTCGGCGATATCGGCGGCCGTGCGCTTCGTACGGCAGAAGATCATCGCGAGTCCGCGGCCCTCGGCCTGGAGGATGCGCGCGACCAGCTCCGGCTTGTCCATGGAGTGGGCGCGGTAGACACGCTGCGTCGTGTTGGCGACGGTCGCGCCCTCGTCGTCCGGCGAGGTGGCGCTGATGTGCGTGGGCTGAGACATGTAACGGCGGGCGAGACCGATGACCGCGCCCGGCATGGTCGCCGAGAACAGCATGGTCTGGCGCTTGGGCGGCAGCAGCTGGATGATCTTCTCGACGTCGGGCAGGAAGCCCAGGTCGAGCATCTCGTCGGCCTCGTCCAGGACGAGCGCGCGCACATGCGAGAGATCGAGCTTCTTCTGGCCCGCCAGGTCGAGGAGCCGGCCCGGGGTGCCGACGATCACATCGACGCCCTTCTTGAGGGCCTCGACCTGGGGCTCGTAGGCCCGGCCGCCGTAAATGGCGAGAACGCGGACGTTCCGCACCTTGCCGGCCGTCAGCAGATCATTGGTGACCTGGGTGCACAGCTCGCGGGTGGGGACGACGACCAGCGCCTGCGGGGCGTTGGTGAGCTTCTCCGGCACGGCCCGGCCGGACTCGACGTCCGCGGGGACCGTGACGCGCTCCAGGAGCGGCAGACCGAACCCGAGCGTCTTGCCCGTGCCGGTCTTGGCCTGTCCGATGACGTCCTTGCCGGAAAGCGCGACCGGGAGCGTCATCTCTTGGATGGGGAACGGAGACATGATGCCGACGGCTTCAAGCGCCTCGGCGGTCTCGGGGAGGATTCCGAGTTCTCGGAAAGTCGTAGTCAGGGTGCTGCCTCTTCTGTGAGACGCGGCGCGAGGCGAACGCTGGGGGTCGTACCGCACCTGGGTACTCGGCCGGCCGTGGGTTGGCCGGATGGCGCGGGACCACTGCCGTCGCTCGAGCGCTCGTGCCGCTGAGGGGGCCCCTCATCTGCGGTCGTACGCTGCTGTGCGTACGATTCGCGTGGAGGGCGGTCGGGTCGGAGCCGATCGGGCCACCGACCGGGCATCCTCATGGGGCCTGTCCGAGAAAAAGACCCTCGGACAAAGCACTGCGAAACACTGCCAGATACTGCGAGGGCCCGCCAGAACACCAGCGGGCTCTTTATCACTGTACCCCGGAATCGCGCATGTGTGTTGGGCGAATTCGTCGGAACGGTGTCACGACCGTGTCTGACCAGGCCCTTCCTGGCCGGGAAGAGCGGGCTATTGTGCGTCCATGGAGACGCCCGACAACGCCACCGCATCCGCACCCGCAGCCGAGGGACCTACCGGGATCGCCGCCCAGAGCTGGGGCACGGCCGCCGCACAGCCGCAGTACCGCGCCGCGGTCGTGGATCTGCTCGGCGCGCTCGCCTATGGCGAGCTGGCGGCCTTCGAGCGGCTCGCCGAGGACGCCAAGCTGGCCCCCACCCTGGCCGACAAGGCCGCGCTGGCGAAGATGGCCGCCGCCGAGTTCCACCACTTCGAGCAGTTGAACGAGCGGCTGCGGGCGATCGACGCCGAGCCGACCGGCGCGATGGAGCCGTTCGCGAAGGCGCTCGACGACTTCCACCGCCAGACCGCCCCTTCGGACTGGCTGGAGGGCCTGGTCAAGGCGTATGTCGGGGACTCGATCGCCAGTGACTTCTACCGCGAGGTGGCCGCGCGTCTCGACACGGACACGCGCTCGCTGGTACTGGCCGTGCTGGACGACACGGGGCACGGCAACTTCGCCGTGGAGAAGGTGCGCGCCGCGATCGAGGCGGAGCCCCGCGTCGGCGGACGGCTGGCCCTCTGGGCGCGGCGGCTGATGGGTGAGGCGCTCTCGCAGGCGCAGCGGGTGGTGGCCGAGCGGGACGCGCTCTCCACGATGCTGGTCGGCGGGGTGGCGGACGGCTTCGATCTCGCGGAGGTCGGCCGGATGTTCTCCCGGATCACCGAGGCGCACACCAAGCGCATGGCCGCGCTGGGGCTGGCGGCCTGAGACCGGGACCGGGCCGTGCCTCAGGAGGGCATGGCCCGGTGCAGCCGCCGGGCCGCGGGACGGACCAGCAGCGACAGCAGGACCGTCCCCACCAGCAGCGCGCCGGCGAGCATCGCCAGCGCATGGCCGGGGCCGAGGGCCATGTACGTCAGATAGGCACCGAAGAGGGCGCCGAGCGGACCCGCGGTGAAGACCGTCCGGTGCGACGGCAGCCGGTGCGCCAGCAGATGGGCCGCGGCCCCCGAGAGACCGAGCCCGACCAGGGCCGATCCCAGAGCTACCCAGATCACTGCCGATCACCTCACTGCACACGATGGACACCGCGGTCCGGACCTTTGGGCCCAGCACGTCACTACCCGGAGTGCGCGGAACGCAACCCTCCCCGGCTCGCCCGGACACGATCAATCCCCGGCGCGGACGGACCACGGCGCGCAAGCGGTACGACGGCAGAGGAACGGCCCGGCGGGAGTCCCGCCGGGCCGTTCCCGGATGTCAGCGACCTGGAGCGCGCCGACCTAGAGCGCGCCGAACCCGACCCGTCGTGTCGTCGGCTCACCGATCTCCACGTACGCGACCCGCTCGGCCGGTACGAGGACCCTGCGTCCCTTGTCGTCCGTGAGGCTGAGCAACCGCGCCTTGCCGGCCAGCGCGTCGGCCACGGCGCGCTCGACCTCCTCGGCGGACTGCCCGCTCTCAAGAACGATCTCCCGGGGCGCGTGCTGCACGCCGATCTTGACCTCCACGGCTATGTCCCTCCGAACGGTCGGTGCGTTGCGCGGTCAGCCGCGCTGTACCCAGCACACATTAGCCCGGAGAGACCACCGGGAATCCACCCGGAAGGCGCCACGGCGCACGCCCGCAGCGAACACGCGCCGCTCAGTGCTGTTCACCGCCGTGCAGCGGGAAGCCCGCGATCCCACGCCAGGCCAGTGAGGTCAGCAGTCTGACCGCCTCGTCGCGGGGGATGGCCGATTCGCTGGAGAGCCAGTAGCGGGCCACCACCTGGGAGACCCCGCCCAGCCCCACGGCCAGCAGCATGGACTCGTCCCTGGAGAGCCCGGTGTCCTCGGCGATCACCTCGGAGATCGCCTCCGCGCACTGGAGCGCGACCCGGTCGACGCGCTCGCGCACCGCGGGCTCGTTCGTCAGATCCGACTCGAAGACCAGGCGGAACGCGCCGCCCTCGTCCTCGACATAGGCGAAGTACGCGTCCATCGTGGCCTCGACGCGCAGCTTGTTGTCGGTGGTCGAGGCGAGTGCCGTACGGACCGCCTGGAGGAGGGCCTCGCAGTGCTGGTCGAGCAGGGCGAGATACAGCTCCAGCTTGCCGGGGAAGTGCTGGTAGAGGACGGGCTTGCTGACACCCGCCCGCTCGGCGATGTCGTCCATCGCGGCCGCGTGGTAGCCCTGCGCGACGAAGACTTCCTGTGCCGCGCCCAGAAGCTGATTGCGTCGGGCGCGGCGCGGCAGGCGCGTACCTCGCGGGCGCGCTGCCTCGGTCTGCTCTATGGCTGTCACGCCGCCTCCCAAAAATCGTGCCGTGCGCGCTGTGCGCCGCCCCGCCATCGTACTTTTGGGTAACGGGGCTGTGCGCGGCGCGGACGCAGAATTTCACGGACCGGGACGCCCGCGGTAGCCGCGGGACGGGCCGGGTCCTTTCCGGCCCTTCCGGCGGAGCGGGCCTGTTCGGCGGACCGGCCGCGGTTCAGCGGTAGCCGTCCTCGTCCTCGTCGAGGTCGACCGCGCGCGCCTGTTCCGCGGCGTCGCCCTCACTCACCGTGGCCGGATCGACATGGGTCAGCGGCTCGTCGCCGTGGTGCCGTACCTCCGTGTGCTGCTCCGCGGCGTCGGCTTCGGGGGTCTCCTCGCCCAGCTCGACGTCCTCGTCCTGGTCCTCGGTCTCGAAGGTGTCCGGGTCCGTGGGGTCCACCGGCATACCGCGCCTTCTCTCCTCACCGCGGGGCACCGCGGAGAGCCGGGGCCGTCCGCGGCGTGAGGGGCCGGGGCCCGCGCCCCTCACCCTGAAGCGTAGAAGCCCCGGATGCCGGACGCCATGCGGCCTGTGACGGCGAACACATGATCCCGCGCGTGATCGTCTCGTAACATTGCCGCATGTCTTCGACAGAGCTGCCGGAAACCATCGCCGCCGCTGTGGCTCCGAGGGTGAGCCCCGTCCGGGTCGCGGAGGGGGAGACGCTCCGCTCCGTCACACTGCCCGGACTCTCCCTGACCGTACGGGGACGGCCCGCGACCCGTACGGGAGCGCCGCCCGCGCTGTATGTGCACGGGCTCGGCGGCTCCTCGCAGAACTGGTCGGGGCTGATGCCGCTGCTGGCGGATCTGGTCGACGGGGAGGCCGTCGATCTGCCCGGGTTCGGGGACTCGCCGCCGCCGGACGACGGCAACTACTCGGTCACCGGGCACGCCCGCGCGGTGATCCGGCTGCTGGACGCCGGCGGGCGCGGTCCCGTCCATCTCTTCGGCAACTCGCTGGGCGGCGCCGTCGCCACCAGGGTCGCGGCGGCCCGGCCCGATCTGGTGCGGACCCTGACGCTGGTCTCCCCGGCACTGCCGGAGATCCGTGTACAGCGCACCGCGGTGCCCACCGCGCTGCTCGCGCTGCCGGGGGCGGTCGGTCTGTTCGGCCGGCTGACCCGGGAATGGACGGCGGAGCAGCGCACGCGCGGGGTGATGGCGCTCTGTTACGGAGATCCCGGCGTCGTCACCGAGGACGAACTGCGCGAGGCGGTCAAGGAGATGGAGCGCCGGCTTCAACTGCCTTATTTCTGGGACGCGATGGCCCGTTCCGCACGCGGTATCGTCAACGCGTACACATTGGGCGGTCAGCACGCGCTGTGGCGGCAGGCCGAGCGGGTCCTGGCGCCGACACTGCTTGTCTACGGCGGGCGGGATCAGCTCGTTTCGTACCGTATGGCACGGAAAGCGGCGTTGGCTTTCCGTGATTCACGGCTCCTTACGCTCCCTGACGCCGGGCATGTTGCCATGATGGAGTACCCGCGGGAGGTCGCGCAGGCCGCCAGGGAACTCATCGACCACATCGACGACACCGACAGGAGCTGATCCGGGGCGTGGGACGACACAGCCGCAGAGGCCCCGCACCCCAGGGCCCGCCGGGCCCGGCCGGTGTCGTGCCCGCCGAGGCGGACGCCGGTCCGGATCCGGAAGGCTCCGGCAGAGGCCGGCGCCGGCGCTCAGGAGCCGGCCGGGACCAGGGCCAGGCTGGTCAGGACCAGGGCCAGGGTCAGGAGCGCGCGGGTGCGGCGTACGGCACACCGGCTCATGGCACTCCCCTGTACGGGACTCCCGCGCGGGGTGTACCGAAGGTGCGCGGCGGCCATCCCGAGCAGCGTGAGCCCGGCGGCGGCTGGGGCTCCGAGCGGTACGGCGACCGGCAGGGCGCGGCCCCCGGCGCCGTGGCCCCACCGCGCCGCTCCGGCGGGGCGGCGACCGCGGGGCGCGCCACCACGACGTTCGGCACGGGAGCGCCCGGCACCGCCACGCCGGGGGCGGGCAGCCCGCTGACGGGAACGCCGGGGAAGCCCGGAAAGCCGGGGACGGGAAAGCCCGGAACGGCGGCGCCCGGGACCGGAGCACCGCTGATCCCGGGCCCACGGCGCGAGTTCGTCGACGCGTTCGACGCCGACGCCTTCGACGCCCCGCGCGTCCGTACCGGCCTGCGGGAGAGCGCGCCGCCCGCGCCGTCCCCCGCCACCACCGGCGGGCGGGACGGTGACGACGGCGCGGACACGGCCCCCGGCACGGGCGAAGGCACCGCGGGTCCGGGCGGTCCCGACGCGGACCAGCCCGCCAGAGGCGGCAAGGGCCGCGCCCTCACCGGTATCGCCGCCGCGGCGGTGACCACCGTGCTCGCGGTCGTCGTGGCCGGACAGGTCACCGGCGGCGCGGAGCCGTCCGGCGCGCGGCCCGCCGAGGGACTCGACCGTACCGACGACGGTTTCGCCTCCCGCTCGGACGGCCGGGCCACTCCGTCCGCCCGGAAGCCGGAGAAGCCGGCCCCCGCGCCCGCCACTTACGCCGAGCTGATGACCCGGCAGTTCCCGCTCGATCCCGCGCTGACGGCCTCGGGCCGGTTCACCGCCGTGCCCGGTCTGGACAGGGCACCGGGCAAGGGGCAGAAGTTCCGCTACCGCGTGGACATAGAGGACGGCCTCGGCCTGGACGGGAAGCTCTTCGCGGACGCGGTCCAGAAGACCCTCAACGACGACCGCAGTTGGGCGCACAACGGCGCCATGACCTTCGAGCGGATCTCCAGCGGCAGCCCCGACTTCGTGATCACCCTGGCCAGTCCGGGCACCACGGGTGTCTGGTGCGCCAAGTCCGGTCTGGACACCACCGTCGACAATGTGTCCTGCGATTCGGCCTCGACCGACCGCGTCATGGTCAACGCCTTCCGCTGGGCGCGAGGGGCGGAGACCTTCGGTCCCCAGCAGATGCTCGGCTACCGCCAGATGCTGATCAACCATGAGGTCGGCCACCGGCTCGGGCACAACCACGTGATCTGCCGCACGCCCGGGGCGCTCGCCCCCGTGATGCAGCAGCAGACGAAGTCGCTGGACATCGACGGGATCAAGTGCAGACCCAACCCCTGGGTCTTTCCCAACACTTGAGATGCCTGTCTCAAATCACGTTGACATCGGCGGCGGGGTCGTTCATATTTCTCGGCATGTCCCCCCACCGCCCCGCCGCCCTCGGTCGCGCCGCCATAGAGCTGGCGCTCATCGGTGTGACCGCACTCTGCGTGGCTGACATTCTCTGTCGCTGAGCCCTGCCCGAGCGCGCGTCGGCCCATTCCCTCCGCCGTACATCGCCGCGCCTGGGCGTACTCCGTCCATACGCAGGCGCGGCGCGCACCACCTCTCCACCCCCACCACTCTCCACCGCTGCCGTCTGCGCGGACACCGAGCGTTCAGCGCCCTCGCTCCTGTTCCGTCCGACCTTTCCCCGCAGCAACCGAGAGGCTTTCTTCCGATGCGTCAACCGTCCGTAAAAACCCGCCGCCTGGCCGCGGCAGCCGTCAGCCTGGTCCTGGCAGCGGGTGCCGCCGCCTGCTCGGGCCCCCAGGACAACGATGCCAAGGCCGGGGCCGCGGACAAGGGCAAGCCGCAGAAGGGCGGCAAGCTCACGGTGCTGAACTCCGACCCGCAGAGCGACTTCGACCCCGCGCGTCTCTACACCTCCGGCGGCGGCAACGTCCCCTCGCTGGTCTTCCGTACGCTCACCACCCGCAACCGCGCGAACGGCGCGGCCGGTACCAAGGTCGTGCCCGACCTGGCCACCGACACCGGGCGTCCCAACGCGGACGCCACGGAGTGGACGTACACCCTCAAGGAGGGGCTGAAGTACGAGGACGGCACCCCGATCACCAGCGCCGACATCAAGTACGGCGTCGAGCGCTCCTTCGCCGCCGAACTCTCCGGCGGCGCGCCCTATCTGCGTGACTGGCTGGTCGGCGCCGCCGACTACCAGGGCCCGTACAAGGACCCGAAGGGCCTCGCCTCGATCGAGACGCCCGACGCCAGGACCATCGTCTTCAAACTCGGGAAGCCCGAGGGCGACTTCCCCTTCCTGGCCACCGCGACCCAGTTCGCGCCGGTGCCCAAGGCCAAGGACGACGGGGCCAAGTACGAGGAGCACCCGGTCTCCTCGGGTCCCTACAAGGTCGTCAAGAACGAGGACGACGGCCGGCGTCTCCTGCTGGAGCGCAACCCGAACTGGTCGGAGAAGACCGACGACCAGCGGCACGCGTACCCGGACACCATCGATGTGCAGTCGGGCCTCGACTCCGCCGTGATCAACCAGCGGCTGTCCACCAGCTCGGGTCCGGACGCCGCGGCCATCACCACCGACACCAACCTCGGCCCGGCCGAACTCGCCCAGATCGGCAGTGACAAGACGCTCGCGGCCCGGGTCGGCACCGGCCACTTCGGCTACACCAACTACCTCGCCTTCAACCCGAAGGTGAAGCCGTTCGACAACCCCAAGGTGCGCCAGGCGATCTCGTACGCCATCAACCGCACCAGTGTGATCAACGCGGCCGGCGGCTCCGCGCTCGCCGAGCCCGCGACCACCTTCCTCCCCGACCAGGCGGCCTTCGGCTACACGCCGTACGACCACTTCCCGGCGGGGAAGACCGGCGACCCGGCCAAGGCGAAGGAGCTGCTGAAGGAGGCCGGTCACCCGAACGGTCTGACCATCTCCCTCACCCACTCCACCGCGCAGAACAGGGAGACCAGCCCCGAGGTCGCCACCGCCGTCCAGGAGGCGCTCAAGCAGGCCGGGATCACGGTCAAGCTGGTGGGTCTGGAGACCAACGCGTTCAACGAGGCGCGCTGGAGCGCCGCCGATTCGCCCGGCTTCTACATCTCCCGGTGGGGCGCGGACTGGCCGTCCGGCGGTCCCTTCCTGGCGCCGATCTTCGACGGCCGGCAGATCGTCGAGGACGGCGCCAACTTCAACCACGCGCTGCTCGACGACCCGGCGGTCAACAAGGAGATCGACGAGATCAACAAGCTGACCGATCTGGCCGCGGCGGCCGAGCGGTGGGGCGCGCTCGACAAGAAGATCGGTGAGCAGGCGCTCGACGTACCGCTGTTCCACCCGGTCTACAAGCGGCTGTTCGGCAAGGACGTCAAGAACGTCGTCATCAGTGACTGGACCGGTGTCCTCGACATCTCGCAGGTCGCGGTCAAGTGAGCACGGTTCCCGATCTGCCGGTGTCGGGGGCGAAGGCGGGTGCCGCGGTCGCGGTGCCCGCCGCCTCGGACACCCGTCAGGCCTGGCGGCGGCTGCGCGGACGTCCCTCGGCCGTCGTCGCCGCGGGCGTCCTCGGACTGCTCGTGGTGCTGGCCCTCGCCGCGCCGCTGCTCGCCGCGATCGAGGGCCAGGACGCGAACACGTACCACGACGCGCTGGTGGACTCGGCGCGCGGCGGGGTGCCGATCGGCTCGTTCGGCGGGGTCAGCGGCGACCACTGGCTCGGGGTCGAACCGGGCACCGGACGGGATCTGTTCGTACGGCTCTTCTACGGCGCCCGGGTCTCCCTGCTGGTCGCGGTGGGCGCCACCGTCGTCCAGGTGGCCATCGGGGTGATGGTCGGACTGGCCGCGGGGCTCGGCAACCGGCTGCTGGACACCGTCCTCAGCCGGTTCACCGATGTGATGGTCGCACTGCCCATGCTGGTGCTCGCCATCGCCCTGACCGCCGTCGTGCCCGCCGACTTCCCGCGTCCGCTGCTGCTGATCCTGGTGATCGGGCTGCTCAGCTGGGGCGGTACCTCGCGGATCGTACGGGCGCAGACCCTCAGTCTGAAGCAGCTCGACTTCGTCGCCGCCGCCCGGCTCGCGGGCTCGGGGCGATGGCGGGTGGCGCGGCGTGAGCTGCTGCCCTCGCTCGCCGCGCCCGTGATCACCTACGCGGCGATCCTGGTCCCCGTCAACATGGTGGTCGAGGCGTCGCTGTCCTTCCTGGGCGTCGGGGTCAAACCGCCGACACCCTCCTGGGGACAGATGCTGTCGAACGCGCAGACCTGGTTCCGCGCCGATCCGATGTACGTACTCCTGCCCGCCGGGATGCTGTTCGTGACCGTGCTCGCCTTCACCGTGCTGGGGGACGCGGTCAGGGCCGCCCTCGATCCCCGGGAGGCGGGACGGCTGCGGGTCGGGCGGCGCCGTACGTCCCGTACCCGCGCCGCCGCGCCCGACTCGCCCAAGGACATCTCCTCATGACGCGCTATCTGCTCAAACGGCTCGGCGGCGCGGTGCTGGTCCTGCTCGTGCTCTCCGTCGTGATCTACGGGCTCTTCTATCTCGCGCCGGGCGATCCGGCGCGGCTCGCGTGCGGCGACCGGTGCAGCACCGAGCAGGTCGCGCAGGTGCGCGAGCAGCTCGGACTGGGCGATTCCGTGTACACGCAGTACGCCCACTTCCTCCAGGGCATCTTCGCCGGGCGGGACTACTCCACCGGTACGGCCGTGCTGCACTGCGACGCGCCGTGCCTGGGCTTCTCGTACCAGACCGACCAGCAGGTCACCTCGCTGATCCTGGACCGGCTGCCCGCGACGCTCTCGCTCGCGCTGGGCGCCATGGTGATCTGGCTGGTCATCGGGGTGGGTACCGGACTGCTGTCCGCGCTGCGGCGCGGCGGGATCACCGAGCGCACGCTGACGGTCCTCACCCTGGCCGGGACGGGCACGCCGGTGTTCATCCTCGGTCTGCTGCTGCTGATGCTGGTCTGCGCGTACTTGCAGTGGCTGCCGTTCCCCACGTACGTACCGCTGACCGACGACCCCGAGCAGTGGGCGTGGAACATGCTGCTGCCCTGGCTCACGCTGGGGCTGTTCGAGAGCGCGAAATACGCGCGGCTGACGCGCAGTTCGACACTGGAGACGCTGGCCGAGGACCATATCCGTACGTTTCGCGCGTACGGGGTGGGGGAGCGCGCGGTCGTCGGGCGGCACGCGCTGCGCGGCGCCGTACCGCCGGTCATCGCGCTCAGCGCGCTGGACTTCGGCACGGTGATGGGCGGGGCGGTGCTCACCGAGTCCCTCTTCAACATTCCCGGGATCGGCAAGACACTGATCGACGGGGTACGGGAGATCGATCTGCCCGTGGTGGTGGGGGTGGTGCTGGTGACCGGCACGGCCGTCGTGGTGGCGAACGTGGTGGCCGATCTGCTGTACGCGGCCGCCGACCGGAGGGTGGCACTCCTGTGACGGAGCATGTGCGGGACCGACAGCGTGAACGGCCGGACCGGCCGGAGCGACCGGTGACGGGGAACCTGATCGAGGTGGCGGACCTCACGGTCGACTTCGTCTCGGGCGAGGAGACCGTACGCGCCGTCGACGGGCTCTCCTTCGCACTCGCCCCGGGCCGGGCGATCGGCCTGGTCGGTGAGTCGGGCAGCGGCAAGAGCACGGTCGCGAGCGCGCTCCTCGGACTCCACCGGGGGACCGGCGCGCGCGTCGGCGGCTCGGTGCGCGTGGGCGGTACGGACGTGGGCACCGCCTCCGACCGTGAACTGCGCGCGCTGCGCGGCGCGGTGGCCGCGATGGTCTTCCAGGACCCGCTGTCGTCCCTGGACCCGTACTACGCCGTCGGCGACCAGATCGCCGAGGTCTACCGGGTCCATACGGACGCCTCGCGGCGGGCGGCCCGCGCACGGGCCGTCGAGGTGCTCGACCGGGTGGGCATCCCGGACGCGGCGCGCCGGGCGAACGCCAGACCGCACGAGTTCAGCGGCGGTATGCGCCAGCGCACCCTCATCGCGATGGCGCTCGCCTGCGAGCCGCGTCTGCTGATCGCCGACGAACCGACCACCGCCCTGGATGTGACGGTCCAGGCGCAGATCCTCGATCTCCTCCATGACCTGCGCGGTGAGACGGGCATGGGGCTGCTTCTGGTCACCCATGACGTGGGGGTCGCGGCGGAGAGCGTGGACGAGGTGCTGGTGATGCGGTACGGCCGGGAGGTGGAGCGCGGTCCGGTGGCCGAGGTGCTGGGAGCGCCGCGCCGGACGTACACGCGCACGCTGCTCTCCTCGGTGCCCCGGGTGGACGCGCCGGTGACGCGGACCCCGGGTGCGGCGGCTTCGGACGGGGTGGCTTCTTCGGACGAGGTGGCTTCTTCGGGCGGGGCGGTTTCTTCTGATGAGGTGGCTTCCTCGGGCGGGGCGGCTTCTTCGGACGGAGTGCTGCTCGAAGCCGTCGGTCTGCGGCGGGAGTTCCGGCGCGGGCGGCGGACCGTCACCGCCGTCGACGGGGTGTCGCTCACCGTCCGCGCCGGCGAGACCCTCGGCGTCGTCGGGGAGAGCGGCAGCGGCAAGACCACCCTCGGACGGATGCTCGTACGGCTGCTGGACCCGACCGGCGGGCGGCTGCGCTACCGGGGCACGGAGATCGGGTCGGTGTCCGAGAAGGAACTGCGGCCGTACCGCCGTGAGTTGCAGATGGTCTTCCAGGACCCCGTCGCCTCGCTCAACCCGCGCCGCTCGGTGGGCGAGTCCATCGCCGATCCGCTGCGGGCGGCGGGGGCACTGGACGAGGGCCGGACCGTCGCCCGCGCCAGGGAACTGCTGGAGCGGGTCGGGCTCGACCCCGACCGCTACGACCGGTATCCGCACGAGTTCAGCGGAGGCCAGCGGCAGCGGGTCGGTATCGCGCGGGCACTCGCCGCCGAGCCCCGGCTGATCGTCTGCGACGAGCCCGTCTCGGCCCTCGATGTGACCACCCAGGCGCAGGTCGTCGCGCTCCTCGCGGAACTCCAGCGGGAGCTGGGCCTGGCGCTGGTCTTCATCGCCCATGACCTCGCCGTGGTGCGGCAGGTCAGTGACCGGGTCGCCGTGATGCGGGACGGCGCGATCGTGGAACAGGGAACGGTCGAGGAGGTGTACGGATCGCCCTCAGACCCGTACACGAAGCAGCTGCTCGCCGCCGTGCCCGCCCTCGATCCGGTGCTCGCCGCCGCGCGCCGCGCGGCCAGGAAGGCGCTTCCCGCACCCGCCGAGAAGGTCCCCGCGGCCTGACCGCGCGTAGCCGAGACGCTCCGTAGCGCGACAGAACGCTACCGGTGCGGGAAAGTTACGTGCATTCACCCCTTCCGGTGGTGCGACGGACAACCGTCCGTCGCGCCACCGGCATATCCGCTTACGGTCGTCCCGCTGCGTGTCGCCGGCCAACGGCGGCTGCCCACAAGGGAGATCGGGGGTGTGCTCGTGCGGATCGGACTGCTTACGGACGGTGGGTATCCGTATGCGACGGGTGAATCCAGACTCTGGTGCGACCGGCTCGTACGCGGGCTCGCACAGCACGAGTTCGACATCTACGCACTGAGCCGCAGCGCGCGGCAGGTGGAGCGCGGCTGGATAGAGCTGCCGCGCCGGATCCAGCGGGTGCGCACGGCGCCGCTCTGGGCGGCGGCGGACGACGGCCGTGGTTACGGGCGTCGGGACCGGCGCCGGTTCGCGGACCACTTCGCCCAACTGGCCGCCGCCGTGTGCTGGGGCGGGCCGGGGGGCGGCCCCGGGGACGGCCTCAGGAGCGGCTCGCGGGACAGCTCGCGGGACGGCTCGGGCAGCGGCTTCCCGGATGGTCCCGCGGGGAGCTCCGACGGCTTCGCGGCCGGGCTCTACGGGCTCGCCGATCTCGCCAGGGAGCGCGGCGGCCTCTACCGCGCACTGCGCTCGGAAACGGCCGTACGGCTGCTGGAATCCGCCTGTCGTGCACCCGGCGCGCGCCGGAGCGCGCAGGCCGCGACCGTGCCCGACCTCCTGGCCTTCGCCGATCGGCTGGAGCGCGCTCTGCGCCCCCTGTCGCTGGAGTGGTACGACGACGGGACGCTGGGCGCGGTCGATCTCTGCCATGCCGCCTCCGGTGGATCCGCCGCTCTCCCCGGGCTGTTGGCCAAACGCTTCTTCGGGGTGCCGCTGCTGGTCACGGAGTACGGGGTCCAGCTCAGGGCGCACTACCTCGCGACCGGGGGCACGGAAAGCGCTCCGGCGGGCGCGGGCGGCGCTGCGGCGGGCTCCGCCCCGCTCGGCAGACCGGTCCGCGCGCTGCTCGCCGCCTTCCAGGGGCGGCTGGCGGCCGAGATCTACCGGCAGGCGGAGGTCATCACTCCGGGCAACGCCCATGCCAGACGGTGGCAGGAGCGGTGCGGCGCCGACCGCGCCAAGCTGCGCACGGTCTACCCCGGGATGGAGGCGGAGCGTTTCTCCCGGGCGGGCTCCTCGGCGGGCGGGGGCGCGGCGGGCGGTGGCGGTGCGGCGGGCGTCGGTGCGGTGGACCGTGGCGGTGCGCCGGCCGGGACCGGCGACGGCGGTCCGGGCACGCTCGTCTGGGTCGGCAGGATCGAGCCCGCCAAGGATCTGGTCTCGCTGCTGCACGCGTTCGCGGCGGTCCACGCGGCGGAGCCGGGTACACGGCTGCGGATCGTGGGCGCGCCCGCGCAGGGCCCGGGGGCGGCGGCGTATCTCGCGCACTGCCGCGCCCTGGCCGCCCAGCTCTTCCCCGACGAGGCCGTCGACGCGCACACCGCGGGCGAGAACCCCGTCTCCTTCGAGGAGATCGGCGGCCCCGAGACACCCGAACTGCCCGACGCCTATGCGGCGGGCGATGTGGTCGTCCTCTCCAGCGTGGTCGAAGGCTTTCCGATCAGCCTGGTCGAGGCGATGTTCTGCGGACGCGCGACGGTCTCCACGGACGTGGGCGCGGTCGTCGAAGTCATCGGCGGTACGGGGCTGGTGGTACCCCCGCGCAATCCCAGGGCGCTCGCGGACGCCTGTGTCGCGCTGCTGCGCGACCCCGAGCGGTGCGAGCGGCTGGGCGAGGCGGCGCGCGCCCGCGCACGGGAACTCTTCACCGTCGAACAGAATCTCGCGGCGTTCGACGACATCTATCTGCAACTGATCTCGCACGTACCCGTACGGCGGGCGGCGGCGGACGCCGTGCCCTTCGCCCACCCGGCCGAGATGTACGCCCCTGTCCGCTGGAGCACCGACCGTCAGGAGCCTCAGGGGCGCCCGGGGCAGCAGGGGTGCCCGGGGCCTCAGGGACAGCCGAGTCGCCCGGGGCGCACGCCGGTGGGTGTGGGGGAGAGCGATGTCTGACGAAGTCACCCCGCTGACCACGCCGTTCCCCGGCCTTCCCGGCTTCCCCGGCGGCCGGCGCGGGAGCGGCGACCCGGTCAAGGGTCTGCTGCACCGGTACCGGGAGCTGTGCGAGCGAGCCGTCGATCCGCTGGAGATCGCCGCCGGTCTGGAGGCCCATGGGATCACCGACCGGACCGCCGCCCGCTTCCGGCACCGGGACGTCTTCTCGCTCGCCGAGGAGCTGTACGCGCGTGCGCCACGCGGAACGGACGGCGCGGGCACGGCGGACGGACCGGTTCCGGCGGACGGACCGGTTCCGGCGGACGGACCGGTTCCAGCGCACGGACCGGTTCCGGCGCACGGACCGGTTCCGGCGCACCGAGAGCGAGCCGGCACACGCGTCAGGTGGTGGACGGTGCTCACGCTGCTGCCCGGGGCCGTGGCCTGTCTCACCCTCGTGGAGCTCGAACGCAGCACCGGACAGCGGCAGCTCGCGACAGGCCTGGCGGGCGCCCTCGCGCTCTCCGGTGTTCTCTCCGCCTGTCTCCGGCGCGGGCCGCTGCGCGCCGAGGGCCGCAGGCTCCCCGCCGCCGGTCTCTGGGTGTACGCACTGCTGGCCTATCTGCTCTGCGGAGACGGACTGCTGGACGAACTGGTCACCGGCGGCCCCGACGGACCGTGGCCCGCCACCACGACCCCCCTCACCGCGCTGGCGTGCGCCGTCGCACCCGCCGCCTGGTGCGTCCATCTCTTCTCCGTACGCGCCCGGCGCCGCCTCGCGGAAAGCCATGGACTGGCCGAGTTCACCGCCGGGGCGCGGCCCCTGCTCCTCGCTCTGGTGGGGCTTTATGTCTGTGTCCTCACCGCTCTCGCGGCGACCGCGAATCTCGTCTTCGACGAGAACGGAACCCTCGCCCCCACCGTCACCCTCGGCACGCTCCTGCTGCTGGCCCGGCTGCTCATGGTCCACGGCTTCCCCGGCGGCGCGGCCACCGGACTCGCCGTGGCCGCCGCCGTGGAGGTCCTGTCCTGCGCGTCCGTGCTCGCGGGCCGCCTCCCCGGCTGCGATCCGCTCGCCGTCCCGGTCACCCAGGTGGTCGAGAGGTGGGGATCGTCGGCCGTACCCGCCCTCGCCTGTGGAGCCGCCGCCCTCGGACTGCTCGGCCACGCCGCCGTAACCCTGTCCCGGGCCTCGGCGCACACCAGACCTCAGTACATCTGACCCCGGCTACCCGGTCCCGGCACATCCGACCCCAGTGCCCGGCGGGCGCCCGCACTCGTATGTCAGCAGCGCACATATCGGCACCGCACACGTCGGCACCGCACACGTCGGCACCGCACACGTGGCACCGCACACGATCACCTCTCGGCGACACCGCTGAGCAAGACCATGAAGGAGACACCGGACATGACCCCGCTACCCCCATCACCGGCCCCCGCGAGGGCCCGTCAGCACGCCCCCGCGAAGGCCCGTCAGCACGGAAGGGCACCGCGATGAGGGTCCTGCTGCTCGGTGCCAACGGTTTCCTCGGCCGCTTCGTGGCCGACCGGCTGCTCGCCGACCCCGCCGTGCACCTCACCGCGCTCGGGCGCGGCGACGACGCGGACGTACGGTTCGATCTCGCGGGCGGCAGCCCGGGAGCCCTGACCCGCTTCCTGGACGCCGTCCACCCCGGGGTCGTGATCAACTGCGCCGGGGCCACCCGGGGCGGCGCCCGCGAACTGACCCGGCACAACACCGTCGCCGTCGCCACGGTCTGCGAGGCCCTGCGCCGCAGCGGCTGCGGGGCGAGACTCGTCCAGCTCGGCTGCGCCTCCGAGTACGGCCCCTCCCAGCACGGTTCGTCCACCGCCGAGGACGCCGTGCCACGCCCCGGCGGCCCGTACGGCGTGAGCAAGCTGGCCGCGTCCGAGCTGGTGCTCGGCTCCGGGCTCGACGCCATCGTGCTCCGGATCTTCTCGCCCGTCGGCCCCGGCACCCCGGCGGGCTCCCCGCTCGGCCGGCTCGCGGAGGCCATGCGCCGTGCCATGCAGGCGGGCGACGGCGAGCTGAAGCTCGGCGGACTCGGTGTGCAGCGCGACTTCGTGGACGTACGGGACGTGGCGCGCGCCGTGCACGCCGCCTCGCTCTCCGCCGCCCAGGGCATCGTCAACATCGGTACCGGCCGGGCGGTCAAGCTCAGGGACGCCGCCGCGGTGCTGGCGAGGGTCGCGGGGTACGCCGGGGCCCTGCACGAACTCGACCTGCCCCCGGGCCCGATGCGCCCCGGCCACGCCACCATCGGCCCGCCACGCGGTGAGCAGCTGCCGGAACACATCGGCGCGGGCCCCTTCCCGTACCCCGACGGCTGCGGCGGCTGGCAGCAGGCGGACGTACGCACCGCCCGCGACCGGCTCGGCTGGCGGCCCCGGATCAATCTGGAGGAGTCACTCGCGGACATCTGGATGGAGGCGGCGTGCCGCATCTGACCACCGCCGGCCACCGGACGCGCGACGGGCCGTTCGCGTCCGTGCCCCGCCACCGGGTCGCTGCCCGGCCACTGGGACGAGATCATCTCGCGAGTCGGACCGGGTGTCTCGGAATGACAGGGGCCGTGGCAGTGTTGCAGGGACAAGAACCGTACTGAATCATCGACCAACCCCCTGTTGAGGTCCCTGTGTCGCTGCCACCCCTGGTCGAGCCCGCTGCCGAGCTCACCGTCGACGAGGTCCGCAGGTACTCCCGTCATCTGATCATCCCGGACGTCGGGATGGACGGGCAGAAGCGGCTGAAGAACGCGAAGGTGCTGTGTGTGGGGGCCGGAGGTCTCGGCTCCCCGGCTCTGATGTACCTGGCCGCGGCCGGTGTCGGTACGCTCGGCATCGTGGAGTTCGACGAGGTCGACGAGTCGAACCTGCAGCGCCAGATCATCCACAGCCAGGCCGACATCGGCCGGTCGAAGGCCGTGTCCGCGCGTGACTCCGTCCTCGGTATCAACCCCTATGTGAATGTGATCCTTCACGAAGAGCGGCTCGAGGCCGAGAACGTGATGGAGATCTTCTCGCAGTACGACCTGATCGTGGACGGCACGGACAACTTCGCCACCCGCTATCTGGTCAACGACGCGTGTGTGCTGCTGAACAAGCCGTATGTCTGGGGTTCGATCTACCGCTTCGACGGCCAGGCGAGCGTGTTCTGGTCCGAGCACGGCCCCTGCTACCGCTGCCTCTACCCGGAGCCCCCGCCGCCGGGCATGGTGCCCTCCTGCGCCGAGGGCGGTGTGCTGGGCGTGCTCTGCGCGTCCATCGGCTCGATCCAGGTCACCGAGGCGATCAAGGTGCTCACGGGCGTCGGCGAGCCGCTGGTCGGCCGGCTGATGATCTATGACGCCCTGGAGATGCAGTACCGCCAGGTCAAGGTCCGCAAGGACCCCGACTGCGCGGTCTGCGGCGAGAACCCCACCGTCACCGAGCTCATCGACTACGAGGCCTTCTGCGGTGTCGTGTCGGAGGAGGCCCAGGCGGCGGCGGCCGGTTCGACGATCACTCCCAAGCAGCTCAAGGAGTGGATCGACGACGGCGAGAACATCGAGATCATCGATGTCCGGGAGCCGAACGAGTACGAGATCGTCTCGATCCCCGGTGCCACGCTGATCCCGAAGAACGAGTTCCTGATGGGCACCGCCCTGGCGGGCCTGCCGCAGGACAAGAAGATCGTCCTGCACTGCAAGACGGGTGTCCGCAGCGCGGAGGTGCTCGCGGTGCTGAAGTCGGCGGGCTTCGCGGACGCGGTGCATGTCGGCGGCGGAGTCATCGGCTGGGTCAACCAGATCGAGCCGGAGAAGCCGATCTACTAGCTCCGCCGGTTCGCCGGCTCTGCCAGTTGCGCCGGTTCTGCGGTTCTGCGGAAGGGGCCGGTCCACCCTCGGGTGGAC
>NZ_JBSGVS010000082.1:0-35269 GCF_053608565.1 Streptomyces sp. NPDC055025
CCCGCACCCCGAGTCAGGGGTGCGGGCCCACGCGCGTGGTGCCGTCGTGTCAGAACGGTTCCGGTACGAGCCGGGGCGGCCCGTTCGTCAGCTCGGAGTGCAGCTTGTCGCGCAGCTTGCGGTCCTCCTTGCTCAGCCGCTGCGGGCCGCTGGGCACCGGCACGTCGCCGATCTGTTCGCCCGGCGCCTGTGGCGCTTCGTACCGCGTCGGAGCGGTGGCCAGGGTGAAACTCGTCGCCCCCACGATCAGCGCGGTGAACGCGATGGCGACCCGCGTCCAGAGCTTGGACCTGCGCTCGCATCCGGTCCGTACGGTGCGGGGCGCGGTGAGCTTCGGCGGGGGCACGGCCTCGGTGAGGACGCCGAGACGCGCGTGCAGCAGCTCGGTGTCGGTCAGCTCGGGATCCTTCGCGGCGACCGCCTCACGGGCGTGCGTCAGCCGGCTCGCGGCGGCCGGGGTGCTCGCCTCGGTCTCGGCCGCGGTGTCGGGCAGATCGAGGCCGAGACCGTCGTAGAGCAGCAGCGTGCGGCGGTACGACGGCGGGAGGGACAGCAGCGCCTCGCGGAGCAGCTTCCGGGCGGGTGTGTCCTGCTCGCCGGGCATGGCGTCGGGGCGCTTGGGGGAGCGGCGCATCCGGTGCCAGGGCGACAGCGCGTACTCGTGCGCCGCGGCGCGGATCCAGCCCACCGGGTCCCGGTCGACGGCGACCTCGGGCCAGCGCTGCCAGGCGAGCCGGAAGGCGCGCTCGACGGACTCCTGGGAGAGGGAGTGCCGCCCGGTGAGCAGATAGGCCTGGCGTACGAGGGAGGGCGCGGCGAAGGTGTACAGCGCGTCGAAGGCCTGCTCAGGGGTGAGCGGTCTGCTTTCGAGGCCGCTGCTGGTGCTGACGTCGGTGCTGGTGCTGGTGCTGGCGTCGGTGCCGGTGCGGGTGCCGTCGCTGCTCGTGCCGGCGTCGGCGGCGGTTCCGCTTCCCTTCCCGGTTTCGCCTCCGCTTCCCATTCCACTCGCGCTCGCGGTTCCCGTGCCGGGCGTCGTGCTCTGGGTTCCGGTGCCGGTGGTGGTACCCGTCCGGGCACGTGCCCGGGGTTCCGTTCCGGTACGCGCCCACGACGGGGCCAGGGGTGCCCGGGGCGCCATGGGCATCGGGGACCCGGCCGGCGGCCTGGGGGTCGCCCGATCGCGTGACGGCTGAACGGCCGGGGACGGCTGAACGGCCGGCCACGCCGCTTTCGGGGGTGCCGGCGTCCGCCCGGCCCTGCTGCGGCTCCGCGGCGCGGATGATGTGCCCTGCTGCCGTGCGGCGGAACGCTCCATGGCCGCCCTGCGCGCCTCCCGCTCGGTCCGCGCGGCCTTCTCCCGCAGCTCCGCGTCGAGGGCGGCCAGCAGCTTCGCGTAACTCTCCGCCTTGCGCCCGCGCGGAGTCGTGCGGCCGGCCTCCCAGGACCGGACCGTCGCCCGTGAGACCCCCACGGCCGAGGCGACCTGCTTCTCGGTCATCGACCTCGCCTCCCGCAGCCTGCGCCGCTCCTCGGGAGGCGGCAGCGGCGGGACGGCGGGGGAGCCGTCCGCGGTGCTCTGCGTGGTGTTCTGCGTCATGAGGGACTCCCCGCAGCACGATTCTGGCCAAAAAAGCACATAAACTTATATTGGGCGACACGGCGAACATTCGCCTGTTACGTGGATCAAGCGCGTGTCGTGGGCAGCATGGCGACGTGACCCAATTGACCGATCGCAGCGCGCCGTTGTCCTCGGCCTCGGCGGTGGAACGCGGCAGGGCGGCGGCGCTGACCGTCTCGTTCCTCCGCGGGGCCATCGCCGCGTGCCTCGGCCTCGGCCTCTTCGCGGTGCTGGTGCTGGCGATGTGGATCATTTCGCCCTACCCCGACACCGGGGCCGGTAAAGCTCTGCGTGTCGCCGCCGCGCTGTGGCTGCTGACCCATGGCATCGAGCTGGTGCGCGCCGACACCCTTTCGGGAAATCCCGCCCCCCTGGGGGTGATCCCGCTGCTCCTGATGGCCCTGCCGGTCTGGCTGGTGTACCGGACGGCCAGGGACGCCCTGGAACCGGACGAGGGGCCGCCCCGTCTCTCCGCGTCGGCCGTCGTGTTCACCCTGACCTGTGGATATCTGCTGGTCGGCGCGGTGTCGGTGCTCTGTGCGACGGGTGCTCCGCTCAGCGCGCACCCGCTGCGTGCCGTGCTCACGCTGCCCGTGGTGGCGGCCCTGTCCGCGACGGCCGGGGCGTGGACGGCGAGTGGCGGACGCCCGCGTGGTCTCCTGCCGTCCTGGCTGCCCGGTGCTCCCCGGAGAGCGCTCGTCCGTGCCGTTGGGGCGCCCGCGGTCCGGCGCGGGGCCGCCGTCGCGCTGCGGGCGGGCGTCGCGTCGGTGCTGTTGCTGCTGGGCGGCGGCGCGCTGCTGGTCGGGATCTCGCTGGCGTGGCACGGCGGATCGGCGCATCTGTCGTTCGTACGGCTCGCCTCCGACTGGTCGGGACGGTTCGCCGTGCTGCTGCTGGGGGTGGTGCTCGTGCCGAACGCGGCCATGTGGGGCGCCGCGTACGGCCTGGGACCGGGCTTCGCGCTCGGTACGGGCGCGACGGCCACCCCCTTCGGGGTCACGGGCGACTACTCGCTGCCGTCCTTCCCGCTGCTCGCGGCGGTGCCCGAGGGGCCGGGGTCGGCACTGACCTGGGCCGCGGCGGCGGTGCCGGTGCTCGCGGGAGGCACGCTGGCCTGGTTCACCGTACGGGCGGCCGCCCCGCCGTACGCGGAGAAGGAGGAGGCCTGGGGTGTGGGTGCGACCGCGCTGACGGCGGCGCTGGGCGCGGTGGTGTGCGCGGTGCTGACGGCGTTCCTGGCGGCGATGTCGGGCGGGCCGATGGGCAACGGCAGACTGGCGGTCCTCGGGCCGGTGTGGTGGCTGACAGGCGCGGCCGCGCTGATGTGGACGGTGGGGCTCGGCGTACCGACGGCGCTGGTGCTGCGGGCCTGGCGACTGCGGGAGCGGCGGGGCGGCGACGTACCGCCACCGCCGGAACCGGCGGCGGGAGCCGGGGCCGGTGCGGGGGCGGCCGATGCGATCGGTAGGGCCGACGCCGACGCCAAGGCCGCGGAGCCGGGAGGTCGGGCCGCGGCGTGGTGGCCGGCGCCTTGGCGGCGGCTGATGTGGCTGCTCAGCGGCAGGGCGGTGCCGGAGACGCCGGTGCCGGAGCCGCCGTCGGAGGCGGTCGGCGGCCCGGGTGTCCCGGCCCGGGACCCGGACGCGCGCGCGGATGCCCAGGGCCGCTCCGGCGCCCGTGCCCGGACTCGTGCCCGGACTCGTGCCCGCCCCCGCTCCGACGCCCGGGTCCGGGGCGCCCGTGCGGTCCCGGTCGCGCCCAGGGCGGAGGTGGGAGTGCCGGGATTCGAGCCGTACGACTTCCTGGTCGACGAGGCCTGGCACGAGCGCGGTGCGCGGAAGACACGGTGGGCGGCGATCAAGGCGGCCTCGGGCGGTCCGACGGCCGACTTCCCGCCCACGGGAACGCCGCCGGGGCCGCCCTACGCCAAGCCACCCGGGCCGCCTTACGCCAAGAAGAGCGACTTCAAGAGGAGCGACTCCAGGAAGGCCGGCTTCAGGAGGACCGGCTTTCGGAAGGGCGGACGCGGGAAGAGCGGTCCCGGTCCCGACGGATCCGTCCCGGATTCCGGTCCGGCCCCCGGTCTCGGGCCCGGGTTCACTCCTTGACGCCGAAGACCGGGACCAGCGAAGACGGCAGCTCGTCGTTGCAGGAGAGCTGGCCCGTCTTCGTCAGGGAGTCGTTGAGGCAGGTGTAGTAGTCGCGGTAGACCACCTGCACGGTGAAGGTCGCGGCCACGATCGCCAGCGCGATGGCGGCCGTCACCAGACCGCTCACCGCCGCCGTCGTCTGCTGCCGGCTCGACACCGCCACCGGACCGGCCGGGCCGTGGCCCGGACCTCGGGCAGGGCCCTGGGCCGGGGCGTGCTGCCCGGTGGTCGAAGTGGCCGGCGCGGTCGGAGCGGGGAAAGAGGACACGCCTGACGGCGAGCCGCCGGACGCGGCGCCGTCCTGGCCGGAGGACGAGCCGTTCGCCGGCTTGTTGCGCAGGGAGCTGATGCCCCAGTACAGCGCCAGGGAGCCGAGCAGCAGGGCGATCTCCGGGAAGTCGAAGAGCGCGAAGAAGAAGGCCCACATCCCGCCGAGCAGTGCGTAGCGGGCGCGGCGCTGGATCGGGTCCGTCGGATCCCAGCGCAGCCCGCCGCCACGGCCTCCCTCGGGACCGTCCTGGTCGGAGCCCTGGCCCTGCTGCCCGTTCTGACCCCCCGGGCGGCTGCCGAAGCCGCCCGTGGAGCGGCCCGGCTGGCGGCTGCTCCACTGGCTGCCCCAGCCGCCCCGGTCGGGGCCGGATCCGGACCCGTCGCCGGACGGGCCGGCGCCCTCGGGGTGGCGGGGCCGCCATGGCTGGTCGGGCCTGCCCTCGGGCGGCGGCGCGAAAGGATTGTCGTCGGCGGGCCCCGAGGACCCACCGGACCCCGAGGACCCACCGGCACCCGGGCCCGGAGCGGGGCCGGAGTCCGGGGAATCCGGGGAGCCGGAGGATCCCGTGGTCCCCGACGGCCCGGAGGAGGACTGGCGTTCCCGCGGCAGCAGCACCGGCCCAGCGGGCGGCGGGAGGTGGAGTGCCGTGCGGCGGCGTCGGTCCTGCATCTGGTGAACGTCTTCCCCTCAGACCCAGCGCGCGGGGGTCTTGTCTCGTATGGCCCGTCCCGGAGACGGAAACCCTGTCCCCAGACGCTACCTCTCGGCCACGCCCCCGTCCCGTGGGGGCCGCTCGGTGTGCCGGTATCGTTGCTGACGGTCGGCTCCTTCGTAGAGTTCCCCGTATGGGGGAATGTGATTCGTTCGTAGGACCACACAAAGCCCTGCGACCACGTCACATCGCCGGCCACACAGCCGACCCATGACGCCGCACGACCCGCGAGGCTGTGCTCGCTCCCAGAAAGGCGCCCGCCGTGGCCCCCCCGCCCCCCGCCTCTCCGCCCGCCGCCTCCACGCCCGCCCCCGCACCCTCCGTGGCCTTCCCGCCCGCCACGGCCGGTCCGGCCCGTGTGGTGGTCCTCGTCTCCGGTTCCGGCACGAATCTCCAGGCCCTGCTCGACGCCATCGGCGACGACCCGGAGGGCTTCGGGGCACGGATCGTCGCGGTCGGCGCGGACCGTGGCTCCATCGGGGGTCTGGAGCGCGCCGAGCGCGCCGGACTGCCGGTCTTCGTCCGCAGGGTCAAGGACTACGGCACACGGGACGAGTGGGACGCGGCGCTGACCGGGGCGACCGCGGCGTACGAACCGGATCTGGTGGTGTCGGCCGGCTTCATGAAGATCGTGGGGAAGGAGTTCCTCGCGCGCTTCGGCGGGCGGTTCGTCAACACGCATCCCGCCCTGCTGCCCAGTTTTCCCGGCGCCCACGGCGTACGTGACGCGCTCGCGTACGGCGCGAAGGTCACCGGCTGCACCGTCCACTTCGTCGACGACGGCGTCGACACCGGCCCGATCATCGCGCAGGGCGTGGTCGAGGTGCGGGACGAGGACGGGGAAGACGCTCTCCATGAGCGCATCAAGGAAGTCGAGCGACGCCTGCTCGTCGAGGTCGTGGGGCGTCTGGCCCGGCACGGCTACCGCATTGAGGGACGAAAGGTAACGATCCAGTGACCGCCGAAGGTACGAACCGCCCCATCCGTAGGGCGCTGGTCAGCGTCTACGACAAGACGGGCCTGGAGGAGCTGGCCCGCGGGCTGCACGAGGCGGGCGTCACCCTGGTCTCGACGGGCTCCACCGCCTCGAAGATCGCCGCGGCCGGGGTACCGGTCACCAAGGTCGAGGAGCTGACCGGCTTCCCCGAGTGCCTGGACGGCCGCGTCAAGACGCTGCACCCGCGCGTCCACGCCGGGATCCTCGCCGACCTCCGGCTCGACTCGCACCGCGAGCAGCTCGCCGAGCTGGACATCGAGCCGTTCGATCTGGTCGTTGTGAACCTCTATCCGTTCCGTGAGACGGTCGCGTCCGGCGCGGACGCCGACGAGTGCGTCGAGCAGATCGACATCGGCGGGCCCTCGATGGTCCGCGCCGCCGCCAAGAACCATCCGTCGGTCGCGGTCGTCACCAGCCCCGAGCGGTACGCGGACGTCCTCGGGGCCGTACGGAGCGGCGGATTCGACCTGCCGACCCGCAAGCGGCTGGCGGCGGAGGCGTTCCAGCACACCGCCGCGTACGACGTGGCCGTGGCCTCCTGGTTCGCGGACGACTACGCCGCCGCCGACGACTCGGGGTTCCCGGACTTCCTGGGCGCCACGTACACCCGTAAGAACGTGCTCCGCTACGGCGAGAACCCGCACCAGCCGGCCGCGCTCTACACCAGCGGCGAGGGCGGTCTGGCCGAGGCCGAGCAGGTGCACGGCAAGGAGATGTCGTACAACAACTACACGGACACGGACGCCGCGCGCCGGGCCGCGTACGACCACGCCGAGCCCTGTGTCGCGATCATCAAGCACGCCAATCCGTGCGGGATCGCGGTCGGCGCCGATGTGGCCGAGGCACACCGCAAGGCGCACGAGTGCGACCCGCTGTCCGCGTTCGGCGGGGTGATCGCCGTCAACCGGCCGGTCTCCGTCGCGATGGCCGAGCAGGTCGCCGAGATCTTCACCGAGGTGATCGTCGCCCCGGACTACGAGGACGGCGCGGTCGAGGTGCTCGCCCGTAAGAAGAACATCCGGGTGCTGCGCTGTCCCGAGCCCCCGGCCGCGACCGTCGAGGTCAAGCCGGTCGACGGCGGTGCGCTGCTCCAGGTCACCGACCGGCTCCAGGCCGGGGGCGACGACCCGGCGAACTGGACCCTCGCGACCGGCGAGGCGCTGTCCGGGGCGGAGCTGGCGGAGCTGGCCTTCGCCTGGCGCGCGTGCCGCGCGGTCAAGTCCAACGCGATCCTGCTCGCCAGGGGCGGCGCGTCGGTGGGCGTCGGTATGGGCCAGGTCAATCGCGTCGACTCCGCGAAGCTCGCGGTGGAGCGCGCGGGCGAGGAGCGCGCGCGGGGGGCGTACGCGGCGTCCGACGCGTTCTTCCCGTTCCCCGACGGACTGGAGATCCTGCTGGCCGCGGGCGTCAAGGCGGTCGTGCAGCCCGGCGGGTCCGTCCGTGACGAGCAGGTCGTCGAGGCGGCACGGAAGGCCGGTGCGACGATGTACTTCACGGGGACGCGCCACTTCTTCCACTGACGTCTGACGTGAGGCGTGTGACGTGAGGCGTCTGACGCGCGAAGTCTGACGCGCGACGTCTTACGCGCGGCGCGTTCATGTCGCGGCAGAGACGCCGGAAGGCCGTAATACCCACGGGGCCAGGGGGTATTACGGCCTTCGGACTACGTCATGTGCGTGTAAGTGACGCACTGGCGGGGCGTCAGTAGCGGGGGCGCTGGAACCAGGCCGCGCCGTCCGACTTCGCGACGAATACGATGATCAGGATGCCCAGCGCCATGGTGACGATGCCCAGCGGCAGCGAGAACACACCGCCCAGCGTGGCGAACGCGCCGTAGACGATCGCGCAGACACGGGTGGCGTTGCCACCGCTCTTCATCTTCAGCGCCAGCAGGATCGAGAGCGCGGCGAAGATCAGCATCAGGATCGCCATGAACGCCAGGATGCCCTTGCCGAGGTCGGCGAAGGTCTGGGCGTCGGCGCTGCTGGCGCCGCTGTTGTCGATCGCCTCGTCGATGCTGTCCATCGAGGCCAGCAGGAGGATTCCGGCGAGGATCTGGAAGGCGGAGATGACCCACAGCATCACGCGGGCCGCCTTGACTCCGCCCGGCATCTCCAGCTGGCCGCCGGGACCGCCCGGGTAGCCGCCGTACGGCTGGACCGGCGGGGCCTGCGGATAGCCGTAACCGGGCTGCTGACCCTGCGGGTAGCCGTAACCCTGCTGGCCGGGCTGCTGGCCGTAGCCCGGCTGCTGGCCGGGCTGCTGGCCCTGCTGGCCGTACGGGTTGTTGGGGTCGCCGAAGCTCATGGCGGGGTTCCTCCGTTGGTGAAGCTGGGGACGTGACGACCCGGACAGGAGGAACTTCTCAAGACTGAGCGGTCTGCCCCCCGACGCTGGCCGCGTATTGCGCGGTAATCGTGGTATCAACGTCGTATTTTGTCCAGCGGCATTACAGGTGCGTTGTGCAAGTGCAACCTGCTGTCCGGCGACCGGGCGGGCCCGGCACATGTGTGACGGAGGACACCGGCGGGCCGCGAATTGGAACCGGAGAGGGGTCATCCGCGAGGATGGGGGCATGACCGCCCAGATTCTCGACGGCAAGGCCACCGCAGCCGCGATCAAGTCCGACCTGACCGGCCGCGTGGCGGCCCTGAAGGCGAAGGGCGTCACGCCCGGCCTGGGGACCCTGCTGGTCGGGGACGACCCCGGCAGCCGCTGGTATGTGAACGGCAAGCACCGCGACTGCGCCCAGGTCGGGATCGCCTCGATCCAGCGTGAGCTGCCCGACACGGCCACCCAGGAGGAGATCGAGGCGGTGGTCGCCGAGCTGAACGCCGACCCCGAATGCACGGGATACCTCGTGCAACTGCCGCTGCCCAAGGGCATCGACACCAACCGCGTACTGGAGCTGATGGACCCGGCCAAGGACGCGGACGGGCTGCATCCGATGAGCCTGGGGCGGCTGGTGCTGAACGAGACGGGGCCGCTGCCCTGCACCCCGTACGGCATCATCCAGCTTCTGCGCCACCACGGGGTGGGGATCGCGGGCGCGCATGTGGTGATCGTGGGCCGCGGTATCACGGTCGGCCGGTCGATCCCGCTGTTGCTGACCCGTAAGTCCGAGAACGCGACCGTGACGCAGTGCCACACGGGCACCCGCGATCTGTCGGCTCAGCTCAGGCAGGCGGACATCATCGTGTCGGCGGCGGGTGTGCCGCATATCGTCAAGCCGGAGGACGTGAAGCCGGGCGCGGCGGTCCTCGATGTCGGCGTGAGCCGGGACGAGAACGGGAAGATCGTCGGAGATGTCCATCCGGGCGTCGCGGAGGTCGCGGGCTGGATCTCGCCCAACCCGGGCGGTGTGGGCCCGATGACCCGCGCCCAGTTGCTGGTCAACGTGGTCGAGGCGGCGGAACGCGCCGTCGCCGAAGCCGACGCGGGCTGAACCGTACGGTGACGCGGAAAGGGGCATCCATGGGTGCTGGTACGAGCACGGGCGACGCGGCCCGACCGGGGCGCGACGCGCGCGAGGCGCCGGAGCGCGCGGCGGCTGCCGCCGCTGCCCTGCCGGTACCGGAGGTGTCCGAGCCGGAGGTGTCCGAGCCGGCTGCCCCGGTCGCGGCGGCACGGCCGGCGGACGCGAAGCGGCCGTCCGTCGCGAGGCGGGAGTCCACCGGGAAGCGGAATTCCGCCGCGACGCGCATGTCCGCCGAGACCGTACCGGTGGCGGACGGCGGGGACACGGCGTGGGCCGCCGCCGTACTGGACGTTCCGGACACCGCCCTGGTGGCCCCCACGACCGCTGTGGCCCCCGCGGCCCCCGTGGATGAGCCGGACGCGGCGGCCGACGGTGAGGCCGAGCGGGCCGGGACGGTCGGGACGGCCGGCGCGGTGAAGACCGAGGGCGCCGAGAAGGTCGACGAGGTCGCGGAGAGTGCTGAGCAGGTCGAGCAGGCTGAGCAGGCTGAGGAGGCCGGGCAGGCTGATGCCGTCGCTCCCGAGGAGACGAGCCAGCGGTTCTCGGCGGTCACCCTCGACACCGCGCGGCCCGAGGGCGGTGGCCGGGCGGCCCCGGGGGACGCGTCCGCGCCCGCCCGGCAGTGGCCCCTGCTCGCCGTGCTCGGGACGACCGGACTCGGGCTGCTGATCGTCGGTCTGCACCCGTTCGCGGAGGCGTTCCGGATCGGCACGATCCTGATCGGCCTCGCCCTCGTCGGCGGTGCCGTGCTGCGTCGTGTGATGCCCTCCGTCGGCATGCTCGCCGTGCGCTCGCGCTTCACCGACATGGTCACGTACGGCCTGCTGGGCGTCGTGATCGTGATGCTCTCCCTCATGACGCAGCCCAAGCCATGGCTGGAGATCCCGTTCCTGGAGGACATCGTCCACTCGACCGTGCCGTAGGTCCTGCCCTGCCCATAACGCCGTAGGTCCTGCCCTGCCCATAACGGTGGCCCGTACTCACCCCCGAGGAGTACGGGCCACCGCCGTATCAGGTGCGGCTCACCTCCACCGCAGTTCCTTCCAGGTCTTCGGACCGCGGTAGTAGCCGATCGACGTCGTGTACGAGCACGAGGCCGCCGCCTTGGCCGGGGCGTCGGCCACCGAGAGCCGCGGTGGCGGTGACGAGCGCGAAGCGCGAACGTTCATGTGATGGCTCCCCCGTTGTTGGGGCGGCGCGGGGTGGACCGCGCCGCCCGGTGTGCACCACAGACTGTTCCGCGTCATATCGGCCCGCCGCCAGACAAGCCCGTCGATGTGGGCAGTCGTGGGACGCGTACGACGTCGACCTGCGGGGACGTCGGTCGCCATGGGACGGCGTGGGACGAGGTGGGGGCGTCGCGGCGCCGAGTGGCCTGTCCTGAAGGTGGCGGACGGCCGCCAGGCCTCGGAACCCTGTGTTCAGAGGTCGCCGTCCCGGGGAGAAACGGGCTGGAGTGTCGAAGCGACCCGATAGCGCATGAGGTGGACATGCCGCGTTGGAAAGAGCTTCCTTCGGACCTGCCCGAAAGGGAACAGCGACTTCTCGTACAGCTACGGCGGTTGAAGGACCGCTCCGACCTCGGTCTGGCGGCCCTGGCGGCGAAGACCAGTTACAGCCGTTCCTCCTGGGAGCGGTATCTCAACGGCAAGCAGCCGGTGCCGCGCGGGGCGGTGGAGGAGCTGGCGCGGGTGTGCGGCGCGGATCCGACACGGCTGCTCGTTCTGCATGAAGTGGCCATGGAGCGGGTTCCTGCGGCGAAGGGCGACTCCGGCGCCTCGGGTGGCGCCGATGCCGATGCCAGCACCGATGCCGTCACCGATGCCGGCACCGGCGCTGGTGGCGGCGCTGGCGCCGGAGATCCTCCCGACGCCCGCCCCACGCCCTCCCGGCGGCTCGTCCCCCTGCGGTACGCGCTCGCCGGGGCGGCCGTCTCCGCGGTCGCGGCCTTCTCCGGAGGTCTGCTGGTGGCCCCGGCCGAGGAGGCGGAGACCCCGGCCGTACAGACCTACGGCCCAGGCCGTACATACGACTGCGCCACCGGCCGCAAGGACGGTCTGGCCTACGCCGGGCACAGCGTGACCACCGAAGCGCTGATCGACATCAACGGCAATGGGCGCGATGTCGTCGAGGCGCAGTGCCTGCTCCGCCGCCACGGCTTCGACCCGGGGGAGGTCGACGGACTGTACGGGCCGGGCACCAAGGCGGCCGTGAAGACATTTCAGGCAGCTCGCCAACTCGTCGAGGACGGCATCGTCGGGCCGGACACCTGGGGAGAGTTACGGCGATGAGCGGAGCCGACGCGGTGTCGAGAGCCGCGGAGGGGGAGCGGCTGGCGGCCGAGCTGAGCGCGCTGCGGGAGCGTACGGGGCTGAGTCTGGCGGCGCTCGCCGAGCGCACGCCGTACAGCAAGTCGTCCTGGCAGCGGTATCTCAACGGGACGCAACCGCTGCCGAGACAGGCGGTGGAGGCGCTCTGCGCGCTCGCGGACGAGCCGTCCGGGCGGCTGCTGGTGCTCTGGGAACTGGCCGATGTGGCGTGGAGCGGCCGGGCGGAGACGGCGGGCGCGACACGCGGCGCGGGCACGGGGGGCGGTGCGAGCGTGACGGCCGTCGCGGATACGGCGGGCGGTGCGGGCACGGCGGATACGTCGGCGGGGGCGGCGGACAGGGCGGGTACGGCGGACCGGGCGGGCGCGGTACGGACACCGTCGGGCGGAGCGTCCCATAAGCGCGGCAGGGTTCTGACGCTCGCCCTGGTGGCGACGGCGGTGGCCGTCGTGGCAGTCGCCCTCACGGCGGTCCTCGCCGGAGCGGGGCTGCTACGGGACGGCGACGCCGACGGCGACGGGCGACGGCGGAACGCCGCCGACGCGACATGGATCCAGGCCTCGCCCCTGGTGCCGGGCTGTACGGAATCGGCCTGTGACGGCAAGAACCCGACCCTCATGGACTGTGGCGGCCAGGGGATGGTCACGACCGTCGACACCTTTACGGCCACGGGCGGTCAGCGGCTGGAACTGCGGTACGGGGAGTACTGCCGTGCCGTCTGGGTAAGGGCGAGCCGGCTGCGCCTGGGGGACCGCGTCGGACTGACCGTACCCGGCGGAAAGGCCGCACAACTGGTCGCGATCCAGCGGGATGTCGGGCGCTATGTCTCCACTCCCATGGCCGGGGCGAGCGATCCGGCCGACGCGCAGGTCTGTCTGACGCCGGGCGGCGGCGACCGGCGCGGGAGCGAGGAGTGCTTCGGCTTCGGGCCGTCCGCGAGTCGGTGAGCGGGAAACCGGTGCGGGCGACGCGTGGGACGCGTGAGACACGCGAGACGTGTGAGCAAGGAGAACGGCGTCCGTCCTCTCCCCCGAAGAAGGACGGGCGCCGTCAACCCGAGGTGCCGGTTCGCGGCGTCGGTCCGCGGTGTTCTGCGACACAGATATCAGCGTCATGGACCCGCCAAACGGGTTCAAGGGTTGCCTATCGCCTGATGCATGGAGGTGACCATTCCGCCATGGTGTGATCAACAAGCAACGGATGCGAGACTTGACGCGGGGTCCGGTACGGGGGCGCGCGAGAGCGCGCGATACTGCCCCCGATGCCTCCGTGCGCCGCCGATTCAGGAACTGCCGCCCTGCCACCGCGCATCCCTGTGGGTAGTCCGCGGCCAGGGGGCGGGGACGGCAGAGTGCGGGAGAGCGCGGAGCACATTGGGCACGTCGCGGGGGGACAAGGGGAAGGCACATGCCTCGTTGGAAGGCGCTTCCGGACGAACTCGATCCGGAAGTCAAGGAGTTCACCAGCCAGGTCCGCAGGCTGGTGAACCGCAGCGGTCTGAGCATCGCCGCGGTGGCTGACAGGACGGGCTACAGCAAGACGTCCTGGGAGCGCTATCTCAACGGGCGGCTGCTCGCGCCCAAGGGCGCGATCGTGGCGCTGGCCGATGTCACCGGCACGAATCCGACGCATCTCATCACGATGTGGGAGCTGGCGGAGCGCGCGTGGAGCCGCTCCGAGATGCGCCATGACATGACCATGGAAGCGATACGGATCTCCCAGGCGCGGGCGGCGCTGGCGGAGACCGGCCAGAACCCGGTTGTCGGAGGGCCCGGGGGACCCGGCGCCTCGGACGGATCCGGCCTCCCGGGCGGACGCGGCGTCTCCGACAGGCCTGGCGCCTCGGACAGGCCTGGCGCCTCGGACAGGCCCGGCGGCACAGGCCGTTCCCGGCGGTCCGACGGATCCGGATCCGGATCCGGACGGTCCGGTGGACCTGTTGGCTCCATGGGCACCGGCGCTCCCGGCGGTCCCGGTATATCCGGCGGTCCAGGTGGCGGCTTCGGTGGCCCGGGTGCCGGCTCCGGCGCCGGCTCCGCGGGGCGGGCCGGTGGTGGCGCCACCCTCGACTTCGGCCGCGGCCGGGGCCAGGGCAGGGACATGGGCGGACCCGGCGGGCGCGCCGTACCGCCGCGGGGCGGCCCCGCGACCCCGCCCCGGTCGCCGTCGCCGGGCCCTGGCCGGGGAGGCGCGCGCCGGCGCCGCAAGGTGACGATCTTCGTGGCGGGCGTCGTCGGCGCGCTGCTGGTGGTGACGGCCGCGGTGCTGCTGACCGATATCGGCGGTGACGACGGCGGCGGGAAGACCGTCGCGAAGACCCCGTCGCCCTCGCCGTCCACCAGCGGCCCCGCATTGCCGCCCGGTGTGAAGTGCGGTGGTGACGACTGCTCAGGACAGGACCCGGAGACGATGGGCTGCGGCGGAGAGTTCGCCGAAACCGTCGCCAGCGCCACGGTGGGCACGGCCCTGATCGAGGTACGCCACAGCCGGACGTGCGGTGCGGCCTGGGCCCGGATCACCCAGGCCATCACGGGTGACGAGGTGCGGATCACCGCGGGCGGCAAGGCCCAGAACGGTGTGGTGGAGGCCGCCGCCAACACGTACACGCCGATGGTCGCCGTACCGGACCCCGGAAGCGCGAAGGCGTGCGCGACACTCACGACGGGCGAGACGGGCTGCACGTCGCCCCAGTGAGCGCGAGTACGTGCCGGGCGCGTGCCGAGCGCGTGCCGAGCACGCGGCTATGGGCCCGGGTGGGCAGCCCGGTCGGGCGCGCCGCGTCCCGCCGTACCGGTACGACACGACGCCCGTGAGCCGTGCCACAAGGGGGCGACGGCTCGCGGAGACGCGGGTCGGATAGCCTGATCGCCGGATATCTCTTCACGTCAAGATTCGCGGCCGCGGAGATGTCCCGCACCAGGGGCAGGGACCCCCACCGCCAGCGTCTTACGGAGACCGCCATGACCCGCACTCCCGTGAATGTCACCGTCACCGGCGCGGCCGGCCAGATCGGCTACGCGCTGCTCTTCCGCATCGCCTCCGGCCATCTGCTCGGCGCGGATGTGCCGGTCAAACTGCGTCTCCTGGAGATCCCGCAGGGTCTCAAGGCCGCCCAGGGCACCGCGATGGAGCTCGACGACTGCGCCTTCCCGCTGCTCGGCGGCATCGAGATCACGGAGGACCCGAACGTCGCCTTCGACGGCGCCAACGTGGCACTGCTGGTCGGCGCCCGTCCCCGTACGAAGGGCATGGAGCGCGGCGACCTGCTCTCCGCCAACGGCGGCATCTTCAAGCCCCAGGGCAAGGCCATCAACGACCACGCCGCGGACGACATCAGGGTCCTCGTCGTCGGCAACCCGGCGAACACCAACGCGCTGATCGCGCAGGCCGCCGCGCCCGACGTACCGGCCGAGCGCTTCACCGCGATGACCCGCCTCGACCACAACCGCGCCATCTCGCAGCTCGCCGCGAAGACCGGCGCCGCCGTCTCCGACATCAAGCGGCTGACGATCTGGGGCAACCACTCCGCCACCCAGTACCCGGACATCTTCCACGCGGAGATCGCCGGCAAGAACGCCGCCGAGACCGTCAACGACGAGGCCTGGCTGGCCGATACGTTCATCCCGACCGTCGCCAAGCGCGGCGCGGCGATCATCGAGGCCCGTGGCGCCTCCTCGGCCGCCTCCGCCGCCAACGCCGCCATCGACCACATCCACACCTGGGTCAACGGCACGGCCGAGGGCGACTGGACCTCCATGGGCATCCCGTCGGACGGCTCCTACGGTGTGCCGGAGGGCCTGATCTCCTCCTTCCCGGTCACCGCGAAGGACGGCGCGTACGAGATCGTCCAGGGACTGGACATCAACGCGTTCTCGCGCGCCCGGATCGACGCCTCGGTACAGGAGCTCCAGGAGGAGCGCGACGCGGTGCGCGCGCTGGGCCTGATCTGACGACCCCGAGCCCGAAGCCGCGGAAGAACGCCGCACACCGGAACGCCACACCGGAACGCCGAACATCGGAACGCCGAACACCGGAACGCCCTCGACACCCGTCGGGGGCGTTCCGTCGTACAGCGGGTGAAAAGACGTGTGCGCGGTGTCGCCGGAATGCCCTACGATGCCACCTTCATCGCCGTCAACGCTCAACTCCCCGTTCGGAAGGGGAAGTTGACTCGTACGGCAGAGGCATACGGGGGACTCGTTGACCGAGATCGCGATGGCCCGGGGGCCGGGCGGCATGGGCGCCGAGGAGTGGGGCAGGCCGCCGGTGGAGCCCGCCGCGAGTGAGGCGTGCCGGCTGCTCTGCGCCGGGGTGCATCTGGACAGGGGCTACCGGGACGCCGTCCTCGACGAGCTGTACATCCACGAGGAGCGTTTCATCGCTCCCTCGACCGGCTTCGACGCGGCCCGGGTACTCGCGCACGCCCTGCGGGCCCGCCGTACCGAACTGGCCTGGAGCGTCGGCATGCTGGTGCTCTGGATCGCCGCCGTCCCGCTCACCGACGGGCTTCTGCTGCTCCTCCTCTTTCCCTGTCTGCTGCTGGCGATCGCACCCTGGATCAGGGGCCGGGGAGCCGGCACGCCCTGGTACCGCAAGGCGGCGGCGCTCGTGGTGCGCTGGTACGGGCGGCTCGCGCTGGTCGTCGCCGTCGCGGGTCTGGTGGCCCTGCTGGCACAGGGATTCTCGGACGGATCGGATGGGGCGGGTGGGGCGGGTGGTTCGTACGGTTCGGGTGGGGACGTGCCGGGCGGGGTGGGGCCGGTGCGGGACGTCGGCGGACTGGTCCCCGGGATCGAGGGTGTCACGGTCGGCGTCGGCACTTCCGCGGGGCCCGGCCGGGCCTGGGCGACCCTGATCCTGTTGCTGCTGATCGCCGCCGGAGTGGGGCTGCGGCGCGGACAGTTCGCCCGGGTGATGACCAACGAACTGTCCGAGTACCGTTTTCCCGCGGCCTCCTCCGACCCCGCCGAACTGGCCACCGGCGGCCGTCTTCAGCGGCTGAGCGCCCGTATCCGCGCCGAGCAGCACGCGCCACTGGTGATGTACCACTCGGCGAACCCGTTCCTGGGCGTCGGAGAGCCGTACCGGCCCTGGACGCTGGCCGTCGAACTGCGCCCCCGCAAGGACTGGCAGGGCGGTGAGGGCGATACGGGCGGTACGGGCGGCAAGGCCGCTGCGGGCGGCGGGCCGGTGCCGATCGACAACGGTGAGGTTCTGCGCCAGATCGTGCCGTTGCTGGAGGCCCTGCGGGTGCCCTCCCCGCACGGTTCCCCGGAGGCGGCGGCGGCCGTGCGTGACCGGCTGCGCGAGCTGAGTGTCGACGAGTGCGTCTTCCTCCCGGTCGACGGACTCCAACCGCGGGACGGAGCGCCGTACGACGCCGTGAGCTTCGCCCGCCATCGCGCCGACTCCGTCGAGGAGGGAGGCGAGACACGGCGCCACTTCCTCCGTATCAGAGTGGGCGGATGGCATGAGCAACTGGTCGTCACCGTCTTCGTACGGGTGCACACCCAGGGCGGCATGCTGATGCTGGAGGTCGCTCCGCATGTGCTGCTGCCCGTGCGGCGCCAGTTCCGTGAGGCGGACCGGCTGGCGCACCAGTATCTGAACAACTCCTGGTTCGGCAAGGCCGTCTGGGCCCTGACCCATACGCCGGGGTCGATCGGGCAGATGCTGCTCACCCTCGGGCGGTACGCGGTCGTCGAGTGGCGGCGGCTCAGCGGCGGATACGGTGGCGCGCTGCCAGCCGGGCCCGCGGTCTCCGTCCGGGAACTCGGCTCCGACAGCGAGGCCTCGCTCTTCCAGGAGATGGATGTGAGCCGGTACCTCAAGAGCGTCGAGGACCGGGTGGCGGGCGGAGTGCGGCAGGCGCTGTACGAAGCGGGCTGGCAGACGGCCGAGTTCGAGCAGAAGATCATCAACGTCACCAACGGCGGAGTCTTCATCGAGTCCGTGCAGAACAGCGCCATCGGCATCGGCGACCACAACACGATCGGCAACCGCGACGAGGCAGCGGGAGGCAGCAATGGCGGCAACTGACGAGGACGGTCGGGCACGTCGGACACAGCCGGCGGGCCCGGCGGCCCCGCCGGGCCCGGGGAGCCCGGCGCGTCCGGCGGTGCGGATCGGCTCGGTGAGCGGCAGCGCGATCGGCATCGGTGACCACAACACCGTCACCAACACCAACACCGGTGCCGGTGCCGGTGCCACGGGGCAGGTGAGTGATCCCGCCCAGGCGGAGCTGCTGGCGGCGGTACGGGCGCTGCGCGAGGACCTGGGGCGCTTCGTCGCCACGGATGGCACCGCCGTGCTCGACGCGGAACTCGTCGCCGTCGAGGAGGAGATCACCACGGTCGGCGCGGCGGGCCCCGGCAGGCTCGCCGGTCTCCGGGACGCGCTGGCGCTGACGGGCGGTGTCGTGGGGACGCTCGCGTCCGGGGTCGCGGTCGGCGAAGCCGTCGGCGCGCTGCTGGGCGGCTGACGCATGGCCGGGAGCGAAGCCGGGACCGGGGCCGGGGCCGCGGCCGACGGTGGGGCCGACGGTGAGGACTCGTGGACGGCCGGGGGCGGGCCGCCGGCCGGGGCCGGGCCGCGCTGGAATGCCGAGACTCAGCGGTGGGAGAGCGGCAGGGCGCCGTTGGCGTACACCCCGCCGCCGCCCCCGCTGCCGCTGTTCGCGCCGTACGACCAGGGTCAGGGTCAGGGCCAGGCCCAGAGCCAGGGGCATTCGCAGGCGGGCGGCCGGCACGAGGGCGTCGGGCAGGCGGGTGCCGAGCCGACGGGTGCCGAGGGGACCGGCCTCGTGCGGACCGGGGGCGCGGTCGATCCGTACGGTCGTCCCTTGGGCCGTTCCTTGGGTCAGGGATCACGCCGTATGCCCCTCGTGGTGATCGCCGCCGCGGCCGTGGTGGGCGCGGGCGCGGTGGCCGCCTGGATCACCTGGGGCCGGGACGGCGCCACGGACGGGCCGGCCGCGGGGCCGGGCGTCAGCGTCTCCGAGTCCGCGTACCCGTCCGACTCCGCCGGCCCCTCGGCGTCCTCCGCCGACGCGGAGACCGCCGCTCCCACCGACGGTCTCGGCGGGACGGACGCGACGGACGCGACGGACGCGACGGACGCGACCGGTGATCCCTCCGCCGGCGTTCTGCCGCCCGGGTTCCGGGTGGCCGAGGACCCCAAGGGCTTCACGGTCGCCGTACCCGAGGGCTGGGAGCGGACCTCGCGCGACAACGGGGTTTTCTACACGGCGGACGACGAGAGCAGCCTGATCCAGGTCTTCGCGATCTCGGAGGAGGACATGACACCGCTGGATCTGGTCCGGCAGTCGTCGGCGGACCTCGCGACGAGGAACGAGGGCTATACGGAGGTCGGCGTCGGTACGGTCGTCGGCGGGGACGAGAACCCGACCGGTGACGCCGCCGAACTGGTCTACTCGTACGACAGCGACACGTCCGGAGGCCGCCGCCAGTGCGTCGAGCGGGTCTTCACCGCCACCGACGGCGGGCAGTACGCGGTACTGGTGGCCGCCCCCGCGGGGCAGGTATCGGATCTGCGGCGACTGCTGGACACGGTCCTGGAACCCTTCGAGCCCGGCTGGAGCTGACAGGCCGGGCGCGGGGCGGCGCGGGGCGGCGTGGGGCGGCGTGGGCCGGGCGCGGGGCGGCGCCCGACGACGCGGGGCGGCGCCCGACGCCGGTGAGCCGTCGCGCGGCGGTCAGTGCGCGAACTGGCCCGGTGTGTAGTGGCCGGGGACCATCCGGGTGGAGACACCGAACCGGTTCCAGGCGTTGATCACCGTGATCGCGGCGATCAGATGGGCCAGCTCGGTCTCGTCGAACTGCTCCGCGGCCCTCCCGTACACCTCGTCCGGCACGAAACCGTCGGTCAGCACGGTGATCGCCTCGGTCAGCTCGATCGCCGCGATCTCCTTCGGTGTGTAGAAGTGCCGGGACTCCTCCCAGGCGCTGAGCTGGATGACGCGCTCCACCGACTCACCGGCCGCCAGCGCGTCCTTGGTGTGCATGTCGAGGCAGAACGCGCAGTGGTTGAGCTGGGAGGCGCGGATCTTGACCAGTTCGAGCAGTGTCGGGTCGACGCCGTGCCGGGCCGCGGCGTCCAGCCGGACCATGGCCTTGTAGACCTCGGGGGCGAGCTTGGCCAGCTCCAGCCGCGGGGAGTGCTCGGGGGCGTAACGCTTCGTCTCGTTCTCCGTGTGCGTCGTCATATGTCCGACGCTACGCGTCCGGTGGCACAGGAGTATGGTCCATTTCCATGAAGGATTCCTGGGCCAATTCTCAGGCTGATCCGCCGGACGACCGGCCGGACGACGCGCCGGCCGGTCCTCCCGCCGAACCTTCCGCCGGTCCTCCCACGGGCCCTTCCACCGAACCTTCCGCAGGACCCGGGGGAGGCGGCGTCCTCGGTGTGGATCTCCATCTGGAGCCGCGTGGTTCCGGGTTGCGCGCCGGTCTGATGGACGCCCTGCGTGAAGCCGTCCGTACGGGCCGCCTCGCCCCCGGCACCCGGCTGCCGTCCTCCCGCTCGCTCGCCCTCGACCTGGGTGTCGCCCGTAACACCGTGGCCGACGCGTACGCCGAACTGGTCGCCGAGGGGTGGCTCACCGCCCGGCAGGGCTCGGGGACGCGGGTGGCCCGGCGGGCCGCGCCCCGGCGGGCCGCGCCCGCGCCGCCCAGGACCCGGCCGGCCCTTCGCGGGCCCGCCCACAGCCTGCTGCCCGGCTCCCCCGACCTCGCCGGATTTCCGCGCGCCCAGTGGCTCGCGGCCGCCCGCCGGGCACTGACGGCCGCGCCGCACGAGGCCCTCGGGTACGGCGGCCCCCTCGGCCGGATCGAACTGCGTACCGTCCTCGCCGACTATCTGGCGCGGACCCGTGGCGTGTACGCGACCCCGGAACGGATCGTCGTCTGCTCCGGATTCGTCCATGGGCTGATGCTGCTGGGGCAGGTGCTCAGGGCTCGGCGGGTGCGGGCGGTGGCCGTCGAGTCGTACGGTCTCGACCAGCACTGGAACGTGCTGGCCGAGGCGGGGCTGCGGACCCCCGCGCTCGCGCTCGACGCGCGCGGCGCCCGCACCCAGGAACTGGCGCGGGCGCGCGGCGTCGGAGCCGTACTGCTGACCGCGGCGCACCAGTTCCCCCTCGGTATGGCGCTCCACCCCGACCGGCGCTCGGCCGCCGTCGACTGGGCGCGCGGTACGGACGGGCTGATCCTGGAGGACGACTACGACGGCGAGTTCCGCTACGACAGACAACCCGTCGGCGCGCTTCAGGGACTCGATCCCGAACGGGTGGTGTATCTCGGCACCGCGAGCAAGTCCCTGACGCCCGGACTGCGGCTCGGATGGCTGGTACTGCCGGAGGAACTGGTCGGGGAGGTGAGCGAGGCGAAGGGCGGGACGGACTGGGTGTCGAGCGTGTTCGATCAGCTCACGCTCGCGGAATTCATCGCCTCGGGCGCGTACGACCGTCATGTCCGCTCCATGCGGCTGCGCTACCGGCGCCGCCGTGACCAGCTCGTGGCGGCGCTGGCCGAACAGGCCCCGGAGATCCGGGTGACCGGGATCGCGGCCGGTCTCCACGCCGTCGTCGAACTCCCGCCGGGCACCGAGCGCTCGGTCGTCGAGGCCGCGGCCTGGCAGGGGCTGGCGGTGTACGGCATGAGCCGCTTCCGGCACCCGTCCGTCCCGCCGGGCACCGATGCCCTGGTGGTCGGTTACGGCACCCCGTCGGACAGCGCGTGGCCGGGCGCGCTGGACGCGCTGTGCCGGGTCCTTCCCTAGGCCGGACAGGGCCTAGGCCCATGCCGGTGGTCGACAGTTTCCGGGGCGCGAATTAGGATGATCGGTACGGCATCGCGTGTCGGTCACCGTCCGGGTGAGGCATGGAGGTGCCCGTGAGTTTGCCTTACGGAGGCATTCCACAGTGTCGATCCAGTTGAATCACACCATCATTCACTCCCGGGACAACCGGGAATCCGCTGAATTCCTGGCCCATATCCTCGACCTCCCGGTAGGGACCGAGTGGGGCCCGTTCATCCCCGTCGAACTGAGCAACGGCGTGACCCTCGACTTCGCCTCCATACCGCCGGAGTCGATCGTGCCGCAGCATTACGCCTTCCTGGTCAGCGAGGAAGACTTCGACGGAATCTTCCGGCGCATCCAGGACGAGGGCGTCACGTTCTACGCCGATCCGCATCAGAAGCACCCCGGCGAGATCAACCACAACGACGGTGGCCGCGGCGTGTACTTCATCGACCCGGTCGGTCACGCCATGGAAGCCATCACCCGCCCGTACGGCGGCGGCGAGAACTAGTCCCCGTCCAACAGTGGCCCTGGGGGCGGCGGTTCCGCCGCCCCCAGCGGTTTGCCGGGATCTGCCCGGACTCGCCGCGAGGGTGCACCACCTCTTCGATGAGCAAGTGTGGCCAATTACTGTGTATGAACGGTCAGAAAGAGACCGCTTCGTAGACAACGGGTTCACGTGCAACGGGGGAGGGCGGCGCATGACCGCGCGGCGACGGAGGCTGAGGTCGAGCACGGTCGTGCTCGGCGGTATGGGACTGCTGGCGATCACGATCACATCCTGCGGGTCGGAGCCCGACAAACGGTGTGCCGACCGGACGACCCGGGCGTCACTGCCCAGTTCCCAGTGCGAGAGCGGTGGCAGCGGCTCGTACTACTACGGCGGATCCAGCACGAAGGGCAAGGTCGAAGGGGGCAGCTTCGACAAGTCCGCCGTCGACCGCGGTGGTTTCGGCTGCTCCAACTCCGGTTCGGGCGGCGGCTGAATGACGCCCCGCCGCTCCGCCACCCGCCCCGGCGCCCGGGTGACTCGCTGATGAAACGTCACAGCATCGAACCCCGGGCCGACTGGCAGCGGACCGTCGAGGAACAGGGCGTCATCTATCCGCTCACCCGCTACCCGGACGGAACGCTCCGTCCGTACTGGGACGAGAGCGCCTACTACACCTTCACCCTGCCCGAGGTGGAGGCCCTCGAAGAGACCGTCGAAGAGCTGCACGCCCTCTGTCTGGGCGCCGCCGCGCATATCGTGGAGCGGAACCGGTTCGCCGAGCTGGGGATCACCGACCCCGGACTGACGGCCCTCATAGCCGAGTCCTGGCGGCGCCGCGCCGAACTCCCCTCCATCTACGCCCGGTTCGATCTGCGCTACGACGGCACAGGCCCGCCCAAGATGCTGGAGTACAACGCCGACACCCCCACCTCACTGGTCGAGGCCGCGAGCGCGCAGTGGTTCTGGCTGGAGGACCGGTTCCCCGACGGCGACCAGTGGAACTCCCTCCATGAGCGCCTCGTCGCCGCCTGGAAACGTCAGGCCGGCCTCCTCCCGCCGGGTCCCGTCCACTTCGCCCACTCCGACGGGGACGAACTGGGCGAGGACCTGATGACCGTGGCGTATCTGCGGGAGACCGCCGAACAGGCCGGGCTCGCCACGGAGGCCCTCTCCGTCGAACAGATCGGCTGGGACCGGCTCTCCGGCCGTTTCGTCGACGACCGGCTCCGCTTCATCCGCACCTGCTTCAAGCTCTATCCATGGGAGTGGCTGACCACCGACCGGTTCGGGCCGTATGTACGAGACACCCTCGACAACGGTGGTGGCACCGGCACCACCTGCTGGATCGAACCCGCCTGGAAGATGCTCCTCTCCAACAAGGCACTGCTCGCGATCCTCTGGGAACTCCACCCCGGTCACCCCCATCTGCTCCCCGCCTATCTCGACGGCCCCCGCGAACTCGCCTCCTCCCGCGGCTATGTCGCCAAGCCCCTGCTCGGCCGCGAGGGCGCCGGGGTCACCGTCCATGAACCCGGCCGGCCGCCGGTGATCCGGGACGAGGCCTGCTGCTACCAGGAGCTGGCCCCGCTGCCCGACTTCGACGGCAACCGCGTGGTGCTCGGCGCCTGGATCGTCGAGGACGAGGCGGCGGGACTCGGCATCCGGGAGTCGTCGGGCCTGATCACGGACGAGTACGCCCGCTTTCTGCCCCACGTCATTCTCTAGACCGCCCGGCCCGGACCGGGCGGGGCGGTCCAGCCCAGGCGGGGCCCGGACCGGGCGGGGTCCACCGCATCGGGGCCCGCCGGACCTGGTCAGGCGGGGCCCATCGCATCGGGCCTGGCCGGACCTGGTCAGGCGGGGGCGCCCGCAGGCTCCCGTCCGTCGGTCCCCGGCTGCCGGTCCTCGGCCGTCAGCACCGCGCGCAACTGGTCCAGGCCCCAGTCCAGGTCCTCCTTGCTGATCACCAGCGGGGGAGCGATACGGATCGTGGAACCGTGGGTGTCCTTCACCAGCACACCCCGGTCCATCAGCCGCTCCGAGATCTCCCGGCCCGTCCCGCGCGACGGCGTGATGTCCACCCCGGCCCAGAGCCCACGGCCCCGTACCGCCTCCACCGCCCCGCCGCCCACCAGCAGCCCCAGCTCATGGTGGAGATGGTCACCCAGCTCCGCGGCGCGCTGCTGGAACTCACCGGTCCGCAGCATCGCGATGACCTCCAGCGCCACGGCGCAGGCGAGCGGATTGCCGCCGAACGTCGAGCCGTGCTCACCCGGGCGGAACACACCCAGCACCTCGGCCGACGACACCACGGCCGACACCGGCACCACCCCGCCGCCCAGGGCCTTGCCGAGGACATACATGTCGGGGACCACACCCTCGTGCTCGCACGCGAAGGTCTTTCCCGTCCGGCCCAGGCCCGACTGGATCTCGTCCGCGATGAACAGCACATCGCGCGCCCGGCTCATCTCCCGCACCCCGGCGAGATAGCCCGCCGGCGGGACCAGCACCCCGGCCTCGCCCTGGATCGGCTCCAGCAGCACCGCCACGGTGTTCTCCGTCATCGCCGCGTCCAGCGCCGTGAGATCGCCGTACGGAACGATCGCGAACCCCGGTGTGTACGGTCCGTAGTCCGCCCGCGCCTCGCTGTCGGTGGAGAAGCTGACGATGGTGGTCGTACGCCCGTGGAAGTTGTCGGCCGCCACGATGATCTTCGCCATCCCGTCCGGCACGCCCTTGACGCGGTACCCCCATTTCCTGGCGGTCTTGACCGCGGTCTCCACCGCCTCCGCCCCCGTGTTCATCGGCAGGACCATCTCCATGCCGCACAGCTCCGCCAGGCTCGTACAGAAGTCGGCGAAGCGGTCGTGGTGGAACGCCCGGGATGTCAGCGTCACTCTTTCGAGCTGTGCCTTGGCGGCGTCGATGAGTCTTCTGTTGCCATGGCCGAAGTTGAGCGCCGAATATCCGGCGAGCATGTCGAGGAAGCGCCGTCCCTCGACGTCCGTCATCCACGCACCGTCCGCCGAGCTGACGACCACGGGCAGCGGGTGGTAGTTGTGCGCACTGTGGGCCTCCGCCGAGGCGATGGCACTCTCCGTAGTCGACACGGGTTCTCCGATCGGTCAGGACAAGCTGTCCGGCGTGGGCGGGACGACGCCCTACTTTCTATCGTCGCTCACCCTGTGCGGGAAGAAACCTTGCACCCGGCGTGCCCGGCTGAACAGGTCCCGAGAAGGACGGACAGCTCCCGGGACGGGACATCCGGTCCACACGTCCGGCCGACCGGGACGGCTATATCTCCAGGAGCTGCTGACGCGGTCCGTCTCCAGGCCCCCGCTTCCCACCGCGCCGGAAGGGCGGGCGCGGCAGCCGCGCCGCCAGGGGCCGTATCCCCAGACCGATGGCGACCCCGGCCGCCAGCCCCGGTATCGCCCACCACCGGACGGAGCCCGCGTCCGCCCCGGAGCTCCGCGAACCGGCGCTCTCCGTCCCCCTGCCGTCCCCCGGACCGGCCGCCGCCGACGGGACGGGGTCGGCGGGCGCGGCACCCTCCCCGGTCTTCGGGCCCATCACCCCCAGCTTCCTCAGCAGCGCGTGCAGCCGCGCCGGTCGCTTCGCCCTGTGCCAGACCCCGTCCGACGACGCGGGTTCGGATGCCGTATGGATCCAGACCGTGGCGGGGTCCGCGCTGGGATACAACTGGTCCACCCGCCAGGGCCGCACATCATGGACCATCCAGGTGACATTGATCAGCCGTGAGCCCACCGCCCCGTCCAGCGAGACCGGGCGCTCCCGCTGCCCCGCAGGCCGCGCCATCGGGTCCGCCGGGGCGCCGAGCTGCCGCATCAGCTCCTCGTAGTCCCCATCGCTGTAGTAGAGAGCGGCCGTCTCCCCGCTCTCGGGCGAGGCGACCAGCACGCTGGTCGGACCTCCGGCCACCGCGCTCGGGGCACCCACCCAGGTCAGCGCCAGCATCGCCACAAGTGCGCCGATCCACCGGAGCGTTCGCGCATATCGCGGTCGCATCATTCCCCCTGCCGACGCGCGGTACGGACCGTCCGAACCGCGTCCGCGTCACCTCCTTTACACCGCCCGGCCCCGATCGGTTCCCACTTCTCCCGCGTCTTCCGAGTCTTTTCCCGCGCCGTCTCAGCGCGGCGATCCGCCGTCTCCGCGCACCGATTCCGCGATGGCCTCCGCCCGTGCCACCGACGTCACCCCTTCCAGCCGCAGCGTCAGCCGGTCGCCGTGCGGCCAGAGCAGTGTGGGGCCCGCCGGCCGGACGGATTCGGTCCAGCCCTCGCCGTCCCCGCCGATCAGCCGGAAGCGCAGCAGATGCGGCTTCCCGAACCACAGACCCGTGGTCCCGTCGCGCAGCGAGAGCCATTCCGGCATCACGCTGACTTGTTTCACAAAGCCGATGTCCAGGGTCGCCGGGAACTCGTCCAGACGGATCGTCCGCCCCCGCTCGGTCCAGCAGAGACTGACCACGGACCGGCCGGGCGACGCCTCGGCCAGCGACACCACATCCGGGTCGCCCAGCTCGGCCGGCACCCGGGGGGTGAAGCCGGCCCGCCGCGCCGCCTCCGCGATCGTCACCGGCCGGTGGCACCCCGGGGCCGGTACCGAGGAGGGCGCGGCGGGTGGCGTACGGGGGCCGGCCGACGGGTCATATCGCACCTCGACCCCGCCGAAGTCGAACCAGTCCGCGACCGCCGCCCGCACCGGAGGCGTCAGCACCAGCACGACCAGCAGTCCGGAGAGCCCGGCGGCCACCCTTCGCCATCGCTCGCGCAGCCACCGGCGCACCCGCGCCGACCGCCCTGGCGGCCCCGCCGGCCCCGGCGGCTCAGGCACAGTCGCGGGCTCCGTCCCCGGCCCTGTCCCCGTTCCCGCTCCTGTCCCCGACCTCAGCACCGGCACCGGTACGGCCTCGGCGAGGAGCTGGGCCAGCACCCGCTCGGCCATCGTCTCGCCGTCGACATCGGGAATCCGCATCCCGCGCCCCAGCGCCCTCAGCTCTTCCACCAGCCCGCTGTCCTCCCGCGATCCGCCCGTGGCCGCCCTCTCGTCACCCCTGTCGCCATCCGCCTCGTCACCCATGCCCCTCACCTCCCTCCCGGCCGTCCTGACCTGGTGCCGTCACGATTGCGCCCAGCTTCTTCAGCGCGCGGTTCAGCCGCGACTTGACCGTGCCGCGCGGCCAGCCCAGCACCTCGGCCGTCTCCGCCTCGTCCATCTCCAGCAGATAGCGGTACGTCACCACCTGCCGCTGGTCCTCGCTCAGCTTCTCCAGCGCGGACACCAGCAGCGCGCGCCGCTCCTCCGCCACGGCCGCCATCGCCGGGTCCGCCGACTCCGGTATCAGCGGCTCGGAGCCCAGCAGCATCGCCTCCCGCCCGGCCACGGCCCGCAGCCGGACCGCCGAGCGCACTGTGTTCCTTGTCTCATTGACCACGATCCGTATCAGCCAGGGGCGGAACGGGGAGCCGTCCTTGAAGCTCCCCAGCGAGCGATACGCCTTGAAGAACGCGGCCTGCACCACATCCTCCGCGTCCGGCCCCGCGCCACAGGCCACGGCGGCCCGCAGGGCGACGCCCGTATACGCGCGCACCAGCTCCGCATACGCCTCCGGCTCACCGGAACGCACGCGCGCGATCACCGCCGACTCATCCGCAACCGTCAGGGTGCGGCCCCCCTCCAGGGTCCCCTCCCGAGTGCTCACAGCTTTGATACACCGCCCGCCCCGGATCGGTTCCCACTCCACGGAGATCCGTTCACGGGCTGTGGGTCACACCTGAGAGAATGGTGGACATGGCCTCTGATCGTCCCCGCGCGCTCTCCGGAATCCAGCCCACCGCAGGCTCGTTCCACCTCGGGAACTACCTCGGTGCGGTGCGCCAGTACGTGGCGCTGCAAGACACCCACGACGCCTTCTACATGGTCGTGGACCTGCACGCGATCACCGTTCCGCAGGACCCCGCCGAGCTGCGCGCCAATACGCGCCTCGCCGCCGCACAGCTCCTCGCCGCCGGTCTCGATCCTCGGCGCTGCACGCTCTTCGTCCAGAGCCATGTGCCCGAACACGCCCAGCTCGCCTGGGTCATGAACTGCATCACCGGCTTCGGCGAGGCCTCCCGGATGACGCAGTTCAAGGACAAGTCGGCCAAGCAGGGCGCGGACCGCGCCACGGTCGGCCTCTTCACGTATCCGATCCTCCAGGTCGCGGACATCCTGCTCTACCAGGCCAACTCCGTGCCGGTCGGCGAGGACCAGCGCCAGCACGTCGAGCTCACGCGCGATCTCGCCGAGCGGTTCAACACCCGCTTCGGCCCGACGTTCACGGTTCCCGCGCCGCACATCGTCAAGGAGGTCGCGAAGATCTACGACCTCCAGGACCCGACGATCAAGATGAGCAAGTCCGCGTCCACGCCCAAGGGTCTGGTCAATCTGCTCGACGAGCCGAAGACCACCGCGAAGAAGATCAAGAGCGCGGTCACCGACACGGGCACGGAGATCCTCTTCGACACCGTGGCCAAGCCGGGCGTGAGCAATCTGCTCACCATCTACTCCACACTCACGGATACGCCCGTCGCGGAGCTGGAGCAGAAGTACACCGGTAAGGGTTACGGCGCGCTGAAGACGGATCTGGCGGACGTCATGGTCGATTTCGTGACCCCGTTCAGAACCCGCACCCAGGAGTATCTGGACGACCCGGAGACGCTGGACTCGATCCTGGCCGAGGGTGCGGAGAAGGCGCGGGCCGTCGCCGCCGAGACCCTGGCGCAGACCTACGACAGGGTCGGCTTCCTGCCCGCCAAGCACTGAGGCCGGCCGGGCCGGACGGGCTGGACGGTCCGGACGGGGCCGCACCGGCCGGACCGGGTCCGGACGGGTCGTACAGCCCGTACAGCCGTACGGGCCGGACACCCCACCGCCCACCCGCCACCGCCCGTCGGCCACCGTCTGCCAAGCACCGCCCGTGGAGCACCGCCCCGCCGGGCACCGGCGACGGGGCACCGTCGGCCTGTGGCCGCCCGCCGAGCACCGCTCATCGAGAGCCGGCGGCCACACGGACGGAGGCTCCGTCCGTCGGTCGGCGTACGCGGAGGGGCGAGCGCTGGCCAGTCGGCCGGTGCGACCGTCACACTGGCGGACGGTGGCCCTGCTCATCACCACCCACACACGGACGACACACGGACTGAGGAGAACGACGTGGGGACCGTAACGCTCGGCGTTTCGATCGCGGTCCCGGAGCCGTACGGCAGCCTGATCCAGGAGCGGCGTGCGGGCTTCGGCGATCCCGCCGCGCACGGCATCCCCACGCATGTCACGCTGCTGCCGCCCACCGAGGTCGACGCGTCGGCGCTGCCCGCGATCGAGGCGCATCTCGCGTCGGTCGCGTCGGCGGGCAGGCCCTTCCCGATGCGTCTCTCCGGTACGGGTACGTTCCGCCCGCTCTCCCCGGTCGTCTTCGTCCAGGTCGTGGAGGGCGCGTCGGCCTGCACCTGGCTCCAGAAGCGGGTCAGGGACAGCTCGGGACCGCTCGTCCGCGAACTCCAGTTCCCGTACCACCCCCATGTGACCGTGGCGCACGGCATCGCCGAGGAGGCGATGGACCGGGCCTACGAGGAGCTGTCCGAGTACGGTGCCGCCTGGAGCTGCACTTCCTTCGCGCTGTACGAGCAGGGCACCGACGGGGTGTGGCGCAAGCTGCACGAGTACGCGTTCGGCGGGGACGGGGAGGCCTCGGGAGTGCCCTTTCAGACCACCCCCGTCCGCGACGACACCCCCGCCGATCACAGCACCCCCGTCGACCGACCCGCCTCGCTGAGCCCCTGAGCGCTCGTGAGCGCTCCTGAGCGCCTGAGTCCGCAGGGTGCCCAGGCGGCCCGGGGCCCGGTGACCGGCTCGCAGGGGGTTCGGCTCGCACGGGAGTCGGCTCGCGCGGGGTTCGGCTCGCCTCAGACCGGCAGTCTGCGGAACACCGGACGCGGCAGATGCCGTACCGCCGACATCACCAGCCGCAGCGCCCCCGGCACCCACACCGTCTCCGAGCGCCGCCGCAGTCCCAGCTCGATCGCCGCCGCCACCGCCTCCGGCGTGGTGGCCGGCGGCGTCGCCTCATGGCCGGCCGTCTTCCGCGACCGTACGGAGCCGGGCCGCACGATCATCACCTGCACCCCCGTGCCCTGCATGGCGTCCCCCAGCCCCTGGGCGAACGCGTCGAGACCCGCCTTGCTCGACCCGTAGATGAAGTTCGCGCGGCGGGCGCGCTCACCGGCCGCCGAGGAGAGCACGACCAGCGCGCCATGCCCCTGCGTCTGCAACGCGCCCGCGCACACCAGTGCGGCCGAGAGCGCGCCGGTGTAATTGGTCTGCGCGACACGCACGGCCGCGAGCGGGTCGGCCTCGTCGTGCGCCTGATCGCCGACGATCCCGAACGCGAGCAGCACCAGGTCGATGTCGCCCTCCGCGAAGACCTTTCCGAGCGACTCCGTGTGGGCGGCGGGGTCCAGGGCGTCGAAGGCGACGGTACGGACGTCCGCGCCGAGGGTCCGCAGCCGGTCGGCCTCGGTGTCCAGGGCGGGGGAGGGACGGCCCGCCAGCCAGACCGTACGCGTACGGCGGGTGATCAGCCGGCGCGCGGTGGCGAGACCGATCTCCGACGTACCGCCGAGGATGAGCAGGGACTGCGGGATGCCGACGGCGTCCTTCATGGTGGATCGCTCCTGGAAAAGCGCGGGGACACGGGGGAGACGCGGGGAAGACAAGAGAGGGAGGGGAGGGAGGGGGGAGGAGAGAGAAGATCAGGAAGACGCAGGAAGGGGCCCAGGAAGGGGCTCAGGAAGGGCCCAGGAAAGGCCCCGGCCGAGGCCACGGGCGATCGCGCCACGGGGTCCCGCGCCGCGTACGGCGTCGGCCGCTTCCTCGTACGAACGGGGGCGCACGAGCAGCGCGGTCGTCGGAGCCGTACGGCCCCAGCCGGTCAGGGAGACACAAGGGTCGGCAGACATGATGGTGACCGTATCGCCCTGTAAGGCATTCTTTGTCACCTTTCCTGTCGTGCTCGTATGAATGGGTGGTCGGTGATGCGTGACGCTGGTTCGCCGATCCCGGGGTAGGTCTCCACCATGGACTGGCTGAAGAGAATTCCGGTGCTCGGGCCGCTGATCGGCCCGCTCGTGGACCGGCTGGCGCGGACGCATGCCTGGCGGTCGTACGAGACGCTCGACCGGGTCCACTGGACCCGGCTGGCCGCCGCCATCACCTTCATCAGCTTCATCGCGCTCTTCCCGCTGATCACCGTGGGCGCGGCGATCGGTGCGGCGCTGCTCAGCCAGGGCCAGCTCGACCGGATCAAGCACGGAGCCGAGGAGCAGGTCCCCGGTATCTCCGGCGAACTGGACATCGACGCCCTGGTGGCCAACGCGGGCACGGTCGGAGTGGTGGCCGGCGCGCTGCTGCTCTTCACCGGTATCGGCTGGATCGGCTCGATGCGCGAATGCCTGCGGGCCGTCTGGGAGCTGGACGAGGCCGACCAGGGCAATCCGTTCGTGCTCAGGGCCAAGGACGCGGTGGTGCTCCTGGGCCTCGGCGCGGTCGGACTGGGCTCGCTCGGCGCCTCCACCGTCGGCTCCACGGCCATCGGCCGGACCGCCGCCGGGCTGGGTATCCCCGAGGGCGGCGCGGGCGGGGTGGTGCTTCAGGCCGCCGCTCTGCTGGTCGCGGTCGTGGCCGACTTCGTGATCCTGCTGTACGTGCTCACGCTGCTGCCTCAGGTGCAGCCGGCCCGCCACCGGCTCTTCGTCGCCGCGCTCATCGGCGCCGTCGGCTTCGAACTGCTCAAACTGCTGATCGGCGGCTACATCAAGGATGTGGCGGCGAAGAGCACGTACGGCGCGTTCGGGGTGCCGGTGGCGCTGCTGCTGTGGATCAACTTCACCGCGAAGCTGCTGCTGTTCTGCGCCGCCTGGACGGCGACCCCGGACCGGGACACCCCGGCCGAGGACGACAGCGTCGCCTATGACGGCGGCGCCCCCGCCCCCTGCGACGGAGCCACGCGCGCGGACGTGGCGACTCGCACGGAGGAGGCGACCGGAGGGGACGCAGCCACGCGTGCGGCCGGGGCCACTCGCGCGGACGGGGCTACTCGCGGGGACGCCGCCGGACGAGGTCGGGGAGCGGCCAGCGACGGTTGACCAGATAGACACCGCCGGCCAGCACGATCAGCGCCCCGCCCGTCACCGCGAGCGCGGTCCCGACACCGCCCGTGCTTCCGCTGTTCGCGGCGGCGAGCGGCTTGCCCTGCTCGATGCCCTTGATCGCCTCGGCACCCACGGGGGTGGGGGTCGGTGAGGCGTTCGTCGTGGCCGACTTCGGCGGCACCAGCGTCCCGACCGGCTTCACCTTCCCCGCCGCCGCGAACCCCCAGTCCAGCAGACGCGTGGTCTCCTGGTAGACCGCCTGGCCCTCGTGCGAGGACGGGTTCATGACCGTGACCAGCAGCACCCGCCCGTTCCGCTCGGCGACCCCGGTGAAGGTCGCGCCCGCGTGGGTGGTGTTGCCGTTCTTCACGCCCGCGATGCCCTTGTACGGGGCGATCCCGGGGGCGCCGGTGAGCAGCCGGTTGGTGTTCTGGATCTCGAAGAACTCGCGCCCCGGCTTGACCTTCTTGCTCTTCTCCGGCTTCTCGCTCTTCTCGCCCTTCTCCGGTTTCTCCGTGTTCTCCGGCTTGATCAGATCGCCGGGGAACTTGGCCGTGGCGGTCGCGCAGTACTCGCGGAAGTCCTTCTTCTGGAGGCCCGAGCGGGCGATCAGAGTGAGGTCGTACGCACTGGAGACCTGCTTCGGCTCGTCGTAACCGTCGGGCGAGACCACAGTGGTGTCGAGTGCCTGGAGCTCGTCGGCGTGCTCCTGCATGTCCTGCACGGTCTTCGCGACTCCGCCGTTCATCGCCGCGAGCACATGGACGGCGTCGTTCCCCGAGCGCAGGAAGACTCCGAGCCAGAGATCATGGACGGTGTACGAGAGGTGCTCCTTGACGCCCACCAGGCTGCTGCCCGCGCCCACGGGTTCGAGGTCCTTGGGCTTCACCTTGTAGGACCGGGTCTTGGAGAGCTTGGGCAGCAGTGTGTCCGCGAAGAGCATCTTGAGCGTGGAGGCCGGCGGCAGCCGCCAGTGGGCGTTGTGCGAGGCCAGTACCTCCCCCGACTCCGCGTCCGCGACGATCCAGGACCGGCCGCTCAGTTTCTTCGGCAGAACCGGGGCACCGGCGCCGAGATTCACCTGGGTGCCCGCCTTGCCGAGCTTGGCCCCGCCGACGGTGGACATCGACGCGGGCGGCTGGGGCTCCTTGTCGGGGCTCTCGGTCCTGGTGTCCGCCGACGCGGGCACGGCGGTCAGAATGGGCAGCAATGCGGCGGCGATGACCGTCAATGCGGTCTTTTTCAAAGCGGACACGATCGGAAACGTACATTGTGACGACATCATTTCCGACACCGGCGGGGTGAACCGCCGCTCCCTCCGCCGAACCGGCCCAACGTCCTGCCCCTTTGGCCGGACTTCGGCCTGTTCCGGCCGTCCGGCCGCAGGACCCCGTTGCCGCCGCCCGTGGAACGCCGGTGATACTGAATCCATGAAGCTCAGCCGCCCCGTGTCGTGGTTCCTGCTCGTGTTCGGGGTGTGGAGCTGGTTCATCTGGATCACTTTCGTCAAGAACCTCTGGCAGGACGGGAGCGGACTCGCTTTCGACGACGCCGGTGAGCCGACAGGTTATTTCTGGGTGCATCTGCTGCTCGCCGTCGTGTCCTTCCTTCTGGGGACGGCTGTGGGCGCGATCGGGTTCCGCGGTGTACGCGCGCTCAAGCGCGAACAGCGCGAACAGCGCTGACAGCGCGAACAGCGCTGACAGCCGGCAACAAGGGCTGACCGCAAAACAACTAGGACAGGAATAGGGGGACCGTTCGTGGTCGTCGTGGTCGTTCTCGCGGTGCTCGCCGTCGTGGCGGTGATCGTCGGGGCGCATTGGTTTGTGTGGCGGCGCCTGGTGCGCGACACGACGGAGTCGAGCGGTACGGCCCGCAGGCTGGGCACCGTCGCCATCGTCGTACTGCCGGTACTGTCCGTCGCCGCCGTGGGCGTGGGGCGGTCCGGGACGCCCTTCTGGCTCCAGCGGGTGCTGGCCTGGCCGGGCTACCTCTGGCTGGCGGTGCTGCTGTATCTGGTGCTGGCCCTGGCGGTGGGTGAGGCCGTACGGCCCCTGCTCCGGCGGCTGATGGACCGCCGGGAGACGGAGCGCGAGGCCGCCGCCCCGGACCTGGTCACCGCTGGCGCCCCGGCTGAGGCCCGTACGTCCACCGCGTCCACCGCGTCGTCCGTGTCGTCCGCGTCCGCCCCCGCGAGCGGGGTCATAGCCGACGGTCCGCGGGACGATCAGGCATCCCCTCCCGCCACAGGCACCACCGCCTCCACCTCCCCCTCCCGCCGGCTCTTCGTCTCCCGTGTCGTCGGCGGCGCCGCCGCGACCGCCGCGCTCGCCACCGTCGGCTACGGCACCTACGGCGTGCTGCGCGGCCCCCGGATCAAGCGTGTGACCGTACCGCTCGCCGGACTCCCGCGCGGCGCCCACGGTTTCCGTATCGCCGTCGTCAGCGACATCCATCTCGGCCCGATCCTGGGCCGCGCCCACACCCAGCGCATCGTCGACACCATCAACTCCGCCAGTCCCGATCTGATCGCCGTCGTCGGGGACCTGGTGGACGGCAGCGTCGAGGACCTGGGCCCGGCGGCGGAACCGCTCGCCGCCCTGGAGGCGCCGCACGGCGCGTTCTTCGTCACCGGCAACCACGAGTACTTCTCCGGCGCCGCCGCCTGGGTCGACCATGTACGCGAACTGGGGCTGCGGCCCCTGGAGAACGAGCGCGTGGAGATACCCGGCTTCGATCTCGCCGGGGTCAACGACGTCGCGGGCGAGAGTGAGGGCTCGGGTCCCGACTTCGAGAAGGCGCTCGGCGACCGCGACCGGACCAGGACGTCCGTACTCCTCGCCCATCAGCCCATCGTCATCGACGACGCCGTACGCCACGGCGTCGGCCTCCAGCTCTCCGGACACACGCACGGCGGCCAGCTCTGGCCGGGCAACCTCGTCGCGGAGCTGGCGAACCCGACGGTGGCCGGACTGGAGCGGTACGGCGACACGCAGCTCTATGTGACACGCGGCGCGGGCGCCTGGGGCCCGCCCGTACGGGTCGGGGCCCCCTCCGACATCACCCTCGTACAGCTCGCCTCGCGCCAGGCCTGAGAGCCGCGGGGAGCCGCCGGGGGGGCCCGGCGCGGTGGCGTGGGGGGCGCTCCCGGCGTCTTGGGGCGGGTCGCCCGGACCCGGCGGCGCGGTGC
>NZ_JBSGVS010000083.1:0-34884 GCF_053608565.1 Streptomyces sp. NPDC055025
GGGCAGGCACACCTGCCCGGCTCCACGGCCCCCCTCCGAGAGGGATCTGTCCATCCCGCGCCCGTCATTCACCCCTGCGAGCAGGCGCTTGGAGGGGAGAGACGGTGCACTGGGGGGCGCGTTCGCACCTGACCGCTCCCGGCCCCCGGTGGCCGATGCGTGGCATGGGTGCGGGGCATGGCAGTCTTAGCATTGCGTGACTGGAAATGACGTACATGGGTTCGGGCGAGGAGCGGTCTCAGTGCAGCGCTGGCGTGGCTTGGAGGACATTCCCCAGGACTGGGGGCGCAGCGTCGTCACCATCGGTTCCTACGACGGGGTGCACCGCGGGCACCAGCTCATCATCGGCCGCGCGGTGGAGCGGGCACGCGAGCTGGGAGTGCCGTCGGTCGTCGTGACCTTCGACCCGCACCCCAGCGAGGTCGTACGGCCCGGCAGCCATCCGCCGCTGCTCGCCCCCCACCACCGGCGTGCCGAACTGATGGCGGAGCTGGGCGTGGACGCGCTGCTGATCCTGCCGTTCACCGTCGAGTTCTCCCGGCTGTCCCCGGGCGACTTCATCGTGAAGGTCCTGGTCGACAAGTTGCACGCCCGTGCCGTGATCGAGGGCCCCAACTTCCGCTTCGGCCACAAGGCCGCGGGGAACGTCGCCGTACTGGCCGATCTCGGGACCACCTACGACTACGAGGTCGAGGTCATCGATCTGCGCGTGACCGGCGAGGCGGGCGGCGGCGAGCCGTTCTCGTCCACCCTCACCCGCCGGCTGGTCACCGAGGGCGATGTCGCGGGTGCGGCGGAGATCCTCGGCAGGCCGCACCGGGTCGAGGGCGTGGTGGTGCGCGGCGCCCAGCGCGGACGTGAACTCGGCTATCCCACGGCCAATGTGGAGACCCTGCCGCACACCGCGATCCCGGCCGACGGGGTGTACGCGGGCTGGCTCACGGCGGACGGCGAGCGGATGCCGGCGGCGATCTCGGTCGGCACGAACCCCCAGTTCGAGGGGACGGAGCGGACGGTCGAGGCGTACGCGATCGACCGGGTGGGGCTGGATCTGTACGGGCTCCATGTGACCGTCGACTTCCTCTCGTACGTCCGCGGGCAGCGGAAGTTCGAGTCGATCGAGGCGCTGCTGGAAGCGATCGCCGACGACGTCAAGCGCTCACAGGCGCTGACGGAGGAGTACGACGCCCGGTAGGACGCCAGGACCGCGGCACGCGGGACACCGGGGCGCCCGGCGGGCGGGGCGCGGGGGACCGCCCGCTCACCTCGCCGCCCAGTGGCACGCGACCTGCGCGGCCGGGCCGCCCGTCAGCACCGGTGGTGAATCCGTACGGCACCGTTCGTCGACCCCCGCCCGTGCCGCCTCGCCCGAGGCGAGCACCTGGCACCGGGCGTGGAAGCGGCAGCCGTCCGGGATGCGCGACGGGTCCGGCGGCTCGCCCATGAGGACGACCGGTGTCCGCCGCGACTCCGGCAGCACGGACAACAGCGCCTGTGTATAAGGGTGCTGAGGGTTCGTCAGTACATCCTCCACCGGGCCCGTCTCCACGATCCGCCCGAGATACATCACCGCGACCCGGTCCGCGATGTTCCACGCCAGACCCAGATCGTGTGTCACCACCAGCGCGGAGAGCCCGAGTTCCGTACGGAGCGACAGCAGCAGCGCGAGGATCTCCCCCCGTACGGACGCGTCCAGGGACGCCACCGGCTCGTCGGCGACGATGAGTTCGGGTTCGAGGACGAGCGCGCCCGCGATGACGACCCGCTGCCGCTGACCACCGGACAGCTCATGCGGGTAGCGAGGGAAGAACCGCTCGGGCGGCCGGAGACCGGCCCGGGACAGCGCCTCGGCGACGGCCGCGCGCTCATCGCCCTGGCAGCCGTGGATCCGGAGTCCCTCGGCCACCGCGTCGTACACCGTATGGCGCGGATTGAGCGAGCCGCTCGGATCCTGGAGCACGAGCTGTACGCGCTTGCGGTACGCCTTGAGGGAGCGGGCACCGTACCCGAGCGGCTCCCCGGCGAAGGTCACCCGGCCCCGGGTGGGCGGCACCAGACCGAGCAGGGTCCGCGCCAGTGTGGTCTTGCCGCAGCCGGACTCACCGACCAGGGCGACGATCTCCCCGGCGCCGATGTCGAGATCGACCCCGTCGACGGCGCGGGCCGCAGGCGCGCCGCGCCGCCCGGGAAAGGTGACGTTCAGCTCGGCGGCCGACAGCAGGGGCGGGACCGGGGAGGCGTTGGCGGTCGTCGTCATGGGTGGCTCCTGAAGGGTGGCCGGGCTTCACGGGGCTTCACGGGGTTTCACGGCGAGGGTGTACGGCGGGGGCGGGGGCGGCCCTCACCGCGGCGGCTCCGCCACGGGGGCCGCGGAACCCACTCGCACACAGGCCGCGCTCCGGCCGGGACCGGCCGCCCGCAGTGTCTGGTCCTCGTGCGCGCAGACGTCCAGCGCGACCGGGCAGCGCGGATGGAACGTACAGCCGGACGGCAGCGCCGAAGGGTCCGGCGGATCACCGGGCAGTCCACGCGGAGCGCGCCGGGACGCGAGATCCCCGACGCGCGGGAAGGCGGCGGAGAGCGCCCGGCCGTAGGGATGCTCCGCCGCGTCGTAGACCTCCCGCGCCGGGCCCTCCTCGATGATCCGGCCCGCGTACATCACGGCGAGCCGGTCACAGGTGTCCGAGAGCACCGCCAGATCGTGGCTGATCATCAGCAGACCGATGTCCCGCTCCGCGACCGACCGCTCGATCAGCCGCAGGATCTGCGCCTGGATCATCACATCCAGCGCGGTGGTCGGCTCGTCCGCGACGATCAGCCGTGGATCGCAGGCGAGAGCCATCGCGATCATCACCCGCTGACGCTGCCCGCCGGAGAGCTCATGCGGATACGCGTCGGCGCGCGCGGCGGGCAGACCGACCTGTTCCAGCAGTTCGGCGGCGCGCGAGCGGCCGGCCGCCGGGGTGGCGCGCCCGTGCAGCAGCACCGGCTCGGCGATCTGGTCCCCGATCCGGTGCACCGCGTTGAGCGAGTGCATGGCCCCCTGGAAGACGATCGACGCCCCCGCCCACCGTACGGCGCGCAGCCGGCCCCACTTCATGGTGCGGACGTCCTCGCCGTCGAGCAGGATCTCGCCGGTCAGCCTCGCCGACGGCGGCAGCAGTCTGAGCAGCGCCAGTGCCAGGGTGGACTTGCCGCATCCCGACTCCCCGGCGACACCGAGCTTCTGTCCCGGCCCGAGGGCCAGATCGACGCCCCGTACGGCGGGCACGGCCGACGCCCCCGAGCCGTAGGTCACGGACAGGTTCCTGATCTCCAGCAGGTTCGACGTGCCAGACGTGCCGGACGTGCCAGTTGTGCCGGACGTGCCGGACATGCCAGAGGTGCCGGAGGTGCCAGACGCGTCGGTCGCACCGGTCGTTTCCGTCGTCTCTTTCAACGGGACACCCCCAGCTTCGGGTTGAGCACGGACTCGATCGCACGGCCGCAGAGCGTGAACGCCAGCGCGATGAACGCGATCGCGAGTCCGGGGGGTGCCAGATACCACCAGTGCCCGGAGGAGACCGCGCCCGCCTCCCGCGCGTCCTGGAGCATGCCGCCCCACGAGACGATCGTCGGATCGCCGAGACCGAGGAAGGCGAGCGTCGCCTCCGTCAGGATCGCGCTGGAGATACCGAGCGTGGTCTGCGCGAGCACCAGCGGCATCACATTGGGCAGTACATGGCGGCTCATGATGTGGCCGTGCCCGCCGCCCAGCGCCCGCGCCCGCTCGATGTACGGACGCGACTCGACGGCGATCGTCTGCGCCCGTACCAGTCGCGCCGTGGTCGGCCAGCTCGTGACACCGATCGCCACGATCACCGTCCAGATGGACCGTGACATGACCGTGGCCAGCACGATCGCCAGCACGAGTGTCGGCATCACCAGGAACCAGTCGGTGATCCGCATGGTCACCGTCGCCGCCCAGCCGCCGTAGTGCCCGGCGAGGACACCGACGAGCGTACCGATGGCCACCGACAGCGCGGCGGCCAGCAGCCCCACGGTCAGTGAGATCCGGGCACCCCAGACCAGCAGCCCCAGCAGGGGCCGTCCGAACTGGTCCGTACCGAGCGGGAACCGGCCGCTCGGCGCCTCCAGCGCCTTGCCCGGCGCCCGGGTCACGCTCTGCACATCGCCCCCGGCGAGCAGCGGCGCGGTCAGGGCGATCAGCGCGACGAGCACGAGCCCGGCGAGCCCGAAGAGCCCGGCGCGGTGCGTGCGGTACCGCTGCCAGAAGCGGACCGCCGACGCGCGTCTGCGGGCCCGTGTGAACGAGGAAGCCGCGGTGGGGGCGGGTGGCCCCTCCGGAACGGGGGAGGGACTCGACGGCTTGGCGGAGGTCATCGGCCCACCCGGGGATCGAGCAGCGGATAGAGCAGATCGGCGAGGAGGTTCATCAGGATCATCGCGTCGGCGAAGACCAGGAACAGCCCCTGGACCAGCGGCAGATCGGGCACACTCAGCCCCTGGTAGAACAGTCCGCCGAGCCCCGGCCAGGAGAACACCGTCTCCACCAGGATCGAACCGCCCGCCACATGGCCCAGATTGATGAAGACCATGGTGACGGTGGGAAGCAGGGCGTTGGGCACCGCGTGCCGGCGCCGTACGAGGTCGTCCCGCAGCCCCTTCGCCCGCGCCGTCGTCAGATAGTCGCCGCCCATCTCGTCCAGCAGCGAGGAGCGCATCACCAGCAGCGTCTGCGCGTACCCCACCGCGACCAGGGTGAGCACCGGCAGCACCATATGGTGCGCCACATCGAGGACCCGGGCGGGACCGGCCGTATCGCCCGACTCCATACCGCCGGTGGGGAACATCCCGGGGACCGGACCGATCCCCACCGAGAAGACGATGATCAGCAGCAGCCCCAGCCAGAAGGACGGCACGGACCAGAGCGTCAGTGCCACGCCCGTGTTCAGCCGGTCGCCGGTACCGCCGTGGTGCCAGGCGGAGCGGGTACCGAGCCAGAGACCGAGAGCCGAGTAGATCACCACCGCGACCCCCGTGAGCAGCAGGGTCGCGGGCAGCTTCGCCGCTATCAGCTCACCGACCGGCGCGTGGAACTGGTACGAGGTGCCGAGATCGCCGGTCAGCGCCTTGGCGCAGTAGTCGGTGAACTGCTGCCACAGCGGCAGATCCAGCCCGAACTGCCTGCGCAGGGTGCCCAGTTGCTCGGCGGAGGTCGGTACGCCATGGGTCATGGCCCGGACCGGGTCCCCGGGGACGATCCGGAAGAGGAAGAAACTCGTGACGAGGACGGCGAGCAGCGAGACGGCCGCGCCGCCGAGCTTGCCCGCCACATAGAGCGGATACGCGGTCCTGGTGCCGGCGCGGGTGCGGGCCGCCGTGCCGGACGGTCCGGTCCGTGCCGGTCCGTCGGCCGCGTCCCGCACCACACCGGGGGTGCTTGCGGTGCTCATGGGTTATTCACGGTCTTCCGCGGTGGAACGGCGCCGCATCGCGACGAAGAGCCCGAGCACGGCGGCGACCGCTCCGGCGGCCCCGAGCCCGATCGCCACACCGGTCGAGGAGGAGGATCCGCCGGATCCGCCGCCGCCGTCGGCCGGTACCGCGGACCACCAGCTCCAGTAGCCGTCCTGGCCCCAGAGATTGCCGGCGGCCTCCGGCATCGTCGTGATCGACTTGATCTGGTCCGTACGGTACGCCTCGACCGCGTTCGGGTACGCCATGACATTCATGTACCCGGTGTCGTACAGCCTCGACTCCATCCGCTTCACGAGATCCGCGCGCTTGGCGGGGTCGTACTCCACGGCCTGCCGGGCGTAGAGGCCGTCGTACTCCTTGTCGCAGATGAAGTTGTCGGTGGCGCCGCTGTCCTTGCGGGTGGCGGGGAGCGCACCGCACGTATGAATGGAGAGGACGAAGTCGGGATCGGGGTTGACGGACCAGCCGTCGAAGGCCAGATCGTAGTCGCCGGCGAGCCAGGGGTCGGAGACATTGTCGAGGCACTCGACCTTCAGCCCGATGCCGAGCCCGCCCCACCACTCCTGGAGGTACTTGCCGATGGCCTTGTCGTTCGGATCGGTGGCGTGGCAGAGGATCCGGAAGTCGAGCGGCCTCCCGTCCTTGCCCACTCGCTTGCCGCTTCCGGTCCTCCTGTAGCCCGCCCGGTCGAGCGTACGGGCCGCCGCGGCCGGGTCGTAGGCGATCTTCTGCTCGGCGGAGGGCTCCCAGAAGTACGAGCCGAAGCGGGGCGGGATATAGCCCTGGCCCTCGACGGCATGGCCCTGGAAGACCTTGTCGATGATGCTCTCGCGGTCCACCGCCTGGAAGAGGGCCTTGCGTACCGCCGGGTCCAGCAGCGCCGGATGGCCGTTGCCGAATCTCTCGCCGTCCTTCGACCTGGCGCCGGGGTTGACGGCGAGCGCGTGGAAACGGCGGCCCGGGGCGTCGTTGACCTTGATGTTCTCGGCGCTCTTCAGCGCCGAGGCCTGGGCCGGGGTGAGATTGGAGACGAAGGAGACCTCGCCCTTCCGGAGTGCGGCCACGGCCGCGTCCCCGTCCTTGTAGTACTTGAGGAGCAGTTCGTCGAACTTGGGCGCACCGCGCCAGAAGTCCTTGTTGGGCTTCAGCCTGAGGTACTGGTCGGCCTTGTAGTCCGTGACGACGAACGGCCCGTTGCCGACGATCGGGAACCGCTCGTCGTTGTTGAACTTCGAGAAGTCGCCGACCTTCTCCCAGATGTGTTTGGGCACGATGGGCACATCGAGGGCCGTCATGGTGGCCTGGGGCTTCTTCAACTCGATGACCAGCGTCTTCGGGTCCGGCGCGGTGACCCGCTCGAAGTTGGCGGTGAAACTGCCGTTGGCGGTGGCCGCGTTCGCGTCCGTCATCATCTTGTCGAAGGTCCAGGCGGCGTCCTCGGCGGTGGCCGGCCGGCCGTCGGACCACTTCGAGTCCTCGCGGATGGTGAAGGTCCAGGTCAGCTTGTCCGCGGAGGCACGCCACGCGGTGGCGAAGCCGGGGACCGTACGCGCGTCCTTGGCGTCGTAGTTGGTCAGATACTCGTACGCCAGCCGGTGGACGCTGGTGCTGACGAGCCGCTGGGCCAGGAACGGACTGAGGGAGTCGACGCTCTGACTGACCGCGACGGTGAGGACCCGCTTGCCGTCGTCGGCGGCCTGGGCCCGCTGGGGCGCGGGGAGCAGCGGCTGGACGGGGATCACGGACCCGGCCACGAGCGCGGCGGACACGGCGGCGGAGAGCGGAAGCAGTCGGAGGCGGGGGCGTTGCCGGACGGGCTGCCGCGGTGTCCGCGGCGGAAGGCTGTGAACCATGGGACGGGGACCTCGTGTTATCACTCGCACGGAGAAGCCGGGTTGAATCTGGTTCGCCAATCGGTGAAGCGAGGTTTATCAGCGGGCGTCAGGGCGCGTCAACGGCGGCCCAAACGGCGTGTGGGCTGCGGGAATGCGCCGAGGGTCCGCACCGTCGGAACGGTGCGGACCCTCATTGGTATCGACCTCTGCCGCCTTACTGCTGAGGCGCTGGCGGTGCCTGCGGAGGCTGCTGCTGCGGCCATCCGCCCGGTGGGACGGGACCCTGCAACTCCTTCTGGCCCTGCGGCGGTTGCGGCTGCTGACCGTACGGTCCCGGCAGGGCCGGCTGTCCGGGATGGCCGGGGTGAGCGGGCTGACCGGGCTGGCCCGGCTGTTCGGTCTGTCCCGGCGGAAGCTGTCCGGGCGGGGGACCGGCCGGGGTCGCGGGAGACTGCGCCTGGGACGGCGGCGACTGCTGCCAGCCCTGCTGCACCCCTGGCTGGGGCCCCGGTGCCTGCTGCTGCGGATAGGCGTAGTACGGAGGCTGCGGCTGCCCCTGCTGGGGGTACTGCTGCGGATACTGCTGGGGCGGATACGGGTGTCCCTGCGCCGGCTGTCCGTACGGGGGCTGTCCCTGGGCCGGCTGTCCATACGGGGGCTGTCCGTACAGCGGCTGCCCCTGGGCCTGCTGCGCGGGACCCGGCATCGGCGGTACGAGATGCGGCGGCGGATTGCCGTCCGCGGTCCACAGCCCCTGGGCCTGCTGAGCCCGCGCGAAGTCCTCGGCGACCAGCGCCGAGAGATGGAAGTACGCCTCACGCGTCTTGGGCCGCATCATGTCGAGGTCCACCTCGGCACCGGCCGACAGATGCTCGTCGAACGGCACCACGACCACACCGCGGCAGCGGGTCTCGAAGTGCTGCACGATGTCATCGACCTTGATCATCTTCCCGGTCTCACGGACCCCGGAGATGACCGTCAGGGAGCGCTGCACCAGATCCGCGTATCCGTGCGCGGACAGCCAGTCGAGCGTCGTCGAGGCGCTGCTCGCGCCGTCCACGGAGGGGGTCGAGATGATGATCAGCTGGTCGGCGAGATCGAGCACTCCGCGCATCGCGCTGTAGAGCAGACCCGTGCCCGAGTCGGTGAGGATGATCGGGTACTGCTTGCCGAGGACCTCGATCGCGCGCCGGTAGTCCTCGTCGTTGAACGAGGTGGAGACGGCCGGGTCCACATCGTTGGCGATGATCTCCAGACCGGAGGGCGCCTGCGAGGTGAACCGGCGGATGTCCATATAGCTGTGGAGATACGGGATCGCCTGGACCAGATCGCGGATGGTCGCCCCGGTCTCGCGCCGTACGCGGCGGCCGAGCGTACCGGCGTCCGGGTTGGCGTCGATCGCCAGGATCTTGTCCTGCCGCTCGGTGGCCAGGGTCGATCCCAGCGCGGTGGTCGTCGTGGTCTTGCCGACACCGCCCTTGAGACTGATGACCGCGATCCGGTAGCAGGAGAGCACGGGCGTACGGATCAGCTCCAGCTTGCGCCGGTACTCGTTCTCCGCCGCCTTCCCGCCGATCCTGAAGCGCGAACCGGCGGACGGATTGCGGCTGCTCTTCGGCTTCTGCTTGTTGTTGCGCAGCAGACGGTCGGAGGACAGCTCGACGGCGGCCGTGTAGCCGAGCGGCGCGCCGGGGACCGAGCGCTCGCGGTGGTCGTGCGCGACGGGCGAGGGCCAGGCGGTGCCGGCGCGGGGATCCACGACGGGCGGCTGAGCACCGGGCTGCTGCTGCGGGTGCTGCGAGTGGTGTGGCTGCTGCGGCTGCGGTGCGGGCTGCGGTTGCTGGGGGTGCTGTGGCTGTGCGGCCTGCTGGGCGGGGAGATACGGCGTCTGGGCGGACGGGGGTACGGGAGCGTGCGCGCCCGGGGCGGCGTACGGGCCCGGGTGCGGCTGCGCGCCGGGATGCCCGGACGGGTCCTGCTGCTGGGGGAAGCCGTAACCACTCTGCTGCTGCGCGGGCCCGGGGCCGGGTCCGTACGGTCCCGGCTGCTGCCCCGGCTGAGCCTGCTGGTGCGGGAAGCCGTAACCGGCGGGCGGGACGGCGCCGGGCGGGACGGGGGCGTCAGCACCCGGTACGGCGGGCGGCAGCGCGGCCGGAGGTGTCGCCGCGCCCTGCCCGTACTGCTGGGGGTGGCCCTGCTGGGGGAAGCCGTAACCGCTCTGCGGCGGCTGCGTGGCCCACGGATACGGGTTCGCCGGCTGCTGAGGGATGTGAGGCTGGGGCTGCTGCGGCGGCTGTGACTGGGCTTGGAGTTGGGGCTGCGGGATGGCGGGCCGCTCGGCGGCCTGTGCCGCCACGGGCCACTGCGGCGCGGACGCCGGCGCGGCCGGCTGGAAGGCGGGCGGCAGCGGCGGCAGCGCGGAGTCCTTGGGCGCGGGCGGCTGAAGGGCCCAGGACTGGGCCGACGCGGCGGCCGGGGGAGCGTCCTCGGGCTCATCGGCCGCTACGGCGTCCGCAGCGTCCTCGGCGTCCTGAGCCCGTACGGCGTCCTGGGGCACGGCGTCCTGGGGCACCGTGTCCTGTACGGCGTCCTCGGGCTCGGAGCCGGACGGTTCGGTCTCGCCCCCGCCCTCGGCCACGTCGTCCTCGGTCGTCGACCTGCCCTCGGCCGTGGCTCCGGCGGCGGCCTCGCCGACGGTTCCGGGATCCTTGTCGGCGTCGTCCGCCCGGTCGGCGCCGGGCGTGCTGTCCGTGCTGTTCGCGCTGTCCGTACCCTCCGCGCGGTCACTGACCGGGGCCTCGGCGACCGGTTCCGCCCCGGTCTCCGCCGCGTCGGCCGACGCGTCCCCGTCCCCGGTCCCCGCCCCGTCCTTGTCCGTGGGCTCGGCGGACCGCTCGGAGTCCGTCTCGTCGCCGGACTCGGCCACGGCGGCAGGGGCCACGGCGGGGGAGGGCACACTCTCCGCGTCGGCTCCGGCTTCGGCGTCGGTGTCACCGGCGTCGCCGGTCCCGGCGGTGGACGCGGCCGTCCCCGCCGTTCCGTCGTTCCGCGCGGACTCCCGTACGGCGATCTCCCGTTTGAGCGCCACCGGGGGGAACCGCATCGTCGCCCCGCTCTCCACATCGCCACCGCCGAACGGTTCCGACGTGACGGACGCGGGGTCCGGTGCCCCGGCCGCCGGCGGAGCCGGATCACCCGCCGGAGCCGGAGCCGGAGCCGGAGCAGGCGCGGGTACGGGCGCCGGCGCGGGCGCCCAGTTCGGCTCGAAGCCGCTGCCCGCGGGCAGTCCGGGCACGGCGACGGGCGCACCCTCCGGCGGCGGGGGAGAGTTCGTGAACGACGCGGGAGCGCCCGAGGCACCACCACCGGACGTGTCCCCCGGCGCGTTCTGCGTGTACCAGGCGGGAGGGGTGTAGTCGATGGTGAACTCACCCGTCATCTCGGGCTCCGCGTCGGACTGATCGTCCACGGGAGGCCGGTTCCAGCCTCCGCGGATCTCGTCCCGATCGCCGTTCACTTTGCCTCCTGGTGTGGTCGAGCACCCTTGTGCCGTGGTGGGCGGGGCGTCCGCATCGCCGTGTCCGGTCCGCCCGGCTCTTCCTCAGGGGGCCGACCCGCCCGCAGGTTCTCTACTCCCGCGCCCACTCCCACCCTAATCGCCAACGGCGTGGGTACGTCAGGCCGGTTCCGCCCGCCGGCAGCCGCCGGGTACGTCGTGCCCCGCCCCCAAGTGAACAGCCGGGGGCGGAGCGTGAGGCCGGGGAGCGGTCAAATCCGCATATCTCCCTACGAGATCCTGGCAGAATCCACACCGGCGGGGCGCACCGGGCCCGTTCGGCGGGCCTCAGTCCATCCGGCGCGCGCTACCCAACAATCCGGTCTCGGCGTCCGTCGCCTGAACCATCACGAACTGGCGGTCCCGCGCCGTGCACCAGAGCGTGACCCCGTCGGCCAGGGTGGACAGCGCCTCCGTCTCGGCCCGCGGCAGACTCATGATCCGGCCGATCTGCGCCGCCTCGTCCGGCGACACCCGCTGGACACCGACCAGCCCCGACTTCTCCATCAGCCTCGGCGCCACCGGGCTGAGATAGGGCAGCAGGGTCATCACCGACTGCCAGGGCGCCGAGACCACCCGGCCGCGCGGCGGACGCATACCGCAGTCCCGCACCACGACCACCGGACTGCCGGCCGAGGCTCCCTGCGGGGGCACCCTCCCGACATCGTGCAGCGTCACACACGGCTGACCGCCGCCGGCCGCCTGCGCGAGCGCCGTCCAGGCCTGCGCCCGGCCCGTCTCGACGGCGATCCGCGCCCCCGTCGCCGCCGCGCGCAGCACCAGCACCTGCGCCGTCCACAGACCACCGATCAGTGTGACGTCGTACGGCGTGGGCCGGTTGATACCGAGCACCGCGGGTCTGTTCCCCGGGTCGACGCCTATCACCATGCCGTCGTCACCGACCGGCAGGGCGAACGCCTCCAACTGCTCGGCCGAGAGCGCGTGACGCTCACGACGCGGCCCGATCAGCCCGAAGCCGGTCCGCGGCCTGCCGCCGCTCCCGGCCGCCCCCCGCGCGGGGGCGGGACCCGACGGGGCGGTCTGTGACGGCACGGACATCATCGAGTACCCCCGAGCGGCAGAGTGGCGAGCATCGCGGGGAGCTGTTCGCGGTCCAGCCGCACCAGCCCGGTCTTCACCCCGCGGGCCGCGCGCTCCAGTTCATGGCGCGCGGTCACCAGCTCGTCGTCGCTGCGGCCGGTGATCCGTATGTGTCCGCCGACGGTCACGCCCTGCCGCTCACCGCGCCCCAGGGTGAGGCTGAAGGTGGTGGCCAGGGCCGGGATCGAGGTCAGCAGCGCGACGAGCTGCGGCATCGAGGCCCCACCGCCGCCCAACTGCGGCCAGCGGCCCACCCAGTAGGTCGTATGCCTGCGGTCGTCGCAGCGCCAGGTGCGCGAGGTCTCCTCGGTGCGCCGGCCCGGTGTGTCCGTACGGCCCGCCTGCGCGATGGCCAGCGGATTGGCGCAGGACGAGATGGCGACGGCCGCGGTCAGCTCCTGCTCGGTCAGCACCGTCGCCCGGAATCCGGCGCCGGTCAGCCGGCTCGCCAGCTGGTCCGCCGCCCGCACCACACACTTCTGGGCCCCCGTCAGACCGCCGCCCCGCGCGGTGACCGCCTCCGGGCACAGCTCGGGATCGAGCTTCAGCGCGATCCAGGTGATCCGGACGGCGGGCGACCCGGTCTGCGCCTGGAGGGGCGCGTAGTTGCGCGCGGCCACCGACTGTTCCGGCAGATGCGGGGCCGGGGCGGGCTGGGTGTGCTGGACGATCTGCGCCGACTCCAGCCGGATGCCGTCCACATCCAGCACGTCCCGTACGAGCGAGACGGGCAGCGGTCGGGCGGAGCGGTCGGGGCGCAGCGCGGTGGCCTCCGACTCGATCTGGAGCACGGCCGTCAGGAACGTACCGTCGCCGATCATCCCGACCGGGCGCCGGTCACGGTCGCTGTACGAGTACGTACGCAGCGCCGGATCGCACTCGACGGCGGGCGCGAGGCCCGGTTCCGTACCGGGCGGGAGCACCAGCGAGGCGGCCCTGCGCCTGCGCGCCCGCAGTGCGACGACGGTCGACAGCCACTCGGGCAGCGAGCGTTGGTGTCTGCGTACCAGCGCCAGCGGTATCAGCAGCGCGGCGATCACACCCGCCGGCACCAGCAGCAGAGGATCCATCACCCAGGCCACCAGCAGCAGGGCGGCGGCGATCTCGATCAGCACGAGTTGTTGCATTCGGAACGGACCGAGATGCCCGCCCGCTCTCGGTCCGGGTGCCGCCGGAGCCCGGGAAGCAGCGGAGGACGGCGCCGCCGCCGCGGGCCGCGTCTGCGTCGCGGAAGCCATGATGGAGAAACCCCCCAGATTGTCCCGATCACCCTGGCCGGCCAGGGCGTTGACGGCTGAATCACCCTACCCGCCCCGCATACGCGCCCGGCCTACAAGGCATAGTAGGGGGCCGGTCCGACAGTCAGGCAGGACCCGGGGGACGCGCCGACCGGACGGGGCCTGGCTCCCCCCTGGGGGGAGACCTCGCCTTTTTCACCGATGGGGACTCATGGCATCACGGCGGGACGAGCTGAACGCGTACACCTTCGCGAAGAAGCGCACGGTGGCCGCATTTCTCCAACCCTCACCCACCGGTACGGAGGAGGGCGCCCCCAGACCGCTGCGCGCCGTGGTCCCGGGGCTGGTCGTCGGCGCGCTCGTCCTGGCCGGCTTCGGAGCCTGGGGCATGTTCAAACCGTCCGCTCCCAAGGACTGGGCCCGGCCGAACACCAATGTGATCGTCGGCAAGGACTCCACCACCCGCTATGTCGTGCTGAACACCCCCGGCGCGGACGAGAAGAGCCAGACCCTGCTCCACCCGGTGCTCAATCTCGCCTCGGCCCGGCTGCTGCTGACCCCGCAGCAGGGCAAGGTCATCCAGGTGCCCGACAAGATCCTGGACGCGGGCAGACCCCCGCGCGGTCCTGTCCTCGGTATCCCGTACGCCCCCGACCGGCTGCCCTCCGACACGGAGGCCGCGAAGGCCAAGCGGTGGGCCGTGTGCGAGCAGCCGGGCGGCGGGGACGGCGCGAGCGTCCAGAAGGCCGCGTTCATCCTCGCGGAGCGGGACTTCTCCCGGACGGAGGGCAGCCGCCGGCTGACCGGCGGTCAGGTGCTCTACGTCCAGGGCCAGAAGGACCGGGCGCGCTTCCTGGTGGACGCGGCGGGCACCAAGTATCTGATCGCCGAGACGGCCGCCGACCAGGGACATCTGACGAACGCGCTGGTCGGCACCCGTGAGCCGCAACAGGTGACCGACGACTGGCTGGCCACGCTGCACACGGGCAGCCCCCTCGCCTTCCCCCGTATCCCGGGAGAGATCGGCGCACCGGCGAATGTCGAGGGGCAGCTCTCGGACCAGGAGAACAGGATCGGCATGATCCTGAGGACCCGGACCGGCGGCGGCACGAGCCACTACGTCGTCCTGGCGGGCGGTGCCCGGCCGATCTCCGAGTTCACCGCCGGACTGCTCATCAGCTCTCCGCAGACCGCGCTCCTGAACCTGGACGGGGAGGCACGCTCCGTCGGACTCCAGGACTTCGTTCCCGACGCCCGGCCCTTCGCGGGTCAGGCCGCCCGCTGGCCCGAGCGGAAGGCCGCCCAGGTCAACTCGGTCGGCGGCGAGGGCGCCCGGGACACGGTGTGCAGTGTGCTGCGCGAGGTCGACGACAAGGGCGGTACGGCCCTGTCCACCTGGGCCGGACCCGCGTATCCGGCGGACATCACCGCCGGGGGCACCAGCACCTATGTCACCCCCGGCAGCGGACTGCTCTACACCCAGGTCCGGGGCATGCAGACCAGCCCCGACGGATCGCTCTTCCTGGTGACCGACACCGGGCTGCGCTACGCGGTCCAGGCGAACGGCGACAGCGACGCGGCCCGTTCCGACATCGGCACCGGCGGCCGGCGGGAGCAGCAGGACGGCAGGCCCGAGCCCAGCCAGGCCCAGATCCGGCTCGGCTACGAGAAGGTCACCCCGAGCCTGGTCCCCCTCGCCTGGTCCGAGTTCCTGTCCAAGGGCCCGCGGCTCGACACCAACAGCGCCCGCCAGCCCCAGGGCTCATGAGGGGAGTACGACCCATGCCGTACACGCGCCGCAGGACCGCGCTGCTGACCGCCGCCCTGGCCCTCACCGGCCTCGCGGCCCTGCCCCCGGCGGCATACGCCGGTGAGCGGCCCGGGAACCTCCGTACCGACGGCAGCGGTGAGTGCGCCTTCCCGATGAAGACACAGATCGCGGGCACCCCCTGGGCCCTCCAGCGGGTGATGCTGGAGGAGCTGTGGGCGGACACCAAGGGCGAGGGGGTGCGGGTGGCCGTCATCGACACGGGAGTCGACAACGCCAACCCCCAGCTCAAGTCGGCCGTCGACACCGCCGCGGGAACGGAGTTCCTGGCCAAAGAGATGATGAAGGGCTCGCCGGCCGACGGCACGGACGACCGGGTCGGCCATGGCACCAAGGTCGCGGGGATCATCGCCGCGCGCCCCCGCGCGGGCACCGGCTTCGTGGGGCTCGCCCCCGAGGCCACGATCATCCCGATCCGCCAGAACGACGAGCGGAACAGCGGCGACCAGTCGACCATGACCAAGGCGATCGAGCACGCCATCGCCGAGCGCGCCGATGTCATCAACATCTCGCAGGACACCACCAAGCCCCTCGACGGGGAGTCCGACCTCGGCCGGGCCGTGGCGCGGGCCGTCGCCGAGGACATCGTCGTCGTCGCCTCCGCGGGCAACGACGGCCTCGACGGACAGCGCAAGAACACCTACCCGGCGGCCTTCGACGGGGTGCTCGCCGTCGCCTCCTCCGACCGCAACAACGAACGCGCGGCCTTCTCGCAGTCCGGGGAGTTCGTGGGAGTGGCCGCGCCGGGCGTGGACATGGTCTCCACCGTCCCCGGCAACGGCCAGTGCGTCGACAACGGCACCAGTTTCTCGGCCCCCTATGTCGCCGGGGTCGCCGCCCTGCTGCGCGCCGAGCACCCCGACTGGAAGGCGCACCAGATCATTGCCCAGATCGAGCAGACCGCCGAGCGCAGCGTCAACGGCCACGACCCCTTCGTCGGCTGGGGAGTGGTCGACCCGGTCCGCGCGCTGAGCGAGGACGACCGCGCGCCCGAGTCCCCGCGCCCCGACCCGGGGCCGCCCAGGGCGCCCGCTCCCGAGCCCGCGTATCTGGCCATGTCGGAGACCGCCCAGGAGCGCACCGAACGCCACGCGACCTACGCCCTCGGGATCACGGCGGTGCTGGTCGCGGTCGTGGCGGGGACGGCCACGGTCGTCCGTGACACCCGCGCGAGAGCGGCCGGACGGACCGTACGCGAATCAACTGCCCAGGACTGACTTTGCAGTTGGAACTGTCGTACCGAGTAGCTAAAGTGTTTGGCGGGATTGTGCGGGTGACCGCCGATTCCACACGGGGGCGGCATCGAGGTGCTTCCCGTCCAGCGCGCCGGTTTCCAGGGCGCATCGCAGGAAGACAGGAAGAAGGGGCAAGATGTCGAGGGATCTGAATGTCACCAGCGGAGATCAAATCGATCTCGCCAACAGGATCCAGACCTTCCATGACGAGCTGCAGAGCCGTATCACCTCGCTCAACGGTGTGGTGGACCGTATCCAGGCGGGCTGGCAGGGGGCGGCCAGCAAGGAGTACGACCGGGTTCAGAACGATCTGAACCAGCGCCTGCGGAACATGCGTGTCGAGCTGGTCAAGCTCGAAGAGATCATGCGGATGAGCGCCGACGGTTTCACCCAGCAGGAAGAGGACCGCATCGCGTCCTTCCGGCGGATGGACGACACCTCCCAGGGCCAGAGTTCCATTCTCGGGATGGCCTGAGCCCCTGTCCGTCATCTCCCGCCGCATTCCGTCTTGAGGAGCATCACATGACCACTGCCGTCAATTACGACACCGTGACCACGGCGGCCGCCGATGTCCGGACGACCGCCGGCCAGCTCAGCCAGGGTCTTGAGGACCTGATGACCAAGGTCGCGGCCGTCGCCGAGAACTGGGACGGTGAGGCCAAGATCGCCTACCGCGAGAGCCAGGACCGCCTCGCCCGCGACATGGCCGGGATGAACCAGGACCTGGGCCGGATCGCCCGCCTGCTCGACGAGTCGGTCATCGGCTACCAGGACACCGACCGCGGCAACGCGGCCCGCTTCCGTATGCAGATGGGCTGACCGGCCCCGCGCACCTGAGAGCCGTACGCGTCAAAGAAGGGGGTGTCCGCCGTGCGGACACCCCCTTCGCCATGAGCCGGGCACTACTTGAGGTCGAACTCCCCGTCCCGCGCCCCCAGGACGAACGCGTCCCACTCCGCCTTCGTGTACCGCAGCACCGTCTCCGGATCCTGCGACGACCGCATCGCGACGGCCCCCTCCGGCAGATACGCGATCTCCACCCGCTCCTCGTCCGGACTCGTCCCGGGCGCGCCGAGCCACTCCACACCGGAGATGTCCAGGGCGTACAGCTCTTCCTTCTGACGTTCCTTGTCCGTCGCGTCGGCCATGGTGCGATCCCTCCCGGGGCGTTGCGTGCGAGCTACATCACTCAGCCTAGGGCCTGTCCGACAGCCACCCCGCCTGTACCAGGGGCGCGCCGCGCTTGCGCGAGACGAAGGTGCCACGGCCCGGAGGCATCGGACGGGCCCTGACATTGCCGAGGATGTCGCCCTCGCCCGGATCACCGGAGAGGATCACGCCCTGGGCGCCCAGTTCCTTCATCCGCTGCATGAACGGCTCGTACATCGCGCGCGACGCGCCCGCCGCGCTGCGCGCGACGATGAAGCGGATACCGACGTCCCGCGCGAAGGGAAGGTGCTCCACCAGACCCGCCAGCGGATTGCCCGAGTTGGTCGCGACCAGTTCGTAGTCGTCGATGAACACGAAGAGCTGCGGACCGTTCCACCAGCTCCGGTCGCGGAGCTGCTGCGGAGTGATGTCCGGCTTCGGCGCCCGCTTCTGCATCACCGTGCCGATGGCGTCCATATGCATCTGCATGGCCGCCGCCATCGGCGCGTACTCCAGCAGATGCGAGGACGGTACGGCCTCCAGCAGCGAGCGCCGGTAGTCACCGACCACGATCCGCGCCTGCTCCGGGGCGTACCGCTCGGAGATCTGCTTGGCGATCAGCCGCAGCAGCGCGGTCTTCCCGGACTCGCTCTCCCCGAAGATCAGGAAGAACGGGTCGGTCTCGAAGTCGACGAACACCGGCTCCAGATTGGTCTCGTCGATACCGATCGCGATGCCGTGCTGCGGGAACTCGAAGCCCTTCGGGAGCTGTTCGACGGGCAGCCTGCGCGGCAGCAGCCGTACCGTCGGCGCCGCGGGCCCCGTCCAGCCCTCCCTCACCGCGCGGACGAACGCCGTCTGGCCGTCGGAGAGGTCGGCGGCGCCGCTCACCCCGTCGATACGCGGCAGCCCGCCCATGAAGTGCAGCTTCTCGGGCACCTGGCCACGGCCCGGCACCCCCGTGGGGACATTGGCCGCGACCTTGCGGTCGAACTCCGAGTCCATGACATCGCCGAGCCGCAGCTCCAGCCGGCCCAGCATCTGGTCCTTGAGCGCCGCGCGCACCTCCATGTAGCGCGCCGCGGTGACCACGACATGGACGCCGTAGCCCAGACCGCGCGCCGCCAGGTCGGAGATGACCGGCTCCAGCATGTCGTAGTCGTTCTTGAAACCGCCCCAGCCGTCGATGACCAGGAAGACATCACCCCAGGCCTCGCCGGGCAGTTCGCCCGCCGCCCGCCTGCGCCGGTACGTCGCGATGGAGTCGATGCCGTGCGAACGGAAGAACTCCTCGCGCCGGTTGAGCACCCCCAGCACCTCCGCGACCGCGCGCCGGACCCGCTCGGGGTCGAGCCGGGACGCGACCCCGCCGACATGCGGCAGATCGGCGAGCGAGGCAAGGCCGCCACCGCCGAAGTCCAGCGCGTAGAACTGCACTTCGTGCGGGGTGTGGGTCAGGGCGAACGACGCGATCAGCGTCCGCATCAGCGTCGACTTGCCGGACTGCGGACCGCCCACCACGAGCATATGGCCGGCCGCGCCGGAGAAGTCCCGGTAGAGCACCTCACGGCGCTGCTCGAAGGGCTTGTCGATCAGACCGAGCGGAACGGTGAGACCGCCGGGACGGGTGTACTCGGTCGCGTTCAGCCCGCGCTCCCCGGTCACCGCGATCCCGGGCAGCAACTGGTCGAGCGTCGGCGCCTCGTCCAGCGGCGGCAGCCACACCTGGTGCGCGGGCACCCCCTGCCCGTCCAGCCGGCGCACGATCACATCGAGGACCGTGTCCGCCAGCGCGTCGTCCTCCGAGGTCGAGGGCGTGAGCACGGCGGCCGGATCCGGCGCCGCGTACACCACCGGCACCGGCGTGGCGGTGAAGAGCGCGGGCCGCCGCTCGACATGGAGCTGTCCCACCGGGAGATCGGGACCGCCGGTGCGGTACGTACCGGAGACATACGCCGCCTTGAAGCGGGTCATCTCGTCCGTACCGAACTTGAGATAGCCGGAGCCGGGCACCGACGGCAGGTGGTACGCGTCCGGCACCCCCAGCGCCGTACGCGACTCGGCCGCGGAGAACGTCCGCAGACCGATCCGGTACGAGAGATACGTGTCGAGCCCGCGCAGCTTGCCCTCCTCCAGCCGCTGCGAGGCGAGCAGCAGATGCACACCCAGCGACCGGCCGATCCGGCCGATCTGGATGAACATGTCGATGAAGTCCGGCTTGGCGGTGAGCAGTTCGGAGAACTCGTCGATCACGAGAACGAGCGAGGCCAGCGGCTCCAGCGCGGCGCCCGCCGCCCGCGCCTTCTCGTAGTCGTGGATATTGGCGTAGTTGCCCGCCGAGCGCAGCAGCTCCTGACGGCGCTGGAGCTCACCGCGGATCGCGTCGCCCATCCGGTCGACCAGGGTCAGATCGTCCGCCAGGTTGGTGATGACGGCCGCCACATGCGGCATCTGCGACATCCCGGCGAAGGTCGCACCGCCCTTGAAGTCGGCGAGGACGAAGTTCAGCGTCTCCGAGGAGTGGGTGACGGCGAGCCCGAGCACCAGGGTGCGCAGCAGCTCCGACTTGCCGGAACCGGTCGCGCCGACACAGAGCCCGTGCGGTCCCATGCCCTCCTGCGCGGCCTCCTTGAGGTCCAGCATCACCGGCCGGCCGTCCTCGCCGACACCGATCGGCACCCGCAGCCGCTCGGCCGTCGACCGGGGACGCCAGGTACGGGCCACATCGACCGCCGCCGCGTCGCCCAGATCGAGCAGATCCGTGAAGTCCAGATTGGCCAGCAGCGGTTCGTCCTCGTCGCCGCCGCCCGTCCGCAGCGGGGCGAGCTGTCGTGCGAGCGCTTCGGCGGCGGGCAGCGAGATCCCGTCCGGCACCCCCTCGTACGCCAGACCCCCGCCGGACTCCAGCCGCAGCCGCCCCGGCCGCACCTTCACGGAGAGACCGCCGCGCGGCTCGTCCAGTTCCCCGGACACGACCTCCACGATCGTCACGCCCTGCAACCCCTCGGCCGCCGCGAACAGCGAGTCCGGCGGCACCATCCCGCCGTCCAGCACCACCACCACATGCGGCTGGTCCAGCACCGGCCGGCTGTCCCGGCCGAACCGGGGCCGCCCGTCCAGGCTGCCGCGCAGCAGCTGTTCCAGTTCCCCGAGATCGTCGCCGAACAGCCGCTTCGTACCGGCACCGTCGAGCTGTCCCGGCACCTGTGTGTGCGGCAGCCACTTCGTCCAGTCCCAGCGCGCGACCGCCCCCGGCGCCGCCACCACCGCGACCATCACATCCTCGGGCGAGTGCAGCGTCACCAGCTGGGCGACCAGCGCGCGCGCCGCCGAGTGCGCCGACTCCGGCTCACCCGAGACCGTCACATGGTAGAAAGCGCGCATCGACACGGCCATCGGCAGCCCGTCCAGCGAGCCGTGCACCGCGAGGAACCGCTGCATCGCCCCGGCGCACAGCGGCTCCAGCTCATCGACCGGCGCCGTGTCGGGCGCGACCAGCGCGGTGGCGAGCTGCTGCGCGCCGAGCCCGATCCTCAGCTGCCCGAAGTCCCCGTCGCCGACGCGCCGTTCCCACACCCGCGACCCCTCGGCCACCACCGACCAGAGCTGCTCGGGGGAGGGGTGCAGATAGAGCTGGGCGTCGCGCTGCGTCCGCGCCGTCCTGCGGACCGTACGCCGTGTCTGCGCCAGGTACTTGAGGTAGTCGCGCCGGACATCGGCCATTTGCCCCTGCGTACCGCGGCGGAATCTGACGATCTGCGCGACGATCATCGCCACCGTCGAGAACAGCATCAGCACGCCCATGATCCGCATGAACGGCGGCGCTTGCGGTGAGAAGAAGAAGACCACCGACGAGCCCATGCCGAGCACCGGCAGGACCTGCATCAGCATGCCCTCCTGCTGCCCGCGCGGCAGTTCCGGCGGGGCCTCCAGGGCAAGGGCATCCGTGGGCACTTCCGGTGGAAGGGACCGTGGTGGGCGTTTGACGACGATCTGGCTCACCGGCGCATCAATCCCTCAAGACGGACGGGCAGTTCCGTACCGGCGCCCCCGTGGCGACGGCCTCCCTCCGCGCGACGGCGATCCTACTTGCAGACCTCCGCGCGACGCCCCGGTAGGGTGGCGCGCGCAGCGTGCGCAACCGCGAATCAGGGGGACGGACACGTGAGTACGACCGCAGCGACGGGTTTCTGCCGCGTCACTGTCGTGGCGCCGGACAGCAGGATCGATGTCGCGCTCCCGGAGGACATCCCCGTCGCCGACATCCACCCGGAGATCCTGCGACTGACCGGCCAGACCCAGATCGCGGGCACCCCCACCGGATATCACCTGGTCCGGCGTGACGGCACGGTGCTCGACGGCGCCCGCACCCTGGTCGCCCAGCGGGTGCTCGACGGCGAGGTCCTCAGTCTGCGGCCCTTCGCCGAGTCCCTGCCGCCCGCGGTCTTCGACGACGTCTCGGACGCCGTCGCCTCCGCGGTCCGGCGCGACCGTCATCTCTGGAGCGACGAACTGCTGCGCTCCGCCGGTCTGATCGGCGGGGTCCTGCTGCTCGTCCTCATGGGCTTCGTCCTCTGGTTCGCCGATCCCGTCCGCCACGACATGCACGGCCTTCCCGGTGTCATCGCGGGCGCGGCCGGTGTGCTGCTGACCGCCTTCGCGGGCGTACGGGCCAGGGTCTACGCGGACCGCGCCACGGCCGTGGCGCTCGGACTCGGCGCCCTGCCGCTGCTGCTGATCGGCGGCTCCGGGATCATCGGCCCCGACCCGGGCCAGGGCCCCGGCCGGCTCCAGTTCCTGCTCGGCTGCGTCACCGTACTGGTGGCCTCCGTCGTCCTCGTCGCGCTCACCCCGAGCGGCGACGCCCCCTTCGTGGCCGCGACCTTCCTGGCCACCGTCGGCACCCTCGCGACCTTCGTGATGATCCTGACGGAGGCGTCGGCCACCGGGACCGCCGCCGTCTGCGCCCCGGTCGCCATCGGGATCGTCGCCTTCCTGCCCGGTCTCTCCGCCCGCTTCGCCCGGCTGCCCATCGGCTACGCCTCGCCGCGCGGCGCCGCGGGCGCCGAGTACGGCGACGACACCTTCGCCGATCCGCACGCCGCCCCCGACGCGGAGCCCGTCGACGCCGAGCGCATCGCCGCCCAGGCCCGCCGCGGCCACGAGATGCTGCTCGGCCTGGTCGGCGGCTGCGCCGCGGTCGTCGTCGGCGCCGCGGCGGTGCTCGGCTTCTCGGACACCGTTTGGGGCCAGTTGCTCGCCCTCGCGGCCGGTCTCGCGATGCTGCTGCGCGCCCGCCTCTTCCGTTACACCTCGCAGGTCACCTGTGTCCTGGCCGCGGGTATCTCGGCGATCGCGCTGCTGGTCCTCGGCCTCTCCCTGAACCCGCCCGCCGACCTGGTCAGGGAGTTCCTCACCTACGGCGACCGCGGCGCCCTCGACATCCGTACGATCTGGCTCGCCGCGTGCGTCGCCGCGGGCGCCGCCCTGATCACCGCCATCGGTCTGGTCGTCCCGCACAAGGGCCTCTCGCCCTTCTGGGGCCGGCTCCTCGATCTCGCCGAGGGCGCGGTGCTGCTCTCGCTGGTGCCGCTCTGTCTGGCGGTCCTCGACGTCTTCACCGCCGCCCGCGCCCTCACCAGCTAGTCCCCGCCCTCACCGGCCAGGTCCTGTCCGGGCCGCGTTCCCCTGCCCCCGTACGGACTCCCCGCCCGTGGCCGGGGGCGCGTCCGGGGACTGGTACCCTGTGTGACGGCCGTCTGTGTAGGTGACCCCGGAGCCTTCGCTCCGCGATCGACGCCCAGCGGACCCCGCCTCCCGAGTAACGGAAGCTCCCCAGAGTATTCGACCTGGGGCACTCGGTGGCCATGAAGACCCACGAGGAGTACGCGTGTCGCTTGACGCCGTTACGAAGAAGCAGATCATGACCGAGTTCGGCACCAAGGAAGGTGACACCGGCTCCCCCGAGGTCCAGGTCGCCATGCTGTCGCGCCGGATCTCGGACCTGACCGAGCACCTCAAGACCCACAAGCACGACCACCACTCCCGTCGCGGTCTGCTGATCCTGGTCGGCCAGCGCCGCCGGCTGCTCCAGTACCTGGCCAAGAAGGACATCCAGCGTTTCCGTGCGCTGGTCGACCGCCTGGGCATCCGCCGCGGTGCGGCCGGCGGTGCCAAGTAAGACACCGTGAAGGGAGCGGTTCCCACCATCCGGGGACCGCTCCCTTTGCCGTATGTACAGGACATTCCCTGTGTACGGGACGGTTTCGTCGAACGTACGGGCGATCGCGAGCACCGGCCCGGGACGATCGGAATGTCGTCCCCCGGCGAAGCTCAGTAACCTGGACGCACAAGTACAACTGAAGACGTACGAGTACAACTGAAGAGGAAGAGGAGGAGCGACCTCCGCCGCCGCCGGTCCTCGGTAGTGGCGCCCGGAAGGACGCGCGGCCCATGCCGCGGTCCCGGGTGCTTCGATCGAAGACCGGCCCGCACCAAGGAGCGCTTCTCCGCCACGTCCCCTGCCACACGGGCACCGGACGAAGACGAGGAGAAATCACTAGTGGAGAACGAGACCCACTACGCCGAGGCCGTTATCGACAACGGAACCTTCGGCACCCGCACCATCCGCTTCGAGACGGGCCGGCTGGCCCGCCAGGCCGCCGGCTCCGCCGTGGCCTACCTGGACGACGACACCATGGTGCTGTCGGCCACCACCGCCTCCAAGAAGCCCAAGGACCAGCTCGACTTCTTCCCCCTGACGGTGGACGTCGAGGAGCGGATGTACGCCGCCGGCAAGATCCCCGGCTCCTTCTTCCGCCGCGAGGGCCGTCCCTCCGAGGACGCCATCCTCACCTGCCGGCTCATCGACCGCCCGCTGCGCCCGTCCTTCAGGAAGGGCCTGCGCAACGAGATCCAGGTCGTCGAGACGATCATGGCGCTCAACCCCGACCATCTCTACGACGTGGTCGCGATCAACGCCGCCTCCTGCTCCACGCAGCTCGCGGGCCTGCCCTTCTCCGGCCCCATCGGCGGCACCCGGGTCGCCCTGATCAAGGGCCAGTGGGTCGCCTTCCCGACCCACACCGAGCTGGAGGAGGCCGTCTTCGACATGGTCGTCGCCGGCCGGGTCCTAGACGACGGCGACGTCGCGATCATGATGGTCGAGGCCGAGGCCACCGAGAAGACCATCCAACTCGTCAAGGACGGCGCCGAGGCTCCCACCGAGGAGATCGTCGCCGCCGGTCTCGAGGCGGCCAAGCCCTTCATCAAGGTCCTCTGCAAGGCGCAGTCGGACCTCGCCGCCAAGGCCGCCAAGCCCACCGGCGAGTTCCCGATCTTCCTCGACTACGAGGACGACGTCCTGGAGGCGCTCAGCTCGGCCGTCAGGTCCGAGCTGGCCCAGGCGCTCACCATCGCGGGCAAGCAGGAGCGCGAGGCCGAGCTGGACCGCGTCAAGGTCCTCGCCGGCGAGAAGCTGCTCCCGCAGTTCGAGGGCCGCGAGAAGGAGATCTCCGCCGCGTACCGCTCGCTGACCAAGTCCCTGGTCCGTGAGCGCGTCATCAAGGAGAAGGTCCGTATCGACGGCCGTGGCGTCACGGACATCCGTACGCTCGCCGCCGAGGTCGAGGCCATCCCGCGCGTGCACGGTTCGGCGCTCTTCGAGCGTGGCGAGACCCAGATCCTGGGCGTCACCACCCTCAACATGCTCCGGATGGAGCAGCAGCTCGACACGCTCTCCCCGGTCACCCGCAAGCGCTACATGCACAACTACAACTTCCCGCCGTACTCCACCGGTGAGACCGGCCGTGTCGGCTCGCCGAAGCGCCGCGAGATCGGCCACGGCGCCCTGGCCGAGCGTGCGCTCGTGCCGGTGCTGCCGACGCGCGAGGAGTTCCCGTACGCCATCCGCCAGGTCTCCGAGGCGCTGAGCTCCAACGGCTCGACGTCCATGGGCTCGGTCTGCGCCTCCACCATGTCGCTGCTGAACGCCGGTGTGCCGCTCAAGGCCCCCGTCGCCGGTATCGCCATGGGTCTGATCTCCCAGGAGATCGAAGGCGAGACCCACTACGTCACCCTCACCGACATCCTCGGTGCGGAGGACGCCTTCGGTGACATGGACTTCAAGGTCGCCGGTACGAAGACCTTCGTCACCGCGCTCCAGCTCGACACCAAGCTCGACGGCATCCCCGCCTCGGTCCTGGCCGCCGCGCTGAAGCAGGCCCGCGACGCCCGCCTCCACATCCTTGATGTGATGAACGAGGCCATCGACGTCCCGGACGAGATGTCCCCGAACGCCCCGCGGATCATCACCGTCAAGATCCCGGTGGACAAGATCGGTGAGGTCATCGGCCCCAAGGGCAAGATGATCAACCAGATCCAGGAGGACACCGGCGCCGACATCACGATCGAGGACGACGGCACCATCTACATCGGTGCCGCCGACGGACCGGCCGCCGAGGCCGCCCGCGCCACGATCAACGGCATCGCCAACCCGACCATGCCGGAGGTCGGCGAGCGCTATCTGGGTACGGTCGTCAAGACGACCACCTTCGGCGCGTTCGTGTCGCTGCTCCCGGGCAAGGACGGTCTGCTGCACATCTCGCAGATCCGCAAGCTCGCCGGCGGCAAGCGTGTGGAGAACGTCGAGGACGTCCTCGGTGTCGGCCAGAAGGTCCAGGTCGAGATCGCCGAGATCGACCAGCGCGGCAAGCTCTCCCTCATCCCCGTGATCGAGGGCGAAGAGGCCGCGGACTCCGAAGAGGCGAAGGACGACGCGACCCAGTGACGGCCGGCTTCCAGGCGACGGCCCGCACCTCCTCGGAGGCGCGGGCCGTTGCCCGTACCCAAACCCTGCTCAAGGGCGAGAACGGCATCGGCACGGTCCGCCGTACGACCCTCCCCGGCGGTCTGCGTGTCGTCACCGAAACCCTGCCCTCGGTCCGCTCCGCGACCTTCGGCATCTGGGTCCAGGTCGGCTCGCGTGACGAGACGCCCGCCCTCAACGGCGCCACCCACTATCTGGAGCACCTCCTCTTCAAGGGCACCGGCCGGCGCAGCGCCCTGGACATCTCCTCCGCCATCGACGCGGTCGGCGGTGAGATGAACGCCTTCACGGCGAAGGAGTACACCTGCTACTACGCGCGTGTGCTCGACACCGATCTGCCGCTGGCCATCGACGTCGTCTGCGACATGCTCACCGGATCGCTCATCGAGGCCGCGGACGTCGACGCCGAGCGCGGTGTCGTCCTCGAAGAGATCGCCATGACCGAGGACGACCCGGGCGACTGCGTGCACGATCTCTTCGCGCACACCATGTTCGGTGACACCCCCCTCGGCCGGCCGGTCCTCGGCACCGTCGAGACCGTCAACAGCCTGGACCGCGACCGGATCGCGCGCTTCTACAAGAAGCACTACGACCCCAGGCATCTCATCGTCGCCGCCGCGGGCAACGTCGACCACGCCACGGTGGTACGGCAGGTCCGCAAGGCGTTCGAGAAGGCCGGTGCCCTCTCCCGCACGGACGCCACCCCCGTGGCACCTCGTGAGGGCCGGCGCACGGTGCGCACCGCGGGCCGCGTCGATCTGCTCGACCGCAAGACCGAACAGGCCCATGTGGTCCTCGGGATGCCGGGGCTGTCCCGTACCGACGAGCGCCGCTGGGCCCTCGGCGTACTGAACACCGCCCTCGGCGGCGGGATGAGCTCCCGCCTCTTCCAGGAGGTACGGGAGAAGCGCGGGCTGGCCTACAGCGTGTACTCGTACACCTCGGGCTTCGCCGACTGCGGGCTCTTCGGGGTGTACGCGGGCTGCCGCCCGAGCCAGGTCCACGATGTGCTGAAGATCTGCCGCGACGAACTCGACCGGGTCGCGGCCGAGGGGCTCAGCGACGAGGAGATCTCGCGCGCCGTCGGACAGCTCTCCGGCTCCACGGTCCTCGGTCTCGAGGACACCGGCGCGCTGATGAACCGCATCGGCAAGAGCGAGCTGTGCTGGGGTGCCCAGATGTCGGTCGACGAGATGCTGGCCCGGATAGCCGCGGTCACCCCGGACGAGGTGGGCGAGGTGGCCCGCGATGTACTGGGACACCGTCCCTCGCTGTCGGTCATAGGTCCGCTGAAGGAGAAGCAGGCGGCCCGCCTCGACGAAGCCGTCTCCTGACCCGCACCCCGAAGCCGTAGCCAAGCCGAAGCCGTAAGGAAGCAAGAGCGATGAGCAAGCTGCGTGTGGCCGTTCTCGGTGCCAAGGGCCGTATCGGCTCCGAGGCCGTACGGGCCGTCGAGGCCGCGGACGACCTGGAACTGGTCGCGGCCCTCGACCGGGACGACAAGCTGGAGGCCCTGGTCGGGTCCGGCGCACAGGTCGTGGTGGAGCTGACCACCCCCGCCGCGGTGCTGGACAACCTCGACTTCTGCCTACGCCATGGCATCCACGCGGTCGTCGGAACCACCGGCTGGACCGACGAGCGGCTCGCGCGGGTCCGCGGCGCACTGGCCGCCGCCCCGGAGACCGGTGTGCTGATCGCACCGAACTTCTCCATCGGCGCCGTTCTCACCATGAAGTTCTCCGAGACCGCCGCACGCTGGTTCGAGTCGGTCGAGGTCATCGAGCTGCACCACCCGAACAAGGTCGACGCGCCCTCCGGCACCGCTCAGCGCACCGCCCAGCTCATCGCCGCGGCCCGTACGGAGGCGGGGCTCGCCCCGCAGCCCGACGCCACGGCCACCGCGCTGGACGGCGCGCGCGGCGCGGACGTCGACGGGGTGCCGGTGCACTCCGTGCGGCTGCGCGGACTCCTGGCGCATCAGGAGGTCATCCTCGGCGGCGAGGGCGAGACCCTCACCATCCGCCACGACTCCCTGCACCACAGCAGCTTCATGCCGGGCATCCTGCTCGGTGTGCGCCGTGTGGTCTCCACCCCCGGGCTCACCTTCGGCCTGGAACACTTCCTCGATCTGAACTGAGATCCATGCGAGCGAAGATCACCTACTGTGTCACGGCCGCCGTTCTCGTCGTGTACTTCGTGCTGGTCGGCAGCCGCGGTGTACTGCTGATCCAGCAGGGCACCGCGGTCACCGTGGCCCTCGGGGCGGCGGTGCTGGTGCTGCCGGTCATCGGTGTCTGGTTCCTCTGGAAGAACACCCAGTTCGTCAGCCGTGCCAACCGTCTCGCGGCGGAGCTGGACGCCGAGGGCGGGCTGCCGCCGGACGAACTGGTCCGTACGGCCGGCGGCAGGATCGACCGGGATTCCGCGGACGCGGTCTTCGCCGAGCGCCGGGCCCAGACGGAGGACTCACCCGACGACTGGCGCTGCTGGTTCCGGCTCGCCGTCGCCTATCACGACGCCCGGGACACCCCCCGTGCCCGCAAGGCGATGCAACGGGCCATCGCGCTCCACGACGGCAGACCGGTCCGGGTCTGAGCCGAGCGGACACGCGGGCACCCGGACACCCGGGGACCGCGAGGGCGAGAACACGAAGAGCGGGGTCCGGCCTTTCCAGGCGGGACCCCGCTCCACTGTCTACGGGCAGGCTGTACGCGTACGGACTGCTACGGCCTGCGGGCTGTACGGAGGTACGGGCCGTACGGACGTGTCCGCGTCGGCGGGTCGTTCCCCGGGCCCGGGGCGGCGGATCAGGGGCGGCGGTACTCGTCGCCCCAGGCCTCGACCGTGTCGGCCGCCCGGTCGAAGGCCTCCGGCCGCGCCAGGAAGTCACCGTTGTGATCGGTCAGCAGCGGCAGGGCCTCGCCCTTCCTGCGTACGACGACGAGCGCCTGACCCTGGACGGTACGCGGCATCCCGAGCCAGCGCACCGGCTGCTGGACCGTCCGTACGGCGGTGATCTGGTCCCACGCCACGGTCGAGGTCCTCAGCAGGGCCACCCGCCGCACTCCGTGCCGGCTCACCCACGCGCCGACCCGCAGCAGCCGCAGCGCGACGGCGATCATCACCGCGGAGACGCTCAGACACAGCACGGTACCCGGCAGGGCACCGGCGAAGGCGATGATCATCGTCGCCAGCAGAACGAAGGAGGCGAGCAGCAGAAGCAGCGCCGCCGCCACCACCCGCCAGGGGCCGGGGCGGTACGGACGCCGCCAGGAATCATGATCGTCGAACGGCAGCGCGACATCCTCGGTGGTCGCGTCAAAAGCCCGGTCGGCCGTCAGGAAGGGCAGGGGCACGACTGATCCTCACTCACAAGCACGCTCGATTGCTGTGCCCGGTGAGGCTACCGATCGCGCACGGCACCGGACCACCCCAGGGGGGCCGGACGAGTCAGCGCCCCCTGACATCGGCCTCGGCGGCGAACGCGAACGGGACGGCCCCGCGCGGGCGGAACATGGAAGAAGAATGCTCCTGGTGGTCTCGTGCGATCCCGTGACGGACGCCGCTCATGGGGAAGTTGTCATCGGGTAGGACGCGCGATGACGTCATTCGGTGCCCGGATTCCCGGATTGATCGATGAAAGCCGCTCGCGGCCGCCCCGGCCTTCGCTGTCGGAGCCGCCACGTAGAGTAGGCGCCGCCCGAGCGACGCGAACGGAAGGACCCCCGCCGGTGAGCGACACCCCCGCCGACACTCCCGAGGAGACGAAGCCGAGTTTCCGCGGCGATGTCACCGTCGAGCTGCTGAAGCACTCCGCCAGCGACACCGATGTGCTGTGGGCCGCGCGCGTCTCCACAGCGGGGGAGCAGTCCCTGGAAGAGGTGTCGAAGGACCCCGAGCGCTCGAAGGGGCTCATCAACTTCCTGATGCGGGACCGGCACGGCAGCCCCTTCGAGCACAACTCGATGACCTTCTTCATCAGCGCCCCGATCTTCGTCTTCCGCGAGTTCATGCGGCACCGGGTGGGGTGGTGCGTCGCGGGCGACACCGAGATCACCCTGGAGAGCGAATCGGGGACACTCCGCCGCAGGACCATCGCGGATCTCCACCGGCTCTGGCATCTCGACGCCGGAGACCGCCTGCCGCACTCGGCCGGAGGAGTCACCTGGCACGGCGGGGCCGGCCGGTGGACGGCACGGGTCCACGGGGACGATACCGACCACTACCTCGGCCTTTTCGAGAACAGGGAAGCCGCCGAGTCCGCGGTCGTGGAATTCAGGGAGCGGCACCCGGGCACCCGGCTCCGCAATCTGGAGCCGGCCCGCCGCACGCATGTCCGCTGCTACGACGAGGACACCCTCACCGCGCGCCGGGCGCGCATCGTCGATGTCATCGAGTCGGGCGTGAAGCCGCTGATCAGGATCACCACGGCCGCCGGACGGGAGCTGCGCTCGACGGTGGACCACGCCGTACTGACCCCGGACGGCTGGCGCAAGGCCGGTGAGCTGGTGGTGGGCGACGCGGTGCTGGCCGAGACCACGGAGCGTGACACCTCCCCGGCAGCCGTGCCGCCGGGCCTGCACCGCGGAATCGGGGTGTGGACCGCGGCGCGGCGCGAGCGGCTGATCGAGGAGACCGACTCCTGTCATCTCTGCGGTGGGGAGTTCCCCCGCGGCGCGCTCGCCCTCGACCATGTGATCCCGGTGGAGAGCGATCTCACGCGGGCGCTCGACGAGAGCAATCTGGCCCCGGTGTGCGAGGAGTGCCACGCGCGCAAGAGCGCCGAGGAGCGGCGGGCGCCGGCCGGAGCCGGGGCGGGGACCGCCGTCGCCCGGCCGGACAGGATCGTCTCCATCGCGGACGACGGCGAGGAGATGACCTACGACCTGTCCGTCGAGGGCCCCTGGCACAACTTCCTCGCCAACGGAATCGTGGTGCACAACTCGTACAACGAGGAGTCGGGCCGCTACCGCAACCTCCAGCCGGTCTTCTACGTTCCCGCCGAGGACCGCAAACTGGTGCAGCGGGGCAGGCCCGGCAAGTACGAATTCGTGCCGGGCAGCGCCGCTCAGCAGGAGCTCACCGAGCGGGCGATGCGGGATTCCTACCTCCAGGCGTACGAGGCGTATCAGCGGATGCTGGCCGAGGGTGTGGCCCGTGAGGTGGCCCGCGCGGTCCTGCCGGTCGGGCTGTTCTCGTCGATGTACGCGACGTGCAACGCGCGCTCGCTGATGCACTTCCTCGGTCTGCGCACCCAGCACGAACAGGCGAAGGTCCCGTCCTTCCCGCAGCGGGAGATCGAGATGGTCGGGGAGCGGATGGAGGAGCACTGGGCGAAGCTCATGCCCCTCACCCATGCGGCCTTCAACGCCAATGGCCGCATCGCACCCTAGGCTCGGTTCAGGACAGGGCCGGGGAGGGCTCTGAGCACAGGTGTACGAGCGGCCGAGCGAAGCGCCCGGATTGCGGCGTTTCGAGAAGTTCATCTAGGCTGATCAAACGGACCCGGCACTGCTTGAACCCCCGAGCAGGCAGTGCCGGGCTCCTCTTGTCCCGTCCCCCAAAGGGACACGGTGAGCTGAGCAGCGAGTAGCGTGTTACCCATGGCTCCGATCTCCACTCCGCAGACCCCCTTCGGGAGGGTCCTCACCGCCATGGTCACGCCCTTCACGGCGGACGGCGCACTCGATCTCGACGGTGCCCAGCGGCTCGCCGTCCACCTCGTGGACGCGGGCAACGACGGCCTGATCCTGAACGGCACCACCGGTGAGTCGCCGACCACCAGCGACGCGGAGAAAGACCAGCTCGTACGGGCCGTCCTGGAGGCGGTCGGAGACAGGGCCCACATCGTCGCGGGCGTCGGCACCAACGACACCCGTCACAGCCTGGAGCTCGCCCGAGCCGCCGAGCGCGCCGGCGCGCACGGCCTGCTCGCCGTGACGCCGTACTACAACAAGCCGCCGCAGGAAGGTCTCTTCCGGCACTTCACCGCGATCGCCGACGCCACGGACCTGCCGGTGATGCTCTACGACATCCCGGGCCGCAGCGGTGTCCCCATCGACACCGAGACGATCGTCCGTCTCGCCGAGCACCCGCGCGTCGTCGCCAACAAGGACGCCAAGGGCGACCTCGGCCGCGCGAGCTGGGCCATCGCCCAGTCCGGCCTGGCCTGGTACTCGGGCGACGACATGCTCAATCTGCCGCTGCTCTCGGTGGGCGCGGTGGGCTTCGTCTCCGTGGTCGGCCATGTGGTCACCCCGGAGCTGCGCGAGCTGCTCGACGCCCATCTCACCGGCGATGTCCACAAGGCCACCGAGATCCACCAGAAGCTGCTCCCGGTCTTTATCGGCATGTTCAGGACACAGGGCGTCATCACCACCAAGGCCGCTCTCGCGCTCCAGAAGCTGCCCGCCGGACCGCTCCGGCTCCCGCTCGTGGAACTGTCCCCCCAGGAAACCGCCCAGCTCAAGATCGATCTCGTGGCCGGCGGGGTACAGCTCTAATCATTGACTTCACAACTGAATAAGCGAAGACAACAGACCCATCGACAAACCGACGAGTCGGTCAACACAGACAACAGCAAGTGCACGAATGTCATGCGCGCCACGTGCCTCAGCGGTACGTGGCGTGTGTGGTGAGGAGAGTCTTTTGAGTCATCCGCATCCTGAACTCGGTGCCCCGCCGAAGCTGCCCAAGAACGGCTTGCGCGTCACCCCGCTCGGCGGCCTTGGTGAGATCGGCCGCAATATGACGGTCTTCGAGTACAACGGCCGTCTGCTCATCGTCGACTGCGGCGTGCTCTTCCCGGAGGAGGAACAGCCCGGCATCGACCTGATCCTGCCGGACTTCACCACCATCCGGGACCGCCTCGACGACATCGACGGCATCGTCCTCACGCATGGGCACGAGGACCATATCGGCGGTGTCCCGTATCTGCTCCGGCTGAAGGCGGACATCCCGCTGATCGGCTCGAAGCTGACCCTCGCGCTGATCGAGGCGAAGCTCCAGGAGCACCGCATCCGCCCGTACACCCTTGAGGTCACCGAGGGCCACCGCGAGCGCATCGGTCCCTTCGACTGCGAGTTCGTCGCGGTCAACCACTCCATCCCGGACGCTCTGGCGGTCGCCATCCGCACTCCCGCGGGTATGGCCGTCCACACCGGCGACTTCAAGATGGACCAGCTTCCGCTGGACCGCAGGCTCACCGATCTGCCCACCTTCGCCAAGCTCGGCGAGGAAGGCATCGACCTGCTGCTGGCCGACTCCACCAATGCCGAGGTGCCGGGCTTCGTCCCGCCCGAGCGGGACATCTCGAACGTCCTGCGGCAGGTGTTCGGCAGCGCTCAGAAGCGCATCATCGTGGCCAGCTTCGCCAGCCATGTCCACCGCATCCAGCAGATCCTCGACGCGGCGCACGAACACGGCCGCCGGGTCGCCTTCGTCGGCCGCTCGATGGTCCGCAACATGGGCATCGCACGCGATCTCGGCTATCTCCGGGTCCCGGCGGGCCTGGTCGTCGACGTCAAGACCCTCGACGACCTGCCCGAGCACGAGATCGTGCTCGTCTGCACGGGCTCCCAGGGCGAACCGATGGCCGCGCTCTCGCGTATGGCCAACCGCGATCATCAGATCCGGATCGTCCAGGGCGACACGGTGATCCTGGCGTCGTCGCTCATCCCGGGCAACGAGAACGCGGTCTACCGCGTGATCAACGGCCTGACCAGGTGGGGTGCGAATGTCATCCACAAGGGCAATGCCAAGGTCCATGTCTCCGGTCATGCCTCGGCGGGCGAACTGCTGTACTTCTACAACATCTGCAAGCCCAAGAATCTGATGCCTGTCCACGGCGAATGGCGCCATCTGCGCGCCAACGCCGAACTGGGCGCCCTGACGGGTGTCCCCAAGGACCACATCGTCATCGCCGAGGACGGCGTGGTCGTCGATCTGGTCGACGGCAAGGCGAGGATCGTGGGCAAGGTCCAGGCCGGTTATGTCTATGTCGACGGCCTCTCGGTCGGCGATGTCACCGAGACCTCCCTCAAGGACCGCCGCATCCTCGGCGACGAGGGCATCATCTCGGTCTTCGTGGTGGTCGACTCCACCACCGGGAAGGTCGTCGGCGGTCCGCACTTCCACGCGCGTGGATCCGGTATCGAGGACGCGGCGTTCGCCGCCGTGCTCCCCAAGGTCGAAGAGGCGATCGCCAGATCGGCCCAGGACGGTGTGGCGGAACCGCACCAGCTCCAGCAGCTCGTACGCCGCTCGGTGGGCAAGTGGGTCTCCGACACCTACCGTCGGCGCCCGATGATCCTCCCCGTCGTGGTCGAGGTCTGACGCCGGCAACTGCTGTCCGGTGGCCGACATCTGACGCCGCCTACGGGAGCGGGGGGCCTCGATTTGCGTCGACGCCCCCCGCTCCAGTACGTTTACGGCTCCACCTGAGGGGGAAGCCGGGCAAAGCAAGCGCCTGGAGCCCTTCCCCGGCGGAGGGAAATCCGGCTCAGATAACTCTGATAAAGTCGGAGACGCAAGACAGCAAGACCGAAGGGAAAGCCCGGAGGAAAGCCCGTGAGGGTGAGTACAAAGGAAGCGTCCGTTCCTTGAGAACTCAACAGCGTGCCAAAAGTCAACGCC
>NZ_JBSGVS010000084.1:0-32506 GCF_053608565.1 Streptomyces sp. NPDC055025
GTGGGTGTGGTGGACGGTGCGGTGCGGGTGCCGGGGCGTCCGGTGCGTACGGTCTCGGAGCGGGAGCTGCGCGTCCTCGAACTCTGCGACGGGGTGAGGCTGTTCACCGATATCGTCGACGAGGTCTCCCGGGCCGAGGGCCGCGAGGTGCCGCCCGCCGAGATCACCGAGACCCTGGAGTGGCTCGTCGCCCAGCGCTGGGTCGCCTGGAAACTGGACGTCCCCGCGGGCACCTTCCCGGAACGCGCCCTGCGCGACTTCGTGGAGACGATCGGCGACGCGGAACTGCGTGAACCCGCCCTCGCCAAGCTGGACGTCCTGGAGCGCGGCCGTGACCGGGTCCGTGCCGCCGGCTTCGACGCCGACGAGCTGTGCGAGGCGCTCGCCGCGCTCGAAGCCGACTTCGCCGAACTGACCGAGACCTCCGCCCAGCGCGAGAAGGGCGCCCGTACCGCGCCCAACCGCGCGCTGGTCTACTCCGACAGCCGCAGATCGGCCACCGCCACGGTGGGCACCGCCGTACTGGAGCAGCTCACCCCCCTGGAGCTGTGCCTCACCGGAGCCCGCTGGATGACCAACCGGTTCGCCGAGACCGTCGGCGGACGTATCAAGGAGGCGTACGCCCGTCTCCGCGCCGGGCAGGACCGCGTCGACCTCGGCTCCCTCTGGTTCGAGTGCCTGCCCGCCCCGCACAGCGAGTCGATCGCGGACATCGACCGTATCCAGGCCGAACTGCGCGAGCGCTGGGCGAGGATCATCAACGCCCCGGCCGGGGCACGGCGGGTCCGGCTCTCCTCCGCCGATATCGCCGACCAGGTCCAGGAGGCCTTCGGCGAACCCGGGCGCGGCTGGTCCCTGGCCCGCTACATCAGCCCCGATGTGATGATCATCGCCGATGATCTCGACGCGGTGGAGCGCGGTGAGTTCGAACTCGTCCTCGGTGAGCTGCATGTGGCCATGAACACCCTGGGCGCCTCGCTCTTCGTCCACCAGCACCCGGACATGCGGGAGCTGATCGACGAGACCACGACCGACTTCCCCGGGCCCCGGCTGATGCCCATGCTGCCCAAGGAACTTCCGCTGAAGTGGTCCACCCGCAGCAGACCCTCCCTGGACCGCCCGCAGGACTACTACGTCGCCATCGTGGACCAGACCGCGGACCCCAGCCGGCCGCGCACGGTCCGCTGCGGCGACGTACTGGTGGAGGAGCGGGACGGACAGCTCAAGGCCGTGCTCCCCGACGGCTCCGTCTTCGATCTGCTCGATGTGTTCAGCCACGCCATGACCAACCGGGTGATGGACCGCTTCACCCTGCGGCCCGACACCGACCGTTCGCCGCGCATCACCATCGACTCGACCGTCGTGGCCCGTGAGACCTGGAAGTTCGTCGCCTCCGAGATGGAGTTCGCGAGGGAGAAGAACGAGGCGCGCCGTTTCGTACGGGCGCGTCAGTGGCGGTCGGCGCAGGAGTTGCCGCGGTGGGTGTTCGTGGTGTCCCCGACGGAGCCGCGGCCGTTCTTCGTGGACTTCGACAGTCCGGTGTATGTGAACATCTTCGCGAAGGCGGCCCGCAGGCTCGCGCGGAAGGACCCCGCCGCGCGGATGACGGTCTCGGAGATGCTCCCGACGCCGGAGCAGGCCTGGCTGACCGACGACGAAGGCAACAAGTACACCTCCGAACTCCGCTTCGTCGCCGTCGACCGCACCACGGAGACAGCCGCCGACCGCACCACGGAGACAGGAGAGGAAGGATGACCGGCGCGCCCCGCCCGGACGGCGGGGGGCTCCCCGCGGCCGGAGCGCGTACCCCGGTGGACGACATCCTCGCCCATGCCACGCGCGATCCGGGCGCCGTCGCCGTCGTCACCCCGGACAGCGAACTCTCGTACGGGGAACTCGCGGCCAGGATCGACCGGCTGGCCCGGATCCTCACCGCCCGGGGAGTGGGCCCCGAGGAGGTGTGCGCCGTCGCCGTCGAACGCGGTGTCGACGCCGTCGTCGCCATGGCCGCCGTGCTCCGGGCCGGCGGCGCGTTCCTCACACTCGACGTCGAACTGCCGCTGCCGCGGCTGGTGTCCATGGCCGAGAGCGGACGGGCCCGGTTCCTGCTCACCACCGCCGCTCTCGCCGAGCGGCTCGACCTGCCCGTCACCGGACCCACCCTGCTGCTCGACCGGCTCCCGGCCCCGGGCGGCCCGGCGGCACCCGCGCCGCCCGAGCCGTCGGCGGCACCCGCGCCGCCGTACCCCGCAGGGCCGCGCTCACTCGCGTACATCAGCCACACCTCCGGATCCACCGGAGCGCCCCACGCGGTCATGATCGAACGCGCCGGGCTCGACGCGTATCTGCGCTTCGTGGTCAGGGACTACGGACTCGGCCCGCACACCGTGGCCGTCCAGCTCGCCCCGCTCGGCTACGACGCCTCCATCAGGGACATCTTCGCGCCGCTCGTCGCGGGCGGCCGTCTGGTCCTGGTCGACCGCGCCCGGCTGCTGCGCGCCGACACCTTCGCGGCCATCCTCCAGGAGTACGGCGCGGACACCGTGCTGAGCACCACCCCCTCGTTGCTCACCTTCCTGGCACAGGGACCCGACGCGGCCGAACGGCTGGGCGGGGTGCGCACGGTGGTCTCCAGCGGGGAATCGCTGCGGCCCTTCCTCGCCGCCGGCGGGCGCGCGCTCGTCGGCGGACTGCTGGTGAACCAGTACGGTCCCACCGAATGCACCATGACCTCCACCCGGTACAAGGTGCCCGCCGTACCCGACACCTCCGCCGATGTCATCGGCACCCCCATCGACGGGGTCACCGTCCAGGTGCTCGACGACGAGCTGCGCGCCGTGCCCGACGGAGCGGTGGGGGAGCTGTACATCGGCGGCGACGGGGTCGCGCGGGGCTATCGGGGACTCGCCGCCCTGACGGCCGGGCGCTTCCTCCCCGATCCCTCGGGGCCGCCCGGCGCCCGTATGTACCGCACCGGTGATCTGACCCGCCGGCTGCCCGGCGGCGAGCTGGAGTATCTCGGCCGCTCCGACCGCCAGATCAAGATCCGCGGCCATCGGGTGGACCCGGCGGAGATCGAGGGCGCGCTGCTCACCCATCCCCACATCACCGGCGCGGTGGTCACCGCCGAGACGGACGGCCAGGGGCGGACCTGGCTGTACGCCCATGTCACCGGGCTGTCCGCCGGGACCGGCGACGCGTCCGTACGCGCCCATCTCGCCACCACCCTGCCGCCCCATATGCTGCCGAGGCGGTTCACCCGTATCGACCGGCTGCCGGTGACCCGCACCGGCAAGACCGACCGTGGCACACTCGCCCGGCCGGCCGTCCCGACGGCGGAGCGTGTGTCATGACGGCCGCGGGCACCAGGCTGGGCCACGCGGGCACCCGGCCGAGTCACACCGGCGTCCGGCGCGGCCCCGCCGCTGTCCGGCCCGGTCACACCGACGTTCTCGCCGCCGCCGAGCGGATCGCCCCGTACATACGGCGGACGCCGCTGCTGACGGCGGACTCACTGCCCGGCGTCCTGCTCAAGGCCGAACACCTCCAGCACAGCGGCTCGTTCAAGCTGCGGGGAGCGGCGAACGCGCTGCTGGCCCTGGGCGCCCAGGACATCGTCACCGGCTCCTCGGGCAACCACGGTCTCGCGGTGGCCGCCCTCGCCGGACCGCTCGGTGTCCGTGTGACCGTCGTCATGGCGGCCGGAGCGAGCGAGGCGAAGGCACAGGCCGTCGCGGCCCTCGGCGCCCGGGTGATCCGCAGCGGCGGCGGGGTCGCCGAACGCGACCGGTACGCACGGGACTTCGCGGAGCGTACGGGCGCGGTCCTGGTGCCCTCGTCGGACCATGAACTCGTGGCGGCCGGACAGGGCACCGTCGGTCTGGAGATATTCGAGGACGCCCCCGGCGCCGGCACCGTCTTCGTCCCGACCGGCGGCGGCGGTCTGCTCGGCGGGGTGTGTCTCGCCGCGGAGGGACTGACACGGCCGGTACGGATCGTCGGGGTGGAGCCCGGGGGCACCCGGCGCTACGCGCGCGCCCTGGCGGCGGGGCATCCGGTCGAGCTGCCGCCCAGTGACTCCGTCGCCGACGGACTGCGCGGCCAGCGCGCGGGCGAGGTGCTCTTCCCCGTGATCAGACGGCGCGTGGACGAACTGGTCGGGGTCACCGACGAGGCGATCGTCCACGCGACGGGCCTGCTCCACGCGGCCGGTGTCCCGGCGGAGCCCAGCGGCGCCGTCGCCCTGGCCGGAGCGCTGCACCACGGCTTCGACGGCACGGCCGCGGTGATCGTGTCCGGCGGAAACGGTCCGGCGGCCCTGGCCGCCCGGACGACCGCCCTCTGATCACTTTCGACAGCGTCACTGGCACCACTGACGTCACTGGCACCACTGACAACACTGAGATTACTGACACCACCGACATCACTGAAGGAGAACACCATGACCACGGCGGAACAGCACACGGTCGACGCGTCCCAGCTCCCCGAACTCATCGCGGGCTTCTACCGGGAGACCCTCGGCGACGCGACCCTCGACACCATGAGCGACTTCTTCGAGACGGGCGGGGACTCCCTGGCCGCCTTCCAGATCATCGCCCGGCTCCAGGAGAGTCTCCACACCGAGCTGCCCGTGGCGCTCATCTTCACCTATCCCTCGCCGGCCGAACTCGCCGAGGTCCTCGCCGCGGATCTCGCTGACCGCGCCGCCGAACAGGTGTAGGGGGAGATCCGGATGACCGAGGAATCCGTTTCCCTGAGCGAGCGATGGCGCCTCTGGGACCAAGTGGGCCTGCGTGGTCCGGGTTTTCCGGTGTCGGGGGTGTTGCGTCTGGCGCCGGTTGGGTTGGGTGTGGCGGCGGACAAGTTTGGTGTGGGGGAGGTGTTGTCGGGTGTGGAGTGGGAGGGTTTTGAGGAGTTGTTCGGGGTTGCGGCGGTGGGTACTGCTGGGGTGTTGCAGGGGATCGCGGGTTCGGGGCGGTTTCGTGCGGCGGTGGCGTGGCAGAACCGGGCGGTGTTGGGTTCGGGTGTCAAGCCGTTTCTGTCGTGGGTTCCTTCGGTGGCGGGGCGGTCGAGTATGCCGCGTCAGCGTGAGGAGTTGGTGGCGCATTATTGGCAGCGTTTCTGTGTGAAGAATGACACGATCGGGTTTTTCGGTCCGGTGGGCTGGGGCCGGGTGGATGTGTCGTCGCGTGGTGTGGGTGTGGATCCCGGTGTGGGGCTGGTCTCTGCTTCGGAGGTGTATTTTTCGAGTTGGTCGGTGGATGCGCTGGCTCGGGTGATCGGTGGGGTCGCGGGGGTTCGTGAGTGGGTGGCTCCGCGTCGTGTGCCGTTCGTGGGTGTGGTGGACGGTGCGGTGCGGGTGCCGGGGCGTCCGGTGCGTACGGTCTCGGAGCGGGAGCTGCGCGTCCTCGAACTCTGCGACGGGGTACGTTCCGCCCATGCCATCCAGCGGCTGCTGGGACCGGACACCGATGTGACCGAGGCGCTCGACACACTGGTGAGGCTGCGCTGTGTCACCTGGCGGCTGGAGGTTCCCGCCGACACCCGCCCCGAACTGCGGCTGCGCGAGATCCTGGACCGGATCGGCGACCCCGCCGTACGTGAGCCCGCGCTCGCCAAGCTGGACGTACTGGAGCGCGGGCGCGACCGGGTGCGGGCGGCCGGGGACGACCCGGAGCGGCTGATCACCGCGCTCGCCGGACTGGAGGCGGATTTCGAGCGGCTCACGGAAGCCGCCGCCCAGCGGGAGAAGGGCGCCACCACCGCGCCCTGCCGGGCCCTCGTCTACTCCGACTGCGTGCGCTCCGCGCAGGCCCGGATCGGTGGCGACATCGTGACGGCGCTGGCCCCGCTGGACCTCTTCATGACCAGCGCCACCTGGCTGACCTCCCGGCTCGCCGAGCGTGTGATGCGGCGGGCCGGTGAGGTCTTCGACCGGCTCGTGGGCGAGGCGGGCGGGGGCCGCGGAGGCGACGGGGACGGCGGAGGCGACGGGGACGGCGAGGACGGCGGAGGCGGCGGGAGCGACGGGCGCGGAACGGTGGATCTGGCGTCCTTCTGGTTCGCCTGTCTGCCGGTACTGCACGGCGAGGGCGCCGCCGACGCGGTCCGCCTCCAGGAGGAGTTCCGCCGGCGCTGGAGCGACATCCTGAGCCGGCACCTGCCGGAGGGCGTCCGCCGCGTCCGGGTCTCCGGCGCGGAGATCGCCGGCCAGATCGAGGAGTCGTTCGGCGGTACGGGGACCGGCTGGACGGCGGCACGCTATCTCAGCCCGGACGTGATGGTCGCCGCGGCCGACACCGCCGCGCTGGAGCGCGGTGAGTTCGAGCTCGTCCTCGGGGAACTCCATCTCGCCACCAACACCCTGGGCGCGTCGCTCTTCGTCCACCAGCACCCGGACCCCCGGGAACTCTTCGCCCGGACGAGCCGCGATCACCCGGATCCCCGGCTGATGCCGCTGCTGCCCAAGGAGCACAAGTCCAGGCTCTCCGCCAGGATCAGACACTCCCTGGTACGGCCCGAGGACTACCATGTCGCGCTCCTGGACCACACGGCCGACCCCGGCAGGCCGAACACCGTACTGAGCGCCGACGCCCGGGTCGAACGGCGGGCGGAGCGACTGGTGGTGGTGCTGCCCGACGGCACGGTGTTCGACGCCGTCGACGTGTTCTCGCATGTGCTGACGACCCTGGTGATGGATCTCTTCCAGATCCTTCCGGAGAGCGACCGTTCGCCGAGGGTCACGGTCGACTCGCTCGTGGTGGCGCGGGAGACCTGGCGGTTCGTCGCGTCGGAGATGGAGTTCGCGGGGGAGAAGAACGAGGCGCGGCGTTTTGTGCGGGCGCGTCAGTGGCGGTCGGCGCAGGAGTTGCCGCGGTGGGTGTTCGTGGTGTCTCCGACGGAGCCGCGGCCGTTCTTCGTGGACTTCGACAGTCCGGTGTATGTGAACATCTTCGCGAAGGCGGCCCGCAGGCTCGCGCGGAAGGATCCGGCGGCGCGGATGACGGTCACCGAGATGCTGCCCAACCCGGAGCAGGCCTGGCTGACCGACGACGAAGGCAACACCTACACCTCGGAGCTCCGCTTCGTCGCGGTGACCGACTGATACGTACGGACGTACGCGCACGCCCTCTCCTCGCCCGGGGCGGTCCTGACCACCAGGACCGCCCCGGGCTTTCGCATGCGCCCGCCCACCGACGGACCATGACCTCTCGTACCTACGACAGCACCACCGCCTCCGAGCGCGCCGCCTCCGCCGCTCCCGCCGACGCCACCGCCCCCGCCGACCCCACCGGCAGCACACGGAAAAGCGGTGGGGCACCGTCCTCCGGTGTCCCACCGCTTCCTGCTGATCGGCGCCGTCAGTCCGCCGCGGCCCCGTCGCCCGGCTCCGAGCCGGCGATCACCGCGTCCATGACCTCCGCGAGCCGCGACACATGCGGCGGCTTCATCACCCCGAAGTGATCACCCGGCACCCGATGGACCTCCACCCCCTCGGTGAGCAGCTCACGCCAGCGGCCCAGATAGTCCTCGAACGTCTGGCCGAATGCCACCTCGTGCTCGCCCTGGGCGAGTTCATCGCTGACGATGAGATGGAGCCGGCCGGGGAACGGGCGGTGCCGGTAGGCCAGATCCATCTCCATCACCTCCCGCCAGATCCGGGCGGCGCGCGGCCACGCCTCGCCGACCCCCTCGTCGGGCAGGGTGATCCCGGTCTCCTCGTCGACATCGTCGACCAGGTGGTTCAGCAGATCCAGGATCTCCGCCCGGCGCTCCGGGGTGTCCGCGTCGGCGCCGCCCCGCGCCACCTCGTCGACCAGCCGTTCCAGCCGGCGGATCAGTGCCAGCTCCCGCCATCCCTCGGCCCGTTCGTGTGCGTCGAGACCCGGGTCGAGGAGCATGAAGGTGACCTCCTCGCCCGCGCCCACCAGCCGGCTCGCCATCTCCGAGGCGATACCGCTTCCGCCGCACCAGCTGAAGAGCACGTAGGGCCCGGCGGGCTGGAGGGCCCGCAGCTCCGTGAGATAGCGCTCGGCCATCTCCTCGGCGGTCGGCGGGCTCGCCGAGGTGTGCGGGCCCGGCCACTCGAACGCGGCCACCGGCCGCTCCGTCCGCAGATGCGGGGCCAGCCGCAGATACCAGTGGGCGCTGCCGCCGCCCGGGTGGACGAAGAACAGCGGACTGCCACTGCCCTTCTCACGGATCCACAGCATCGCCCGGGTCGCCTCCCCGCCCTCCGATGCCGATGTGTTCCGGGCGGATTCGATGCTCGCCGCCAGACCCGCGACCGTACGGTGCTCGATGAACGACCGGAACCGCAGCTCCAGTCCGTGCCGGGCGCGCAGCGTCGCCACGATCCTCATCAGCGCCAGCGAATGACCGCCCAGCTCGAAGAAGTCGTCGTGGGCTCCGACGTGTTCGACGGTCAGCGCCTCGCTCCACGCGTCGGCGATGGCCTCCTCCAGCTCGCCCGAGGGAGCCACGTACGGCGCCATGAGCGCGGGCCGCGCACCGTCCGGCACGGGCAGCGCCGCGCGGTCGGTCTTCCCCGCGGGGGTGAGCGGGAAGGCGTCGAGCACGAAGTAGTGCGTGGGCAGCAGCCCCTTCGGCACCCGGCCGCGGAGATGCTCGCGCAGTTCGGCGGGCTCGGCCGTACGTCCCTCCGCGGTCTCGGCGTATGCCACCAGCGTCGCGTCCGCCGTGCCCGCGCGGTGCACCGTGACCACCGCCGCGGCCACCGCCGGATGGCCGAGCAGCAGATTCTCGATCTCGCCCGGCTCGGCGCGCAGTCCGCGCACCTTCACCTGGTGGTCCCGGCGGCCGTGGTACTGGAGCGTGCCGTCGGTGTTGCGCGACACCAGGTCCCCGGTGCGGTAGAGCCGGTCCCCGGGCCGGCCGCCGTACGGGTCGGGGACGAAGCGTTCCGCCGTGAGATGCGGACGGTTGAGATATCCCCGGGCCAGCCCGGCGCCGCCCACGTACAGCTCGCCCTGAACCCCGTCCGCCACCGGGCGGAGGTCCGCGTCGAGGACGTACACCTGGAAGTTCCCGATGGGCCGCCCCATCGACGGCGGGCCGCTCACCCGGGCCGGGCCGCTTCCCCGGGGAGGCACGGGCGCGAGGGTGGCGCACACGGACGTCTCCGTCGGTCCGTAGGCGTTGATGAAGGTCACCCGGTCCGACCAGCGCGCCGCCTGTTCCGCGGAGCAGGCCTCACCGGCCGACACCAGCACCCTGAGGTGCGGGAAGTCGCTGGGCGTCAGCCGGTCGAGCAGCGAAGGCGGCAGTGTCATATGGGTGACCAGACCGGCCTGCCGGCGCAGATCGCCCGGGTCCGTGTCCGGCGGTGGCAGCACCAGTTCGGCGCCGTTGGTGAGCGCCATGACCACCTCCCAGACGAAGGCGTCGAAGCTCGGCGAGGCGAACTGGAGCACCCGGTCGCCCTCGCGCACATCGAGGTGCTCACGCTGTGCGTACCGCAGATTGAGCGGTCCCCGGTGCGGCACCCCGACACCCTTGGGCAGCCCGGTGGATCCGGACGTGTAGATCACATAGGCGAGACTGTCGAGCGAGGCCCGGCCCGCCGGATCCGGCGCAGGAACATCCCCGCCCGCGATCTCCCCGCCCGGCAGGTCTCCGCCGCGCCGGTCTCGGCCGGACGGACTTCCGCCCGGCAGGTCGCCCTCGGGCAGGTCCTCGACCATCTCCACCGCGCAGTTCACCCCGGACGGAAGCGCGGTACGCAGCGCGCGTGTGCTGAGCAGGACCGTGACGTCCGCGTCCGTCAGCATGTGCCGCAGACGCTCGGCGGGATACTCGGGATCGAGCGGCAGGAACGCGCCCCCGGCCTTGAGCGTCGCCAGCAGGGCGACGATCAGATCCGGGGTACGGGGCAGATACAGCCCGACGATGGTGTCGGGCCCGACACCCAGGGCACGCAGCCGCCGCGCCAGCCGCTCGGCGCGCTCGTCCAGCGCGCCGTAGCCGACGCTCTCGTCCCCGTACCGCAGGGCGACCGAATGCGGGGTCGACCTGGCCTGCGCCGAGGCCAGTTCATGCACCAGCATGTCGGCCGACACCGGACGCGCCGTGTCGTTCCCGTCGTGCACGGTCCTGTCGTGGTCGGCGGGCGGCAGCGTCAGCCCGTACGCGTCACCGTCCGGGTCGGCGGCCATTGCCTCCAGCACATGACGGTAGACCCGGCCCAGCAGTTCCAGCTGGGCGCGTCCCACCAGGCTGGGCCGGCCGCCGAGCCGCAGCACCCCGGGGAACGTCCACACCTCCAGGGCGAGTTCGCTGGGACTGAAGTCGTCGACCATACCGACCTCGTCGGACTCCCAGTCGAGGACATGGAAATCCAGGAAGCCGAAGGCCACATCGATGAGCGTCGGCGACGTGCCCCACTCCCGCTGCATCGCCGGCATCGGATAGCGGCGGTGCGGCCACAGCTCCGCCTCGCCCGCGAAGACATCGCGGACCAGCTCACGCCAGGTACGGGCCGACAGATCGGCGGCGAACGGCACCGTGTTGAGATACAGCCCGCGCACCTCGTCCCCGCGCGCCAGCTCCGGTCTGCCGTTGCAGACCAGCCCGGTGTGGAAGCGCCGGCGGCCGGTGACAACACCCAGCGCCCGCAGATGCGCGGCGTGCAGCACACTCTTCAGCGAGCCGCCGGCCGCCGCCGCGAGCCGCCGCAGACCCGGCAGCAGATCCCGGTACGGCACATCGATGATCGTGGCCTTCTCGTCCTGCTCCTGGCTGCCCCAGGCCGGCGGGAGCTCGAACTTCTCGCTGCCGCCGATCCGTTCCGCCCAGAACGCGCGGTCCTCCGCCGAGGCGAGCGCGGCGCGCTCCAGCGCGACGAAGTCGGCGAACCGCACATCGGGCGGCGGTGGCAGATCCGGCGTCCGGCCCTGCCGTACCGTCCGGTACAGGGAGATCAGCTCGGCGACCACCGAGGTGTGGGACCAGCCGTCCAGAATGGCGTGCGCCTCGATATGGGTCAGCCACCACTCCTCGTCGGAGATCTGATGGACGTGGTAGCGCAGCAGCGGAGGGCGGCCGAGATCGAAGGCCTTGCGCCGCTCGCCCACCAGGAAGCCGTCCACCACGGCCCGCTGGTCCTCGGCCGGCTTCGACCTCAAGTCGTCGAAGCCGATGGGCAGTTCGGCCTCCCGGTGGACGAGCTGCATGGCCTCGGAGTAACCGGACAGATCGAACGAGGTCCGCAGGATCTCATTGCGCGCGACCAGCGTCCGGGCCGCCTCGGTCAGCGCCGCGGGGTCGAACGGCAGCTCGTCGCGGACCTTGTAGCAGGAGACGTTCTGGTAGACGGCCCGGTCGGTCGCCGCCAGCATCTCGTAGACCATCCCGGCCTGGGTCTGCGCCATCGGGTACGCGTCGTCCAGGCCCTCCGGAAGCCGGGCCCGGTCCTCGTCCCCGACCAGCGCGAAGCGCTCCACGAGCACATCGGCCGCCACCGGGCCCGCCGTACCATCGGCCGGCCGCGGGCGCGAGCGCACCAGCTCCGCCAGTTCGGCCACCCGCTGACGGGTGAACATGTCGTGCACGGACACCTCGAAGCCCTGCTCACGCAGCCGGCCCACGGCCCGGATCGCGCGCAGCGAGTCACCGCCGAGCTGGAAGAAGCTGTCGTGCACACCCACCTTGTCGACGCCCAGGGCCGCCGCGAAGGCCTCGGCGAGTGTCCGCTCCAGCGCGTCGCGGGGCGCGGTGTACTCCCCGGCCAGGAGCGACCTGGTGTCGTCGGGCGCGGGCAGCGCCTTGCGGTCCACCTTGCCGCTGGTCGTCAGCGGCAGGGCGTCCCGCAGCATCCAGTGCGCCGGGCACATGTGCTCGGGCAGCTTGCCGCGCAGCTCCTCCCGTACCGCGGCGACATCCGCGGTGACCGGGGTGAGATGGGCGACGAGCCGCTCGTCGTGCAGGGTGACCGCGGCCGAGTCCACCCCCGCGCACTCGGTGAGCACGGCCTCGATCTCACCGAGCTCGACGCGCTGACCGCGGATCTTGACCTGGTGGTCCAGCCGCCCGAGATACTCGATGGCGCCGTCGGCCCGGTACCGGGCGAGATCGCCGGTGCGGTACAGCCGCTCGCCGGGGGCGGTGGCGAACGGACTGGGTACGAACCGCTCCGCCGTCAGCGCGGGCCGGCCGAGATAGCCGCGGGCGAGCTGCACACCGCCGAGCAGCAGCTCACCCGGCACACCGACGGGGACCGGCCGCAGCCCGTCGTCCACGATGTAGGTACGGGTGTTGGCGATGGGCCGTCCGATGGTGACGGGCAGACCGGGCGCACACCGCGCGGCGGTCACGTCCACCGCCGCCTCGGTCGGCCCGTACAGATTGTGCAGCTCGCAGCCGATCCGCTCGTGCACGGCCGTGACCAGGTCGGCGGGGAGCGCCTCGCCGCTGCAGATCATCCGCCGCAGGGTTGGCAGCGGCGGCAGCGGTCCGGCCAGGAACGCCCGCAGCATGGACGGTACGAAGTGCAGGGTGGTGACGCCCTCGGCGGCGATCACCCCGGCCAGATAGGCGGGATCGCGATGCCCGCCGGGCCGGGCCAGCACCAGGGTGGCGCCGGTCGTCAGCGGCCAGAAGAACTCCCACACCGACACGTCGAAGCCGTACGGGGTCTTCTGGAGCACCCGGTCCGCCCCGGTGAGCCCGTAGGCCTCCTGCATCCAGTGCAGCCGGTTGACGATCGCGCGGTGCTCGACCACCACCCCCTTGGGACGGCCCGTCGACCCCGAGGTGTAGATGACATACGCGGGGTGTTCCGGCGCGGGACCGGACCAGGAGCCCTTGCCGGCGAGCGCGGACCGTCCGGACCGGTCGGCGTCGATGTCCACGACCTGCCGGTCCCCGCCGGACACCAGCTCCGCCAGCCCGGCGTCCGTGACGACGACCGTCGCGGCCGAGTCGTCCAGCATGAAACCGAGGCGTTCGCGCGGGTATTCGGGATCCAGCGGCAGATACGCGCCCCCGGCCTTCATGACGGCGAGCAGCGCCACCATCAGACCGGTACCCCGGGGAAGACACACCCCGACCACGGACTCCGGGCCCACACCGCGCTCCCGCAGCTCCCCGGCGAGCCGGCCGGCCTCGGCGGCGAGCCGCGCGTACGACACGGCCGTGCCCTCGTACCGCAGCGCGGTCGCGTCCGGGGTCCGGGCGGCCTGCGCCTCGAACAGCGCGGGCAGGGTCCCCGACGGATACGGCCGGGCGGTGTCGTTCCACCCCTCCAGCAGCAGTCCGCGCTCGGCCGCCGGGAGGATCTCCAACCCGTCCACCGGCAGCGCGGGTTCGGCCGTGGCGCTCGCCAGGAGCCGGGCGAAGTGCGCGGTGAACCGCTCGGCGGTCTCCCGGTCGAACAGCGCCGACGCGTAGTTCAGGGCCCCGGACAGGGACCCGTCGGGCAGCTGGGACACCCCCAGCGTCAGATCGAACTTGGCCGTGCTCTCGCCGACCGGCAGCCGGCCGACCGTCAGCGGGCCCATGGTCCGCGGCCCGGCCGTCGCCGACTCCTCCTGCCAGAGCAGCATCGCCGAGAAGAGCGGGGTCCGCGACGGGTCGCGCTCCGGCGCCAGTTCGTCCACCAGCCGCTCGAACGGCACCTCCTGATGGGCGTACGCGTCGAGCGCGGCCTCCCGTACCCGGCGCAGCACCTCCGTGAAGGAGGGCGAGCCGGACAGATCGGTCCGCAGGACCAGGGTGTTGAGGAACAGCCCGGCCATGTCCTGCACCTCGGGCCGGTCGCGGCCGGCCACGGGTGTGCCCACGGCCACGTCCCGCTGTCCGCTCCAGCGGCCGAGCAGTACGGCGTACGCCGCGGTCAGCGCCATGAACGGGGTGGCGCCGTGATCGCGCGCCAGCGCCGTCAGCCGTCCGGCCACCTCCGCAGGGACCTTCAGCGGCACCTGCGCGCCCGCGACATCCCGTACGGCGGGCCGCGGCCGGTCCGTGGGCAGCTCCAGCGGCTCCAGCCCGGCCAGCCGCTCCCGCCAGTGGACGAGCTGCCTCTCCAGCAGTTCCCCGGAGAGCCGGTCGCGCTGCCAGACCGCGAAGTCGGCGTACTGCAAGGGGACTCGCGGCTCCGCCGCCGGGCGGCCTGCCACGGCGTCGCCGTAGCGGGCCGCCACCTCGGCCACCAGCAGATCCTCGCTCCAGCCGTCCGAGGCGATGTGATGGAACGTCAGCAGCAGCGCGTGCTCGTCCTCGTCCAGCCGCACCAGCACCGCCGACAGGACGGGTCCGGTCGCCAGATCGACGGGGAGCCGTTCGGAGGTGACGAGGGCCGCCAGCCGGGCGTCCGCCCGCTCCCGGTCCACACCGCGCAGGTCCAGTTCGGTCAGCGGTACGGGACCCGGCTCGTCGATCAGCTGCACCGGCTCGTCGTCCACCACCGGATAGCGGGTGCGCAGCACCTCGTGCCGGGCGGCCGTCCCGTCCAGCGCGGTGCGCAGCGCGGCCGGGTCCAGCTCGCCCCGCAGCCGCAGGGCCGCAGTCATCAGATACTCCGTGCTGCCCGGCTGGAGCTGGTCCAGGATCCACAGCCGGCGCTGGGCGAAGGACAGCGGCAGCGGGCCGCCGCGCGGGGCCCGGCCGATGCCGTCGTTCCGCTGGGGCGCCGCCCTGCCGCGCAGGCGCTGCCGCAGCAGCTCCTGGCGCAGTGCCGTCCGGTCGCCGGTCTCTGTCTCGGTCATCGCTCACTCCTCTGGGACAGCAGCCCCGCCACTTCGTCGTCCGACAGCCCGGCGATCTCGGCCTCGATGGCCTCGGACACCGCCTCGGCCAGCTCCGCCACCGTGGTGGCCTCGAACAGCCTGCGCAGCGGCAGGTCGACCGCGAACGCCTCTCTGATCCGCGCGAGAACCCGGGTGGCCAGCAGCGAGTGGCCGCCCAGCGCGAAGAAGTCGTCCAGGGCGCCGACCCGCGCCACATCGAGTACCTCGCACCAGATCGCGGCGACGGTCTCCTCCGCCGGGTCACGTGGGGCCACGTACTCCTGTCCGCCGTCCGTGCGGGCGAGCACCGGATCGGGCAGTGCCTTGCGGTCCACCTTCTTGCTGCTGGTCAGGGGCAGCGCCGGCAGTGTCACCCAGAGCGACGGGATCATGTACTCCGGCAGCGACTCCCCCAGATGGGCGCGGAGTTCACCGATGGCGGGCACCGCGCTGTCCGGCCGGGCCACCAGATACGCGGCCAGCCGCTTGTCGCCGGGTGCCACCTCCGCCGCCACGGCCACGGCCTCCTGGATCGCGGGATGGCGCACCAGCGCCGCCTCGATCTCGCCCAGCTCGATCCGCAGTCCGCGGATCTTGACCTGGTGGTCGATCCGGCCCAGGAACTCGATCACGCCGTCGGGCCGGTGGCGTACGAGATCGCCGGTCCGGTACAGCCGCCGCCCCGGCTCGTCACCCAGCGGATCGGGGACGAACCGGTCCGCCGTCAGCTCCGGCCTGCCGTGGTAGCCACGAGCCAGCCGTACACCGCCGAGGCACAGCTCACCCGGCACCCCGGCCGGGACCGGGCGCAGATCCGCGTCCAGCACATAGGCCCGGGTCCCGGACACCGGCCGTCCGATGGGCATCGCCGAAGCGCTCTGCTCCCCGGCGGCTCCCGGGCCGGACTCCGTGCCGGGTTCCGCGCCGACCCGGTGGAGCAGGCAGGTGACGGTCGCCTCGGTGGGCCCGTAGTTGCACAGGAAGCGTCCGGGCAGCCCGGTCTCGGCCCAGCGCCGTGCGTCGGCCACCGTGACCACGTCACTGCCGACGTTCATCAGCTTCAGCCCGGTCAGCCGGTCCAGTGAGCCGGACTCCGCCATCGCCCGGTAGTAGGCCGGGGTGATCTCGACGATCGTCACACCGTGCTCGTCGAGCCGGGCGGGCAGCTCCGCGGGGGTCCAGAAGACCGGGTCACCCACCACGATCGTGGCGCCGGCCGTCAGGGTGGCCGCGATCTGGTCCATCGCCACGTCGAAGGTGAGCGCGGACAGCAGCACGACCCGTTCGCCCGGTTCGATGCCGTACTCGTCCGCGATCACCCGGCAGTGGTGGGCGTAGGAGCGGTGCTCGATCATCACCCCCTTGGGGCGCCCGGTGGAGCCGGAGGTGTAGATGACATAGGCGAGATTGCCCGGTGCCACCGGCACGGGCACGTTCTCCGACGCCCCCGGATCCACCGACGCTCCCGGATCCGCCGACACCTTCGTATCCGCCGACGTCTTCGTACCCGCCGGCGCCCGCCGGTCGTTGGCCCGGTCCGGTCCGCCGGCGCCGTCCTCGCCGCCGACGGTGATCACGTGGTACGGGCCCGTCCCGAGCCGCTCCGCGAACGCCCTGGTGGCGACCACCACCGTCGCCCCGACATCGCCCAGCATGAAGCGCAGCCGCTCCAGCGGGTGCAGCGGGTCGAACGGGGCGTACACCCCGCCGGCCTTGAGCACACCCAGCAGCACCACGACCGCCTCCGCGCCCCGCTCCAGGCAGGACGCGACGACCGTCTCGGGCCCGACGCCCAGGGAGCGCAGCCGGTGGGCGAACCGGTTCGCGCGGGCGTTCAGCTCCGCGTAGCCGATCTCCACACCCCCCGCCACCACCGCCACCGCGTCCGGTGTCCGTGCGGCCTGCCGCTCGAACAGCTCGGGCACGGTCAGCGCGTGCTCCGCGGCGGGGTCGAGCCGGGCGAGCCGGTCCCCCTCCGGGTCCGGCCAGATGTGCACCAGGGTCCTGTGCTCCTCCTCGGTGAGCAGCGTGAGATCGCCGATCCGCGCGCCGGGAGCGGCCGTGACACTGTTCAGCAGCGCCAGATAGTGCCCGGCCATCCGCTCGATCGTGGCACGCTCGAAGAGCCCCGTGGCGTACTCGAACCAGCAGTGCAGCCGCCCGTCGGCGCGCTGCTTGACCGTCATGGTGAGATCGAACTTGGCCACGGCGGGCCCGGTGTGGACCGGCTCGATGACCGACCCGCCCAGGGTCGCGGGCACCCCCTCCATATGCTGGAGTTCGAACATCACCTGGAAGAGCGGATTGCGGGAGAGATCACGGTCGGGCCGCAGCGCGTCCACCAGATGCTCGAACGGCACGTCCTGGTGGGCCATCGCCTCCAGGGACACCGTGCGCACCTGGTCCAGGAAGTCCGTGAAGGCCGGATCGCCCGACAGATCGTTGCGGATCACCAGATTGTTGGTGAAGAAGCCGACCAGTTCCTCGGTCTCCTCCCGGGTCCGGCCCGCGACCGGGGTGCCGACCGCGATATCCGTACGCCCCGTATAGCGTCCGAGCAGCAGCTGGAACGCCGCCAGCAGGACCATGAACGGTGTCGCGCCGTGCCGCGCCGCGAGATCCGCCACGCCGTGGCCCGTCCCGGCCGGCACATCCACGATCACCGTGTCGCCGCGGGCGTCGCGCACGGCTGATCTGAGCCGGTCGGCGGGCAGTTCGACCGGGCTGAGCCCGGTCAGCCGGTCACTCCAGTAGGCGAGCTGCCCCGCGATCTCGCCCGCCGACTGCTGCTCGCGCTGCCAGGCCGCGAAGTCCGCGTACTGCACCGGCTGGGCACGCAGCGGCGAGGGGCGGCCCGCGGCGAACGCCTCGTACGCCGCGTTCAGATCCTTGAGGTAGATCCCCATCGACCAGGCGTCGAAGGCGATGTGATGCAGGGTCAGCCCGAGCAGATGGCTGTCGGGCGCCGTACGGATCACCGTGACCCGGAACGGGGCCTCCCGCTCCAGATCGAACGGCAGACCGGAGGCGCGGTCCAGCAGCTCCCGGGCCAGGGCCTCGGCCTCCGGTTCACCGGACAGATCGTGCAGTGTGAAGTCGACAGGGCCCGGCGGATCGATGAGCTGCACCGGATCACCGGCGCGCGCCACATACCGGGTGCGCAGGATCTCGTGCTTCGCCGCGGTCGCGTCCACCGCGCGCCGGAACGCCTCGGTGTCCAGCGGGCCGCGCAGCCGCAGCGCCACCGGGACGACATACTCGTCGCTGCCCGGATCGAGCTGGTCCAGGAACCACATACGCTGCTGGCCGAACGAGAGCGCCAGTTCCCCGCCGCGCTCCACCGGCCGGATCGAGGGCTCCTCGGCGTCCGTCCCGGCCGATCCGACCCTGGCTGCCAGCTCCGCGACCGTACGGGCGTGGAACAGCTCACCGACCGTCAGCTCGACGCCGAAGGCGCGCCGCAGCCGCAGCACCAGCCGGATCGCGAGCAGGGAGTGCCCGCCGAGTGCGAAGAAGTCGGCGTCGGCGCCGACCCGTTCCACCCCGAGGAGCTCGCCCATCAGCTCGGCGACGGCCCGCTCGGCGGGGGTACGGGGTGCCGTCCAGGCCGTTCGGTCCGGCTCGTTCCTGCCCTCCGGCGACGGCAGCCGCCGGCGGTCCACCTTGCCGTTCGGCGTCAGCGGGATCGCGTCGAGCGCCACGGTGACCGACGGGATCATGCTCTCCGGCAGCCGGGCCGCCAGCAGGGCACGCAGCTCCTCGGGCTCCGGGAGCGATGTCCCCGGGGCCGGTACGAGATAGGCGACCAGCTCCGTGTCCCCGGACTCCGGCCGGTGCGTGGTCACCACCGCGGCGGCGACCGAGGGATGGGCGGTGAGGGCGGCCTCGATCTCACCCGGCTCGATCCGGACACCCCGCACCTTCACCTGCTCGTCGATACGCCCGACGAATTCGAGCGCGCCGTCCTCACGGCGGCGCACCAGGTCCCCCGTGCGGTACCACCGCTCACCGGGGGTGCTCGGGAACGGATGCGGGGTGAAGCGGTCCGCCGTCAGATCTCCCCGGCCCGCGTAGCCGCGCGCCAGACCGACCCCGGCGACACACAGCTCACCGGGGACACCCACCGGTACGAGCCGGTCCTCGGCGTCCACCACGAACGCGCGGACATTGGGCAGCGGACGCCCGATCGGGACGATCTCGGTCCGCTCGGTCCCGTCGTAGCGCCACGCGGTGGAGTCGATCGCGCACTCGGTCGGGCCGTAGGTGTTGAACACCTCGACATCGACGGTGTCGCGCAGCCGCGCGCACAGTTCGGCGGGCAGCGGTTCGCCGGCCGAGCACACCAGCCGCAGCGCGGAGCACTCAGCGAGATCCGTCTCGGCCAGCAGCAGCCGCAGGACGGACGGGACGAGCTGGAGGACGGTCACATCGTGCTCGGCCACCGCGCGGACCATGACCGAGGGGTCGCGATGGGCCTCCTCGGGAGCCATCACCACCGTGCCGCCCGACACGAGCGGCGAGAGGAACTCCCATACGGCGGCGTCGAATCCGATGGTGGTCTTCTGGAGCACCCGGTCGCCCGCGCCGATCCCGTACCGGTCCACGGACCACAGCACACGGTTGCTTATCCCGGCATGGGTGACGACCACACCCTTGGGCCGACCGGTCGAGCCGGAGGTGTACATGATGTACGCGGCATCGGCGGCTCCCACGGACACCGGTGTCAGGAGGTCCGCGTCCGCCGGCGCGCTGCCGGGCTCGGCGCTGTCGAGCGTCAGCGCACGGGGATGGACGGGCAGCCGCTCACGCAGCGACTCCTCGGTGAGCAGCACCTCGACACCGGCGTCCGAGACCATGAACGCCAGCCGGTCCGCCGGGTGTTCGGGCGCGAGCGGTACGTACACCGCCCCCGAGGCGAGCACCGCGAGCAGCGCCGTGACCAGGTCGGTGCTCCGGTGCAGCGCCACTCCCACGGGCGTACCGCGCGTGACCCCCAGGCTCCGCAGCCGCCGGGAGAGCGCGTCCACCCGCCGTGCGAGCTCCGCGTAACGGGTCTCCGTGCCCCCGGACACCACGGCCACCGCGTCCGGTGTGGCCCGCGCCCGCTCAAGGAACAGCTCGGACAGGGACCGGCCGGTGGTCACGGTCTCCGTACGGTTCCACTCGGCGAACCGGGACAGTTCGGCGTCGGGGACGATCTCCAGCCGCCGCACGGGTACGTCGGGCCGGTCGGCGGCGTCCGTGAGCAGCCGCAGCAGTCCGGCCGCCATCCCCTCCATACGCGCCGCGTCGAACAGCGCCGTCGGATAGAGGAACTTCGCCTCCATCGAGCCGTCCGGACGCCCGGCGAGATGCAGCGACAGATCGAACGCGGCACCGGCCACGGGCGAGTCGTACTTGGAGACCTCCAGACCGGGCAGCCGCAGCGGCCGGCGCCGGGCGTTGTGCAGCGCGAACCCCACCTGGAAGACCGGGTTGCGGGACGGGTCGCGCTCCGGGGCCAGATCGGCGACGACCCGCTCGAACGGCACCTCCTGATTGCTGAAGTCGTCCAGCTGGCCGTCCCGGACGCGCGCCAGGAGCTCCACGAACGAGGGGTCGCCGGACAGATCCGTCCGCAGCACCACGGTGTTGAGGAACATACCGATCATCTGGTCCAGCTCGGGCTGGTCACGGCTGGCCAGGGACACCCCGACCGCCACATCGCGCCGGCCCGAGTAGCGGGCCAGCAGCAGCTGGAACGCCGCGAGGTACGTCATGAAAGGCGTCGCGCCCGCGCGCCGGCCGATCTCGTCGACCCGCGCCGCGAGCGCGGCCGGCACCGTGAAGGACAGACTGTCCCCGGTGGGGTCCCACCGGGCCGGACGCGGCCGGTCGGTGGGCAGCTCCAGCGGATCGAGATCCGCCAGCCGCTCCCGCCAGTAGGCACGCTGACGGTCCATCGACGCGGCGGACGCCTCGTAACTCTCGCGCTGCCACTGCGCGTAGTCCAGATACTGCACGGGCAGCGGTTCCAGCGGCGACGGCAGGCCCCCGCCGAACGCGGTGTACAGCGTCTCGATCTCCTCCGCGAGCACCCCCCACGACCAGCCGTCGAACGCGATGTGATGCACGGTGATCAGCAGCGCGGTGTCGTCCGGGCCGAGATCGACCAGCGTCACCCGCCACGGCGGGCGCTCGCGCAGATCGATCGGCGTACGCAGCTCGGTGGCGCTCAACTCGCGCAGGCGCGCGGGCCGTTCACCGGCCGGCAGCCCGGCGAGATCCACCAGGACGGGCTCCACCGGCCCCGGCGGGTCCACGATCTGGCCACCGGTGCCGGTGTCCCCGTCGCCGTCTCCGCCCCCGTCTCCGTCCATGGAGACGTACCGCGTGCGCAGCACCTCGTGACGTACGGCGATCTCCGACAGCGCGGCCGTGAGCGCGCCGGTGTCCAGCGGCCCCCGCAGCCGGAACGCCTCGTGCAGCAGATACTCGGTCGTGGCTCCGGACCGCAGCTGATCGAGAAACCAGAGCTGTTCCTGTGCGAATGACAGCGGGTACGGGCCATCGCCGGTTGCCATCGGTCGCCTCCCAGAGTGAGAAGTAGGGGTTCACGGGACCGGGATGAGGTCACCCGGTGATACGGAGCGGGACGCTCCGTGGAGGGAAAACGCGGCGCTCACACCGGACCGGGGAGCGTGGTGCTCAGACCTGACCCGGGAGCCGCGCTCAGACCGGACCGGGGACCGCGTCCGACGGCTCGGCCATGGCGACGGCGATCTTCCGGGGGCCGGTGAACGGCTCACGGGCGTGCGACGCGAGCATGTTGTCCACCAGCAGCACATCGTCACGCTGCCAGTCGAAGCGGCGGAGCTCGGCGCGGTAGCAGCTCCGCAGATGGGCGACGATCTCGTCGGGGATGCGCTCGCCGTCACCGTAGAAGGTGTTGGTCGGCAGCTCGTCCTCGTCGAACATCTCCCGCAGGCCGGAGCAGATCTCCTCGGCCAGTGTGGTCACATGGAAGAACGAGAGATGGTTGAACCACACCTCCTCGCCGGTGACGGGGTGGGTGTGGACGGCCTTCCTGCGGGCCCGGGTGCGCAGCCCGTTCGCGCCCGTCCACTCCACCTCCACACCGTTGCGCGCGCAGTAACGGGCCACCTCGTCGCGGTCGTCGGTGTTGAACGCCTGCTGCCAGGGCACCCCGAAGCCCTCGATGAAGTTGCGCACCACCATCCAGCCACGGGTGGCGAACTCCTCGCGTACGGCGGGATCGATGGCGCGCAGCACCCTGCGGGTGTCGGCGAGCGGGGTCGACCCCAGGGTCTCCGGGGGCCGTACACAGTAGAAGAACAGCGTCATCGGCCAGGTGGCCTGGTAGGAGTTCTCGTTGTGCAGGAAGATCTCCTCGCTCGGCGGATAGTCCGTCGAGGTGTAGACCTGCCCCTTGATGGTGCTGCGGGGCGAGGAGCGCTCCGCGTAGGCGAGGGGCTCGCCCGACACCGCCCGCACCACGTCCTCGAACCCCTCGACACCGCCGATGTCGAAACCGCGGAGCAGGACGGCGCCGTGCTCGCGCAGTCGCCGGCGGATGAACGGGCGGGCGTCCGGCAGGAATTCGGCCACCGGTGTGCCCGGTGTCTCGGCCGGCACGACGAAGGGAAGGGTGGATGGCGTGGCGGACGCCGTACCGGATCCCGTACCGGACGCGGCGCCGGGCTCCGTGCCGGAGGCGGCGGCCGGTGCGGAGGCCGGTCCGGCGGGCCCGGGGGCGGACCGCCGTCCGGAATCCGCGCGGGCGGGCGGGGCTGGGGGAGCGGATGAGTTCGCATTCATGCGCCTCAGCCTCAGCGGCGGGCCGCGCCCGAACGAGAGAACAAGCGGCAGCACTGTCGGCAGCGCGCGTGCCCGCCACTCTGCGCTTTCTTCTCTGCAAGCCGCGGTGAACCACCGGCAGGCTCGCTTCCGTCGCCACCGACCTGTGGCGTCCATGACGCGACCGTGAAGCCGAGGAGGGCCGCCATGGCCGAGGAACACACCGACGAGCGTACGCACCAGGTCGTCGTGAACGACGAGGAGCAGTACTCCGTCTGGCCCGCCGACCGCGCGCTGCCGCTCGGGTGGCACGCGGAGGGCACCCAGGGCAGCCGGGCGGACTGCCTCGCCCACATCGGCGCCGTCTGGACCGACATGCGCCCGCTCAGCCTGCGCCGCGAGATGGAGCGGGCCGCCCAGGTCTGAACCGCCCTGCCCACGCCTGAACCGCCCCGCCCGTCCTGCCCGCCGTACCCGTACCGGACCCCGCTGGCCGAGGTGCCTGACTGATGAATATGCCAACGACCCCCGAACGAGGGCGTGTTGCGAAAGTCCCGCCCGGCCCGCGACGCCCGCACCGCGGTGACGGCAGCCGCGCCGCGGCGGGCGCGAACCCGCCCCCCGGGCGGACGGCGCCGCTTTCGCGGCACGCCCCGGATCTGCCGGGCCGGTACGCCGAAGGGCGCGTACCGGCCTCCGCGGGAGGGGTTACGCGATGACCACCGTCGCCAAGTCCCCGCCCGACGGCCCGGTGACACCGCTCCACCGCAACCGTGACTTCATGCTGCTCTGGAGCGGCTCGGCCGTCTCCACCGTCGGCTCGACCGCCTCCACGGTCGCCTACCCCCTGCTCGTACTCGCCCTGACCGGCTCGGCGTCCGACGCGGGCATCGCCGGTTTCTTCGCCCTGCTGCCCGCCCTGCTGTTCCAGCTTCCGGCCGGCGCGCTGGTCGACCGCTGGAACCGCAAGCGGCTGATGATCTGGTGCGACGTACTGCGCTGCGTCGGGGCCGCGAGCATCGTGGCGGCGCTGGCGCTCGGCGAACTGCGCCTGGCACACATCCTGTTGGTCGGATTCGCCGAGGGCACCCTCTCCGTGTTCTACGGGCTGGCCGCGCACGCGGCGGTCCCGAATGTCGTCGGCCCCGGCCAGTTGCGGCAGGCGCTGTCCCGTAACGAGGCGCGCGGCCGGGCGGCCACCATGCTCGGTACACCGCTGGGGGGCATCCTCTTCGGTGTGGGGCGGTCCGTCCCGTTCCTGCTCGACGCCGTGTCCTATCTGGCGGCGCTGGTCACCCTGCTGTTCGTGCGCAAGGACTTCGAGGCCGAGCGGACCACCCGGCGCACCGGCGGGATGGCCTCCCAGGTCTGGGAAGGGCTGGTCTGGCTCAAGGACCAGCCGTTCGTACGGGCCACGACCCTGCTGGTCGCGGGGAGCAACTTCCTCTTCCGCGCGCTGTTCCTGATCGTCATCGTGATGGCCACCGCCGCCGGGGCCTCCTCGGCCGGGATCGGTGTCATGGTCGGCGCCGCCGGCGCCGGCGGTGTGCTCGGCTCGCTCACCGCCACCTGGTTCGGCCGCAGATTCTCGCTGGCCGCCCTGGTGATCGGGGCCAACTGGGTCTGGGCGGTGCTGATGGGCGTCATCGTGTACGCCGACGATCTCGTGGTCCTCACGGCCGCCTACGCGGCCATGTGGTTCGTCGGGCCCGTCTGGAACGTCGCGGTCGGCAGCTACCAGCTCGCCATCACCCCGGACCGGCTGCGCGGCCGTGTCCTCGCGGCGACCAGCATGCTGTCCGCCGGAGCCCTGCCCGTCGGCGCGCTTGTCGGCGGGCTGCTGCTCGACGCGGTGGGGCCGCGCCGGGCCGCCGCCGCCCTCGCCGTCTGGATGGTTCTGCTGGCCTGCGCCGCGACCTTCTCCCGCTCGGTACGGCGGAGCACCGCTGACTCGGTGGATTCCTGACAAGACCGGTGCACTACCAAGGAGGAACAACCGTGTTTCGCACGATGCTCGGAGCGCGACTCCCCTGGACGGGGACGAGACATGCTGCCGTCTGACACCGGATCCGTACGACCCGCCGGAGTGCTCGGGACCATCGGAGCGACGCCGCTGGTCGAACTGGCCAGGCTCGACCCGTCCAGACCGTTCCGTACCTACGCCAAGCTGGAGGCGCACAACCCCGGCGGCAGTATGAAGGACCGGTCCGCGCTGGAGATGCTGCGCGAGGGCATCCGCGACGGCCGGATCGTCCCCGGGCGCTCGGTCGTGGTCGAGTCCAGCTCCGGCAATCTGGGCATCGGCCTCGCCCAGGTGTGCGCGTACTACGGAATCCGGTTCATCTGTGTCGTCGACCCCCGGACCAACCGCCAGAACGTGGCGATCATGCGGGCGCTCGGGGCCGAGGTGGAGGTCGTCAGCGAGACCGACCCGGCGACCGGGGAGTACCTTCCGGTCCGTATCCGCCGGATCCGTGAACTCACCAGTCTGATCCGGCACGCGTACTGGCCCGACCAGTACTCCAACCCGCTCAACCCCCGGGCCCATCAGAACACCATGGGAGAGATCGTCGAGAGCCTTCCCGGCGGACTCGACTACCTCTTCTGCGCGACCAGTTCGTGCGGCACCCTGCGCGGCTGCGCCGAGTACGTACGGGAGCACCGGCTGCCGGTGACGGTGGTCGCGGTGGACGCCGAGGGCAGCGCCATCTTCGGCAACCCCCCGGGCCCCCGGCTGATCCCCGGCCACGGCGCGGCGGTCCGCCCCGGCCTCTACCGCGACGGTCTGGCCGACCGGGTCGTCCATGTCGCCGATCTGGACTGTGTGGTCGGCTGCCGCAGGCTGGCGTCCCGCGAGGCGATCCTCGCCGGCGGCTCGACGGGCGCGCTGATCGCGGCCCTCGCGACCATGAGCGAGGAGATCCCGGCGGGGGCGAATGTCGCGCTGATCCTGCCCGACCGGGGCGAGCGGTATCTCGACACGATCTACAACGACGACTGGGTCACCCGTCACTTCGGTGACGTGTCACACCTGTGGAAGGAGAAGAAGTCGGAGATGTCCGAGATGGGGGTGGCGCCATGCTGATCCTGGGAGCCGAGGACGTACACCAGGTCCTCGACGGTGCCGAGAAGGATGTCCTGGAGGCGGTCCGCCGGGCCTATGTGCTGCACGACCAGGGCCGTACGGCACTGCCGCACTCCGTCTTCCTGCGCTTCCCCGACGACCGGCGCAACCGGATCATCGGGCTGCCCGCCTATCTGGGCGGCGAGACGCCGGTGGGCGGGGTCAAATGGGTCTCCTCGTTCCCCGGCAATGTGGCGGCCGGTCTGCGGCGCGCGTCGGCGGCGATCATCATGAACTCGATGGCCACCGGAATGCCCGAGGCGTTCGTGGAGGGCTCGGTGATCTCCGCGCGGCGCACCGCGGCGAGCGCGGCCCTGGCCGCCGCCACGCTCACGGCGCGGACACCCGACACCGGGGTCTCCCTCGTCGGCTGCGGGGTCATCAACTTCGAGGTGCTCCGTTTCCTGCGGACGGCCCTGCCGGATCTGGCGGAGGTCACGCTGTTCGATCTGGACCAGGACCGCGCGCGTGCGTTCGCCGACCGCTGCGCCGGGCAGTGGCCCGATCTGAAGGTCTCCTCGGCGGGCACGGCGGACGAGGCGCTCGCCGCGCACCGTCTGGTCAGCCTCGCCACCACGGCCGCCACCCCGTATCTGACCACCGGGGCGTGCCGTCCCGGCACACTGGTCCTCCATCTCTCCCTGCGGGACCTCACCGCGGACTCCGTCCTCGCGGCGGTCAATGTGGTCGACGACGCCGACCATGTCTGCCGTGAGGCGACCTCGCTCCATCTCGCCGAGCAGCGGACCGGTGGCCGCGACTTCATCCAGGCACCGATCGGCGCCGTCCTCGCGGACCCCGACGCGCGCCGGCGCGCCGAGGACCGGGTCACCGTCTTCTCCCCGTTCGGTCTGGGAGTCCTCGACCTCGCGGTCGCGGATCTGGTCCGCCGCCGGGCGGAAGCCCTCTCCCTGGGGACGCGGCTGCCCGGTTTCCTCCCGGCCCCCGACTGATCCGTACGCGATCCGTACGCGACCCGTGCGCCTGATCCGTGCGCGCGATCCCTGCGCACGATCCGTACGTGACGGCGAAACCCGCCTCCCCCCGGGGCGGGTTTCGTACGGCCGGTTGTGCGACACGTCCAGATGGGTCTGCTGGCGGGCGAACCACGCCTGTCAGTAGCCGCCCCGGCATTCGAGGATCCGTCTCGGGTTGTCGACCAGCATGGTGGTGATCTGCTCCTCGGTGACACCCCGTTGGCGCAGCGCGGGCAGCACCTCCCGGAAGATGTGCAGATAGTGCCAGTTCGGCAGGAGGACGGGCAGATCGCGCATCGGGAGCCAGTCCAGATAGCACGACGCGTCGTGCGCCAGCACGATCCGGTCGGTGTACCCCCGCGCGCACAGGGCGGCGACGGTGTCCACCCGCTGTTCGAACGGCAGCAGTACGTCGAGGCCGAAGCGGTCCATACCGAGGAAGGAGCCCCGGTCGGCGATCGACATCAGATAGTCCAGGTCGACGGTGTCGCCGCAGTGGCCGATGACCACCCGGGTCAGATCCACCCCCTCGGCGGCGAACACGTCCTGCTGCTCGATGCCGCGGCGGGACTGCGCGTGGGTGTGCGTGAGGATCGGTACGCCGGTGGCCCGGTGCGCCTGCGCGACCGCCCGCAGGACCCGCTCCACCCCGGGGGTCACCCCGGGCACGTCCGTCGCGCATTTGAGGATGCCGGCCTTCACCCCGGTGTACGCGATGCCCTCGGTGATGTCGGTGACGAACATCTCCACCAGGGGGTCGTCACCGCCGAGCAGTGTGCCGGGACCGCGCAGACTCAGAAAGTGCGGGACGTCGTCGTAGGTGTAGAGCCCGGTCGCCACGACGATATTGAGGTCGACCCGCTCGGCGACCTTCTGGATCCGCGGGATATGGCGGCCGAGACCGATCACCGTCGGGTCGACGATGGTGGAGACGCCCGTGGCGGCGAGTTCGTTCAGCCGCCGGACCGCCTGGGGCACCGCCTCGGCCTCGTGGAACCCCGCGCGTTCGGGATGGTTGGCGATGAACTCGGGGTTGAGGACGAAGATGTGCTCGTGCATCAGGACCTGGCCCAGTCCGCCGACCGGCACGGGTCCACGGACGGTGTTCACCTCGGCCGTGGCGGAGACGGTTTCGTGCAGCATGTCGGGCTCCCGCATCACGCGTGGACGCACGGCGATCGGCCGCGCTGGGACGGACTGGAGGGGCGGGGCTCACCTGGCCCGGCCGGCCCTCCGGCGGAGCCGCCCGTCGTGGACACCCTCCACCCCTGTGAGACGCGATGGGCTCACGAGCACCCTCGGTACAGATTTGCCGCTGCCGCCGACCGTGTGAAGGCGCATCCTCCCGGCGCTAGGCGCACACGGTCCTGTCACCGAACACATGGGAGCGCCCCCTGCTTCAGCGGCACCCCCGCCCCGCCGACCGCGCGCCTCTCGTGAGCCGACTCCGGCCCCCGGGTACCCCGTCCGCGCCGGATCAGCGCCTCGACGGTGTGCGCGGGCGTCCGCGCGCGAGACGCCGATACGCTCGGCCAGGATCCGGCCGGCCACGGCCGCCGTGACGACGAATCGCCGAGAGGCTCCGAGTCCGTCCCTCCCCGGGGGCGCACGCGGGGCCCCGACCGCCCCGGAAGGCCCGCTGATGACCACGACAAGCTTGCAGGCAGACCGACTCGACCGGGCCAGGGAGGCCGCGTCCGCCGCCGGGATCGACGCCCTGCTGGTGTCGCCCGGCGCCGATCTGCGCTATCTCACCGGCTATGACGCGCAGCCGCTGGAGCGGCTCACCTGCCTCGTCCTGCCCGTCGGGGGCGAGCCGTTCCTGGTGGTACCCGCCCTGGAGAAGCCCGCCGCCCAGGCGTCACCCGCCGGGCGCCTCGGGATCGAGATCACCGGCTGGAACGAGACCGACGATCCCTACGCCCTGATCGCCGCGCGCCTGCCGCGCGCCATGACCCGGGTGGCCCTCGACAACCGGATGTGGACCGAGAAGTCACTGGCCTTCAGGGCCGCGCTGCCGGGAGCCGGACAGGTGCTCGCGGGTGATGTGCTGTACGCGCTGCGGGCCCGCAAGTCCCCGGCCGAGGCCGAGGCGCTGCGGCGCGCCGGGGCGGCGATCGACCGGGTGCACTCCCGGATGGGCGAGTGGCTGCGCCCCGGCCGTACCGAGCGCGAGGTGGGCCGCGACATCGCCGACGCGATCATCGCGGAAGGGCATGTCCGGGTGGACTTCGTGATCGTCGGCTCCGGACCGCACAGCGCCAGCCCGCACCATGAGCTGTCCGACCGGGTGATCGAGGCGGGCGACCCGGTGGTCGTCGACATCGGCGGCACCACCGAGGAGGGCTACTGCTCCGACTCCACCCGTGTCTACGCGCTGGGCGAGCCGCCCGAGGAGTTCCGCCGGGCGTACGAGGTGCTGCTGCGCGCCCAGCGCGCCCAGACCGACGCCGTACGGCCCGGCCTGCGCGCCCATGAACTGGACGCCATCGGCCGCGATCTGATCAGCGAGGCCGGGTACGGCGCGTACTTCATCCACCGGACCGGTCACGGCATCGGACTGGAGAGCCACGAGGAGCCCTACATCGTGGCCGGCAACCAGCTTCCGCTGGAGCCCGGGATGGCCTTCTCCATCGAGCCCGGCATCTATCTGCCCGACCGCTACGGGGCCAGGATCGAGGACATCGTCATCTGCACCGGGAACGGCGGCGAGCGGCTCAACCGGACCGGCCGTGAACTCGTCGTCCTCACCTGACCTCACCGGCTCTCCCGGCCCTCCCGGCCGTGGAACAGGCGGGTTGTCCGTGGCGCCGCGCTGTGGTTACCTGACGTCATGACGCTTCGGCTCGTGACCCGCCGCCACGTGGACTACGGGCGTGTCACCAGCACGGGCTGTCACCTCGCACACTGACGCCGTGCTCCGGGCGGCACAGCCGCCGTCCCACCGGCCGCTGTGCCCCCCGGACCCGCCGTTCCGCCACGGCCCGCCTCGCAACGCCCCGCGTGTGTGCGCCCCCGTGCGCCGTCGCCGTACGTACCCTCCGTCCTGCGGGTCTTCCCGCGATGCCCTGCTTCCGTCGTTCCCACCCTCCCGTTCCGCGCCCCCTCGCCTCACTCCCTCGCCCGATTCCGCCCGTTCAGCCCGCGCTCCGCCCGGCAGTCCAGCCGTACCGCACCAGGGAGAACCATGAGCCAGCCCGCCCAGCCCAGCCAGCCCATCGATTCCGTCACCGCGGGACACACCCCCGAGGACGTCTCCGACGGCCCCGACACCTCCGCCTGGTCGTTCGAGACCAAGCAGGTGCACGCGGGCGCCGCGCCCGATCCCACCACCGGCGCGCGGGCGGTGCCGGTCTACCAGACCACCTCGTTCGTCTTCCGCGACACCCAGCACGCGGCCGACCTCTTCTCGCTCGCCGAGCCGGGCAATATCTACACCCGGATCCACAACCCCACCCAGGACGCGTTCGAACAGCGGATCGCTGCGCTCGAAGGCGGTGTCGCCGCCGTGGCGCTGGCCTCGGGACAGGCCGCGGAGACACTGGCGATCCTCACGCTCGCCTCCGCCGGGGACCACATCGTCTCCAGCACCTCGCTCTACGGCGGGACGTACAACCTCTTCCGTCACACACTGCCGAAGTTCGGCATCGAGGTGAGCTTCGTCGACGACCCGGACGATCTCGACGCGTGGCGGGCGGCGATCCGGCCGAACACCAAGGCGCTGTTCGCCGAGACACTGGGCAATCCGCGCGGCAATGTCCTGGACGTCGAGGGCGTCGCCGGGGTCGGGCACAGCGCGGGAGTCCCGCTGATCGTCGACAACACCGTGCCGACCCCCTATCTGCTGCGGCCCATCGAGCACGGCGCGGACATCGTCGTGCACTCGGCGACGAAGTTCATCGGCGGACACGGCACCACCATCGCCGGTGTGGTGGTGGACGGCGGCACCTTCGACTTCGGCGCGCACGCCGAGCGTTTCCCCGACTTCAACGAGCCCGACCCGAGCTACCACGGACTGCGCTACTGGCCGGCCCTGGGCCCGAGCGCGTTCGCGGTCAAGCTGCGGGTGCAGCTCCTGCGTGACATCGGGCCCGCCCTGTCGCCGCTGTCGGCGTTCCTGCTCCTCCAGGGGGTGGAGACGCTGTCGCTGCGCATCGAGCGTCATTCGGCCAACGCCCAGGCGCTGGCCGAGTGGCTGGAGCAGCGGGACGAGGTCGCCGCGGTGCACTATCCGGGACTGCCGTCCAACCGCTGGTACGAGGCCGCCCGGCGGTATCTTCCGCGCGGCGCGGGCGCGGTGCTGGCGTTCGAGCTGCGCGACGGTGTCGAGGCGGGCAAGCGCTTCGTCGACGCGGTCGAGCTGTTCAGCCATCTCGCCAATATCGGCGATGTGCGCAGCCTCATCATCCACCCCGCCTCGACCACCCACAGTCAGCTCGACGCCGGGCAACTGGCCGCGACCGGCACCTCGCCCGGTCTGGTGCGGCTGTCGGTCGGCATCGAGAATCTCGCCGACCTCAAGGCCGACCTGGAGGCCGGCTTCCGCGCGGCGAAGGGCGCGTCCTGAACGCCAGGACCGATACGGGTCCCCCGCCCCGGGGGCCGCTGCCCCCGGGTTACGCCCCGCCTGGTCCCGTTCCTCCGGGCGCCGTTCCCCCGGGTCCGGTTCCTCCTGGCGCGGTCCCCCTCCCGCCGGCCACCGGTGCCTGGCGGGAGGGGGACCCGCCGGGCCGCCGCGCGTGGTGGACCGGGGCGAGGCCACTCGTCCTGGAGTCGGGTGCCGAACTGCCGGGAGTCCGTATCGCCTACGAGACCTGGGGCGAACTCGCCCCCGACGCCTCCAACGCGGTCCTGGTGCTGCACGCCCTGACGGGGGACAGCCATGCCGCGGGCCCGGCGGAGCCCGGACATCCCACGCCCGGCTGGTGGGACGCGCTGATCGGACCGGGCCGGGCCCTGGACACCGACCGCTGGTTCGTCGTCGCGCCCAATGTGCTGGGCGGCTGCCAGGGCAGCACAGGGCCCTCCTCGGCCGGGCGGGAGGGACGGCCCTGGGGCTCCGCCTTCCCCCGGCTGACCCAGCGTGACCAGGTGGCCGCCGAGGCGGGCCTCGCCGACGAACTGGGCATCGGACGCTGGGCGTTGGTGCTCGGCGGCTCGATGGGCGGTATGCGGGCCCTGGAGTGGGCCGTCTCCTTCCCCGAGCGCACCGGCGCGCTGATGCTGCTCGCCACGACGGCGAGTGCGAGCGCCGAGCAGATCGCCTGGGCGGCCATCCAGGCACGCGCGATCCGTTCCGACCCGTTCTGGCGCGGCGGCGACTACCACGACGCAGGACCGGGGCACGGTCCGCACAACGGGCTGGGGCTGGCCCGCCGGCTCGCCCATGTGACCTACCGCAGCGAACCCGAACTGCGCGTCCGGTTCGGACGTGCGCCACAGGGCACGGAAGATCCCCGTCAGGGCGGCAGATACCAGGTCGAGTCCTATCTCGACCACCACGCCACCAAGCTCGTACGGCGCTTCGACGCGGGCAGCTATGTGGTGCTCACCGAGGCGATGAACGGTCATGACGTGGGACGGGGCCGCGGCGGTACGGCCGCCGCGCTGCGCGGGATCACCGCGCCGGCCCTGGTGGCGGGCGTCGACTCGGACCGGCTCTACCCGCCGTCCCAGCAGGAGGAGCTGGCCGCGGGTATCCCGGGCGCGGACCGGCCGCGGGTGATCGAGTCGCCGTACGGGCACGACGGCTTCCTCATCGAGACGGACCAGGTCGGCGCGCTGGTACGGGAGTTGACCGGTGCGAGCGGACCTGGACCAAGGTTTTAGGACGGCGCGTGGACGCCCCCGCGGGTGGCAGGGGG
>NZ_JBSGVS010000085.1:0-31052 GCF_053608565.1 Streptomyces sp. NPDC055025
CCGCGTCGGCGGCAAGTCCCGCGCCCTTGGCGGCGGTACGGGCGTTCTCGGCCGCCGTCCGCGCCGCGGCCGCGTTGCCCGCGTCCACCGCCGCGTCCGCGGCGGCGCTCCGCGCACGTGACGCCGCCTGCGAGGCACCCGCCGCGGCGGCGGCCGCCTGCGAGGCCGCGTTCGCCGCCACCCGCGCCGAATTGTTCGCCGCGCGCGACGCGTCGATCGCCTGCTGCGCCGAAGCGGCGGCCTGGGACGCCGCCTTCGCGGCCCGGCCCGCGGCGCGCGCCGCCTTGTCCGTGTCGTCCTTGGCCGCCTCGGCCTCCGAAGCGGCCCTCAGCGCCGCCTCCTTGGCGAGCCGCGCCGCCTCGACCGCCTTCGCGGACTCCGCCTTGGCCGCCGCGGTCTCCTTGGCCGCCTGCCGGCCCGCCTCCTTCGCCTGCTCGGCGAGCTGCGCGACCGTCGCGTGCTCCTGGTCCTTGGCACGGGCGACGAACTGCCCGACCTCCAGGAACTCCCGGATGTCCGCGGCGCCGCCGCTCAGCGCGATACGGCCCGCGGCCCGCACATTGGTACCGCCCACACTGATGACCTGGACGAGCCGCACCCGCTCGTCCTGCTCGCGCTGGACGTACTGGCCCTCCCGCAGGAACGCCCTGACGTCGTCCGACGAGCCGTTCAGCGCGGCCCGCCCGGCGTCCTGCACATTCGGCCCGCCCGCGTCGATGACCTGGGCCGCCCGCACCCGGTCATCCTGCTCCATCGGAGCCTCCCAGCCCCAGTTCAGGAAGACCTCCAGGTCCTCCTGGGTTCCCGTGAGAGCCGTACGGGCGGCGGTCAGCAGCTCCGTACCGCCCACCGAGGCGAGCTGGGCGGCGCTCACCCGCTCGTCCTGGAAGGACAGATCGTCCACGGCCGCCAGGAACGTCCGCACATCGGCGTCACTGCCCGTCAGCGCCGCCTCGGCAGCGGCCTTGACACCAGGACCGCCCTCCTTCCAGAAGTCGACGACCTGACCGCGGTCGGTCGCGGTCACCTCCGCGAGAGCGGCGATCCGCGCCGTTTCCCGGGGGAGTTCACCGGCGGTGGCGGGCGCGGAGCCCAGCAGACCGACGGTGAGGGTGAGGGGCAGCAGGCCCAATGCCGCCGCGCGCAGCACGCGCGACGCTTTCCCGGGCATTTCCCGCCCGTTCATTCTTCGATTCACAGGACACCCGTCTCGTCATCGGCGACACATATCACCGGTCGCCAAATATCGGAGAAGTGAGCATAACGCTCGCGATCTTTCGGGTGAATCGGATATCCGGCCGACGGCGCTATGAGCGGAATGCGTCACTGATCGTCCGACAGCCCATGACTTGTCGTCACATACCGTCAACTGTCATGGAGTTGACGAGAGTTGAAGGGTTAAATCACATTGACGACCGGTCAACAGGGAGGTTAAGTTTCGGTTTCGCCTTTTCACTTTCATTACTCGATGGACAACGGCCCTCATATATGCAGGCGCCATGCCAGTAAGGAGTGCGGGATGGCTTTCCGCACCCGTAGCCTTTTGATTTCCGGGGTCCTCGGCGCTCTCGTCGCGGTCATCGGAATTCCCCTCGCCGCCGCCATGACTCCGCCACCTCGCGAGCGGCGGCCGACATATCACGAGCGGCGGCCGACGTACCGCCGGTCGCGGTGGAGGACTACACCTACCCCGGTGCCGCCGATGTCCTGGCGACCGAGGGCATCGAGCTGAGGAGGGGCGACGGACGCGTCCTGCTCGTGGAGTGCGACACCACGCCCGATTGACGCGCCCCCCGCGCGGACGCGCGCCCGTTCACGGTGGGGCGAGAGTTCGGCGCACGACGTCCGTCAGCGTATCGGCGGCGTCCGCCAGGTTGTCCATGATGAGCGGGAGACGGGGGTCGAGCGTGGACGGGTGGCGCGGCTCGGTCCGGAGCCGGCCGAGCGGGGGAAGCGGGCCGAGTGGCTCCAGGGTTCTGAGCGCTTCGGCGAGGGAGTTCATCGTGGTGCCGAAGGCGGAGGCCATGGTGTCCAGCCGGCCCGCATCGGTACGGGCCGTCGCACCGCCCTTGCCGGCGGCCGACCCGTGCGGCGGGACGACGGCGTGCAGGGAGAGTTCGCAGTGGGCCAGCCTGGCCACCGCGGCGATGAATGTCACGGCGGCGGCGGGAGTCAGCGGGGGATGCGGGGGCTCCTCGGCCAGCCGCGCCGTGGAGGCCTCGGCGTCGGTGCGCGCGCGGCGGGCGGCGGCTTGCAGGGCGCGCAGCTGGGCCGGGCCGAACGCCCCGGGGTGGGCCAGCTGGCGCAGCAGGGCGGTGGCGTACGTGCCGTTGGCCTCGACGAGCCGGGCGAACTTCTCCTGCGCGGTGAGGCCCTCCCAGGTCGGCCACACGGAGTAGGCGACGAGCGCGATCGCCCCTCCGATCGCGGTGTCGACGAGGCGAGCCATGGCGGTGGTCTCCGCCGGGAAGCCGAGGATGTCCAGGAGGATCACGATGTAGGCGGTGAGGAAGCAGCTGTAGAGCAGGTAGTTCACCGCGAACAGGGCATAGGCCGCCGCGACGGTGAGCGCGGCGGCGGTGATCAGCCAGCCTGGGGCGGAGTGGGCCGGCCAGGCCGCCGCCGCGCCGAGGCCGGCCCCGGCCAGTGTGCCGATCACGCGTTGGGTGCTGCGGTACACCGTGGAGGTGTAGTCGGGCTTGAGCACCAGGAAGATCGTCAGGACCACCCACCGGCCCTCGAACAGGCCGGTGGTCTGGACGAGCACTTCGGCGAGCCCGGCGACCACGGCCAGCCGCACCGCGTGACGTCCGGTCTCGCCGGCGGGGGTGAGGTTGGCGCGCAGGGTGAGCGCGGTCCATCCGATGTCGTCCTGCGCGGTCGGTACGACGGTTCGTCTCTTCCCGTCGCCCTCAGGGCCGCGCCCCGCCGGCGAGTCGAGGCGGGCCAGTTCCCCGGTGACGGCACGGAGCTGCCCGAAGAGCGCCTCGGCGGCCCAGTGCGTCCGCGTGCCGGAGTGAGCACCCAGCTCTGTCACGTACTGGCGCAGTTCGCCGGCCCGTTCGACACGGTCGGCGTGTCCGGAGCTCAGTGTGTCCGCGACGAGGTCCAGCGCGCGGGCGGCGGCGGCGAAGTCGGACACGGCCTCCGAGAGGCCGTCGGCGGCGCTCTCGGCCAGCGCCGCGAGCGAGGTGCGGACGCGCTCGGCCTGTTCGAGCAGGCCGAGGTGGTTCAGCCGTACGGCCGCGGACAGCAGCGGGTTGGGGTCGGCCAGCGCCGCGGCGGCCGGGAAGGGCCTCGCAGGCGGCGGCCCGAAGTGCCCGGCCGCCAGGCGGGAGGCGTACGCCGCGAGGAGCCGGTAGGACTCGGCCAGCGCCGCGCGCTCCCGGTCGCCTCGCCGGAATGCCCAGGAAAGGGCGACGAGAATGCCTTGGAACAATCCCCCGGCGAGTACCAGACCGGCTCTCAGCGCCGCGTCCCTCGGTCCGAGTGGAATGGCGACCGCGATCAGCAGCGCGACGGACCACTGGATGGCCGCCACGCTCAGCCGCGGTCCGAGACACACGGCCAGCCCGACGATGTACCCCCAGACGATGACGACGGGTACCAGCATCCATGGCGCGGCCGCGGCGGTGGTCCCGCCGACGAAGGTGGACACGGCCATGCCGACGCTGGCCAGCGCCACGGCCGTCACCCGGCTGCGGGTCACGCCCTGAAACGATGTGAACCCGGCCGGCAGCGCTCCCAGCGACGCGAAAGCACCGTAGTCGAGATGCCCGCCGGCCGCCCCGGCCACGAGCGGCACCACCACACCGACCGTCACCCGGACCGCGCGCCAGGGCGCGAGATCCCGCCAGTGGAACGGGCCGAGCTCCAGCAGCTTCCGCCACCGGATCCCGCTCCAGTAGCCGCGGGCGGACCGCAGCCCCCCGCTCACCCGGTGGCGTAGAGGGTCGGTCACGGCTGCCCGCCGTCCCCGCGCACCGGAGGGAGGCGGCCTGAACAGCCCTGAGAACCCGGCGCGCGGCGCGTGTCAGACAAGGAACTCGGCAAGCGGGAAGGAGCGGTGGCGGCGTGGTGGAACCAGATAGTTCTGCCGGTGGGTCGTGTTCAGGACCGAGTTGATACCGGCGTGAGGGCTGCGCGGTTCGACAGGGAGTGTCCTGTCGGGATAGTGGCCGTCCATCGAGAGCCGAACGAGATTGAAGAGCGCGATCGTCGGCTGGAACTGAACGAAGTGCAGCCCGGCCGCCGGCTTCTCGCTGTAGTGGTCCGCCGCCGGATCGGACGTGTAGTGGAACGGATTGTCCAGCGTGTCGAAGTCGCCGCGCACGGGGATGGTGGTCCCCGTGGGGTACGCCTTCCCGTAGTTGCTGGTCATCGGCGATGTGGTGCTGTCCACCTCCGACATGCTCCCGGTGTGGCCGTAGGAGTGGTATCGCTTGACCCCTTCCGCCACCTCGGCCTCGCTCTGCCCCGCCGGCTGGAGGGCGAGCGTGCCCGGCGCGGGCGCGGGCGAGAGTCCGGGATGGAGCATCGCCCCGACGCGGTCCCCGAATTGGGGGAAGTTCTGTTCGTACCAGGTCACCAGATCCTGGAACAGGTGCGAGAGATGCATGGTGGTGCCCTGTTTGAAGTAACCGTCGGGCCACTGATCGGTGAGGCCGGGCAGGGTCTCCAGATTGGCGATGGTGCCGGGTCCCATATTCGAATCCAGGGTGGTGGCGAAGCCGAGGAAGCCCTGCGCCTGCCGGGGGATCGACCGCGCCCCGGGGATACCGGCTGCCAGCGCCAGCTTGCTCGGCAGGCCCTGCTGCCCGTAGAAACCGCCCCCGGAGAAGCCCTGGCGGATACTCGTCACCGTGAACAGGCTGCCCGCCCGGTTGCTTCCAGGCCCGAAGAGGGCGTCGGAGGCCGCCAGGATATTGGCGATCGAGTCGCTGCGGAGCAGCACGGCCACGTCGTTCTGTTCCAAGCGGACCGGTCCGAAGCCGGGCGGGGGCTCGTCGCTGGGGAACGTCCTGGCCTCCTGCACCGCGTATACGGTACGGCCCTCCGTCTTGGAGGTCACCAGATCGACCGGCAGATACGCCGGGTACGGCGTTCCCGCCTTGAAGAAGCCCGACACCTTGCCCAGGGTTGGAATGTACTGCCGGAAGTAGGGCAGTCCCCAGGCCACCGTGGTGGCCACTCCTGTGGGCGTGGGCGGAAATCGGCGTTCCACATCCAGGAGGACGGATTCGAGGTGGTGCTGCGCCTCCCGCAACTCCTTGGCATTCGCCGATACATTCAGCCTCGCGGTAACGACATGATCGTGCAGGGCCGGCACCCGGACCGCAATCGTGCCTTTGCCGCTCTTCACACCCGAGCCATTGACCATGACCACCTGCTCGTTCTGCAGGATATATTGCTCCTGGATGGGCGGGCCGCCGGCGGCAGCGGTCCGGTCCGGTGGTTTCACCATGGTATCGATCATCTTATAGATTCCGGCGGACGCCAGAGCGGCACCGAAGGTGCCCGCTGTCCCTTGAAGAAGGCGTCGCCTACTCAATTTCCCGCGCGATCGCCCCGCCCGCGTATTTTCGTTGCCATCTGTCATGAAACGTATTCCCCACTGTGGAGCAGATGTCCGCCATCACCCGGCATCGAAGGCCTGACCTGCTCGAATGACCGTGATTGACTGCCGCGATACAACCACATGGGCCTGGGGCATCGAAGCCAACACGCGGCCTGGGACAACGAAAGATCCCCGTCGGCAAGCAAGCACGAGTTCGGATATCCAGGGCGATCCGCAACACGGCGAAGAACACGAACCTTTCGGCCGGCGCGCTATTCCACTCCGCCCGCGGAAGCGACCGCATGCCGGCCGAGTTCGCACCGGGATCTGATTCGACAACGCCATGGCCGAATGCTTCTTCGGCGCCCTGAAGAACGAGCGTGCGTCAAGGGCGACTTACCCGGCCCGTGAGAACGCCCGGCAGCACATCACTCGCCACATCGAATTCACGCGTGAAATGGACGATCAAACGCCTGTCCGGAAAACGCGAGGCGCCTCACAGGCCGGAGGCCCTTTCCCAGGAAAAGCCGCAGGTGGCGGCAGACGAGTCGGGCTGTACGCCGGAAAGGGTGCACATACAGGTCTTCACCTGCGGAAACGTGGTTCGGAAGAAGCCGATCGCCACGCCATCGCCACACCCCTGGCGAAGAGGGGTGGCGCCGCCACTTCTAGGCGGCGGCCTCTCCATGCTCGAACACCTCAGCGGGGATCTCAACATCCTCAGTCTCCTCGAAGAAAACTGTCTCAAGGGCCTTCCTGTCTCGCGCCGCAGCACCCTTCACCTGATGGCGGTAGACCTCGCGCAGCTCGTCCGGCGAGGCGTGGCCCATGTAGATCTGCACCGTGGACTCGGCGACGCCTTGGTCCAGGGCGTGCGAGGCGAAGCTGTGCCTCAAGTCATGGAAGCGGAAGTCCTCGGGGAGTCCAGCCACGGCAAGCGCCCGCTTGAACGTCTTATAAAAGGCGTTGCGGCGGATCACGTTGCCTCTGGACGAGCGGAAGAGGATCTCCCTGCCTTCGGTGTCGACCAGCACGGATTGACTGTCCAGGTGGTCAAGGAGCACACGATGCGTGAACGCGGGAAGCGGCACCTCTCGGCCGTGCGAACTCTTGGTCTTGTTGTAGTCGACGAGCAAGGGCTTCTTGTTCTTCAGGACGATGACCTGCCGCTGCACAACCAGAGTTCCGGCCGCGAAGTCGATGGAGTCCCGGCACAGGCCAAAGGCTTCACCCGAGCGGAGTCCGCATCCGACACCCAGCATGATCAAGGCCCGGCTGTGCTCGGGCATCGCCTCATACAGAGCCCAGATCTGTTCGCGCGTCGCCGGGACGATGCCCTTGCGTGTGATCTCGGGCAGAACAATGTCCACGCACGGCGAGAAGGGGATGATTCTCTTACGGACGGCACTGATAATGCAGGAACGGAACGTCGCGTAGATCAGATGAATCGTACGGGGGGCCAGCCCCTTGGGAACCAAATCGTGGTCGATCCAGCGCTGTACGTCCACGGCATCTATGCGGTGCAGGAACATCCCACCGAAGGCGGGCTGGATGTGCTTCGCCATATTCATCTCATACGACTCCTGCGTTCCCGGCTTTCGCCCAGGTCGCTTGATCCATTCCTCCGAGTAGGCCAGGAACGTCGTCCGCAGGTGCTTGGGCCTGACAGCGAGTCCGTTGTCCTTGGCGTCGAGCACCTTGCGCTCGTACGCCTGGGCATCGGACTTCTTCTTGAACGTCATGTCGGCCGGGTCGCCGTTGGCGTCCCTTACACGGGCCGTCCAGCCGTGCATGCAGTCCACGCGCTCGCACTCGCAACGCTTGAGGCAAACGCACTTCTCCAGGTTCTTGTGTCTGCACCTCTCGGCGCAGAGGCAGACGCACTTGCAGCGCTTGCTTACAGACATGTCACTCCCTTTCATTTTCGGTGGTGGGGTAGGCGGATTGCGGGGCTGTCAGGTGGCCTGCCGGTCGATCCACTTCTCAAGGTCGGCGGGACGACACCGAAGCTGGTTGCCGATGCGACGGAAGGGGATCTCGGCACGCCGCCAGTTGCCGTAGACCCAGCTACGGGGCTTATCGAGGTAGGCGGCCACTTCGTCGAGCGTCAGCAGTTTGGTCAGCACTCGGGCCGCCTTCGCTCACGCAGTTCGGCCGCAGCAAGGTCGTGGACTGCGCGCCAAGCAGGGGCCGCCGAGTCGAGCGCCTTCTTTCGATCCGTCTGGAGCGTTCGGATGGCAGCTGGCGCGAGTACGGGGTCCTCGACGCCGAGGATCTTCGCGACTCGACCGAGCAGCTCCGCCGGATCTTCCGCCGGAGACTGCTGGACGTGGCGCGAGTACACCCGGCATTCCTGACCGGAGACTCCGAGTACCCAGCCCCATCCGTTCTTGAGGGCCTTCTCGCTGTACTCCATCAGGCGGTGGCTCCGTAATGGGCCATGCGGGACTGGGAGGTCAGGTGGTACATGCCGTAGTCGCACTCGTAGAAGCGGTTCTCGCGAAGCAGCCCGCGCCGCGTCCCCTTGCGATCTCCCGCGCGGTGGCGCTTGGCCTGAGCCTTGCCCAACGCCTTCGCGGCCAGCCGCTCATCCTCGTAGCCGCGCTTGGCTCCGCACTCACACGTTCTGAACTCGACTGTCGTGATGGACATACGCTTTTCCTTGCTCACTTCCTGAATTTGTCGCATGGGCAGGTGGGTATCTGGCAGGCGCCTCGGGCAGCGCTGGCGGCGGAGTGGGTGAAGGGCGCGTGGCCGCAGTCGGGGTGCTGGCAGTAGCCCTTCCAGCCCTTCTTGCCGTCCACGTTGGCGAGCATCACGCCGGGGGCGTAGAGCTTGACCAGGCGGCCGGTGCCGCCGATGGAGAGCTTCGAGGCGAAGGCGCGGGCCTCGGATTCATTTCCGAACGGAGCCCAGTTGAGACCCCGGCTTCCGTCACTCCAGGTGTGAACGAAGGCCACCCAGTCGCGCATCTGGAGGATCTCGCCGACCTCCTTGATCAGCGCCTTCGCCATCTGGTCGGCGTTGTCGAAGCCTGGATCTTCCAGCAGCGCCTTAACGGCCTCGACCTCCTCCTTGCGGGGGGTGATCCTCACGCGCCACCAGAGGGGTCGAGGAGCTTCTCCAGGCGGCTCACGACGGTGCCGAGCATCTCGGAGTCCTGCTCGGGGTGAGCGTCGTACCGCAGCTCATCCCATTCGCGGAGGCTGTCGCCCGGTACGTCGCCATCCTCGTCGCGGAATTCGTCGAGTTCGGCCTCCTGCTTCTCCCACAATCTGTGGATGTCGCCGAGGATGCCGCGGATTTCCGACTTGAGAACGTGGGGCGTCTGCGGGCCTGCGAGGTCGGCGACGAGTTCGGCGGTCTCGGCGGTCGGGTTGACGACGTGGACGGGGAAGCGGAACCAGTCCGGGTCGAGTGCCCAGCCGAAGCCGGCGACCTTCCAGCCTCCATCTCGGGTCTTGGTTCCGCTGTCGCCGTCCGCGTCCTGGACCTCCGTGCCGGCGGGGAGTTCATCGAGCACAGCGGGGCTGCCGATAAGGGTGGTGGTTGCGTTCATGGGGTGTTCCCTCCTTCTGATTGCCACACTATCTCAATGATGTCGCCTGAACAACTCTTACATTGAAGCGACGATCGAACGGATGCTGGCACCGAGCTGGTCGACGGTGCCGACATTGAGCACCGTGGCGTCGAACTCCCACCCGCCAAGGGCGTTCTCGCTGATGTGCTCAGCTCCGTCGATCAGGGCTTGGCTCGGCCTGACGATCTTGACCACCAGGCCGCCTCGGGCCTTGATCTCCTCGGCCTCGTTGCGGAACCGCACGTCGGTGATGACGGCCGGGCTCCCCCAGCTCCCGTAGTCCCTGAAGAGGGTGTCGATCCAGATCCGCTCGTCGATCACCCGGCGTCCGGCCTCGGTGCCGAGCCGCTGGAGGTACCCGCGCACCTCGGGGAACTCGCTCTTCACGTAGTCCCAGCCGTAGTTGTCGACCTCCCAGGCGACGGTGGTCGTGCCGGCCTCGCTCAGGGGGTCGATCAACACGGGGTTGAGGTGGTAGAGCATCTCTCGAACGGGGTCGGCGAACGCCTTGCGCTGCCAGCCGCAGTCCGCGAGCGAGGAGGCCGCGGTGTCCTTGCCGGAGCGGGCGGCACCCGCGAGTCCGAGCAGTGGGGTCTTCATTGGTGGGGTTCCTATCCTTCGAGGCTGTCGACGAGCCGATGCAGGCCGGGCGCGTGCACGGAGCCTTCGCACACGTCGCAGTCGCAGTCGTGCAGGCAGAACGAGCAGCCGAGTTCGTCGCAGTACGGGTCAGGCCCGTGCCACTGGTGGGTCGGGTCGGGGTCCGGACAACCCCAGCTTTCACAGCTCCGGTCCTTGGACCAGGTGGGGTAGCGGATGTGCTCACGGCGACCGAGAAGTCCGTGCACCAAGGGCTCGCCGGGGCACGCGAAGGTCGACCTGCTCGCCGAGTCGTGGTCGGTGAAGGCGGCCCGGCAGCGCAGGCACTGAAGACGCTGCTCGGGCCGCTTCCGCAGGTGGTGTTTCACGCGACGGCAGGGAGGCGCGCGAAGTCGCCGTCCGCGTGGAGAGTCACCGAGTTGGAGCGGGTCGGGGTGGCGTCGGGCTCGTCGGAGATGTGCAGGCGCCACTTCTTGACGCGCTTGCCCCAGTCCTGGACCGTCACCACCTCGGGGTTCGCGAGCAGCCGCCCGACGCGGGTCACGGTGTGTCCTCTGGTGTCGTTGCCCGTAGCCGTCACCCTGTCCCCGGCGGCGAGGGTAGCGATGGGAGTGCGCTCGGGCTTGGAGGCGGCCGGCCGGAGCGCGTTGGCCAGTTCCTCGAAGTTCGCCAGAAGGGCAAGCTGCTGACGGTGGCCCTCGATCTGGGCCTCCAGCTTGGCGACTTCTTTCTCCGTGGCCTTCATGGTCATGGTGGTGTCGTGGCGCCGCCCTGGGAGTCGGTAGCGGGCGTACGCGGTGGCGTGCTCCCAGACGAGCTGGGTGTCGGCGATGTGGGCTTCGAGGACGGAGCGCAGTGCAGCGCGCATCCGATCGTTCGCAGCGTCGGAGATGACCTCGGTCTTGAAGTCCGCCAGGACTCGGCGGAACCGGAACCGAGTCGCGTCCTCGGGTTCGGCGACGCTGAGCATGGTCGTCCCCTTGTCGATGTCGACGCCGTTGACGGTGAAGTGGGCGGGCGTCTTGTCGTATCCGGTGCTCGTCACCAGCACCTCGAAGAAGGAAGGCAGCAGCTCGACCTCTCGGCGAAACTGCGGCAGGACGTGGACGAGTCCGGCGACGCGGCGGCCGGTGATCTCGTAGGAGGCGATCCAGTCCTTCTTGGCGGGGTCCACCTCGGCGTCGATGACGCGGCGGACGTGCATGGTGCCGTACTCGGTCTCGATCGGAGTGGCCGGCGGGTTCGTCGTCATGGTTTTCTCCTCATTTCGGCTGGCTTCATCAGGCCGCGGGAACCACCCCGCGACGACCTCCCTCCTGGAGGTTTCGCCACACTCTTACAATGGGGTCAGCGTGTAACACTGCGCGACGGGGATGCCCCACTCCTTCGCGTGGGTGATGCAGCCCTCGGCGCACTGGACGAAGAAGGCGAGCGCCTTCTCGGCGGCCTCCTCGACGGTGCTGGCGAACTCGAAGCGCGGGTCCTGCATGGCCAGCAGCTCACCGTTGAAGATCAGGTAGAGGTGCTCGCCGAGCCAGTAGATCTGGCCGCCCCCGCTCGGGTTGTTGGCGTTGCGCTCGTGGAACATGGCGTCCCCGGTGGGGCCGCGTTCGATGCGGACGCGGAGGCTGGCTCCGTCCGACAGCGCGACGGCTTCGGTGTGGGTGCTCATGCGACCAGCGCCTTCGCCGTGTGGAAGCGGAGCGCGTCGCGCGCCGCCGAGACGGCCCACTCGAACCCGTAGTGGCCGTAGCAGGAGTCGACTTCCTCCCACTCGGTTCTGGTCTCGGTCGCGTCGTCGGTCCGTACCCAGTCGACGGCCTCCTCGACGATGTACCCGTAGACCTCGCCGTCAGCCCATGCCTGGTACTCCGCCCGCTCGGCGTCGAGGTACGCCTCCGGCAGCATGCCGAGATCTTCGGCGTCCTCGCCCATCAGGTACCAGAGGGAGACGGCGCCGCGCTCGGGCCGGGACTCGATGACGATGGCGTTGTGGAAGATGCGGGCCCAGCGCGTGAAGGTCTCGACGCCCTTCCACCGGTTCCAGCTCACGCGGCCCCAGGCGTCGGCTAGCGGGCCGCCGTCCTTGTCGACGGGTGCGTAGCAGCCGAGGTGCGTGTCGATGGTGATCACATGCGCCAGGTGGTCGAAGTCCTCGCGCGGGTTGATCGCGCACTCGTCGGGGACCAGGCGGACCCGGAAACGGCCGTCCTCGGTCGTGTCGATGATGTCGTGCATGGTTTCTCCTTGCAGGTGAGTTGGGGTCAGGCGGCCAGTGCGTGAGCTGGTCGTCCTCCGGTGGTGGAGTAGATCTCGGCGAGGTAGGCGCGGAGCCGGGGCTCCCAGTCGAGGCCGAGCAGACTGCCGATCACGACGCCGCCCATTGGTGGGGCGACCACATCGCCGATCTGCTGGGTGCAGCTCGACCGGGAGCCGGTCCACGGGTAGCCGGGGCGGAAGCCGACCAGGAGCGCGGCCTCGTCGAGGCTGAACCTGCGGTCCTTGTCGTGCTCCCAGTACCAACCCCTGATCTTCGAGGTGATACCGGTCGCGGGCTTGTCCGCGCTCCAGCAGTTCCCGCCGGCCGTCTTACGGACGCCACGCGTGTTGACGCGGATACCGGTCGGCCAGTCGAGGGCCTCGGCTGCGGTTGTGGTCGGCATCGGCGCCTTGGGCGTGAGGGCGTCGAGATCCACGTAGGAGTGACGCGCGGCCATCATGAAGACGCGCTTCCTGCGGGAAGCGAGTCCGTAGTCCACGGCGTCCAGGACGCGGTACTCCGCGCTGCACCAGTCCGCCGACCACAGCTCCTCACGGAGGCCGTCGAGGACCAGCTCCGGCAGGGCCGAACTCTGCTCCATGGCCAGCCACCGGAGGTTGTCCCACTGCGCGGTCAGGCTGAGCGACCAGATCAACACCTCGGCGATCAGGCCGATCCGCTCGTCCGTCATCTGCGCAATCGGGGCCCGAACCTCGTCCAGCGTGAGAAGGGGGCCGGTGAATCCGCCGAACCCATCCCACTCCGGGTCGTCGCAGATCAGGCACTCGCCTTCCCATTCGCAGGAGCCGGAGTCGTGCCAGTGCCCGAAGGTCGCCTCGAAGGCCGCGGTGAACACGTCCAAGAGAAGTTCCTGATTGCGCGGGTCCTGTCCGGCTCGCTTGCCTGCTGGGGTCCAGCACTGGCATGGCGCCGTGACGATCAGTCCGCGCACCCAGCGGAGGGCGGGGTGCTTGGGGTCGAGGTGCCGCACGTCCATGACGATGCGCTGGAATCCTGCCGCGCGGGCCGTGGCGGAGGCGTCCTTGTTGAGTTCGACGCCCACGGTGTCGAGCTGGTGGCCGAGAACGTCGCGGACTCCCACGTCGAGGCCGCCGGGTCCGCAGAAGAGGTAGACCACGCGGTCGGGGTCGCCCTCCTCGGGCGGGTAGAGCCACCGTGCCGGCCAAGGCGCGGCAAGCTGCTCCAGCTCCTCGGCGGAGAGCTGGTCGAGGTCCAGCTCGGAGGTCGGGATGAGCGCGCCGGCCGTCTCCAGGGAGCGGAAGGACATCACTCGTCCTCGTCCCAGTCGATGTCGACGGTCTCCACGCTGGTCAGCCAGTCTCCGACGATCTCCCAGTGGTAGCCGGGGCGTATCAGTCCGTCGCTCCCGTAGACGTTGCGTTGGCAGTCGGCGCACTCGTACGGCTGGTAGTTGCCGGGGTAGCGGATAGGGCCGCTGCACTCCACACAGCGGACGACGTTCAGGGGCGGTTCGGTCTGCACGGGGGCAGGGGTGTTGGGCATCGGTATCCTTGGGGGCGATGCTGGCTGGCATCATCAGGCGAAGCGCACCACCGCTTCACGACCCGCCCTCACCAAGCGGGTTTCGCCGAGCGCCCGCCCCCGCCACTTCGTATGGCAGGGGCCGGGCGCTTGTGCCTCAGACGGTGTTGACGACTTCGACGACTTCCTTCGACTGGATCTCGCAGAAGGCGGGTTCGCACTCGTACCACTCGCCCTCGTTGTCCTCCAGCCAGTCGCGGAGGGCGTCGTCGTCGCAGACCTCGCCGTCCTCGTCGAGGAACTCCTCGGGCACGTCGATCTCGATCTCGACATCTCCGTGCGTGATCTCTTCGACCGTGAACTTGACGATCTTCTTCATGACGGTGGCTCCCAGGTGGATTCGGATGCGGCACGGGCCGCAGGTCAGGTCTTCGTCGAGCAGCTCGGGCGCGTCCCCGCACTCGACGCAGGGTTCGGGAGTCATCGGGTCATGAAGACGTAGATGCCGCCGAAGGCGTCCTCGGCGTGGAATCCGCCGGTGAACAGGTCGTGCGACGCGCGCTCCCAGTCGATTTCGTTGAACGGCCACTGGGTCAGGCGGGCTTTCTCCGCCTCGTCGGAGGTCTCCTCGAACCACTCGCGGGCGAAGTCGGCCTCGCTGTCGTGGAATCCGCGGAACTCGCTGCGGAACTGGTCCACCCACTGATCGGGCTCCGTGTCGGAGCCGAACTCGGAGAACCACGCGCCGAAGGCGGCGCCTTCGTCGTCACCGAGTCCGGCCAGGGCCTCGGCGATCTCGGCGGCGTGGCTCGGGGAGCACTCCCCGGTGATCGTGCCGTGGAAGTTGTCGTGGTCCATGACCCACAGCTCTTCGTGCTGGGTCTCGCGGCCGTGGAGGTCTGCGGGGGTCACGAGGTCCGCCGTGTCGGCGTCGTACCAATCCCCTGTCAGGCGACCGGCGTTGTAGCAGGCCAGGCACCCGATCCACACGCGCGGGGTATCGAGAGAGGTGAGGGTGTTCATGTGTCCTCGCTGTTGATGTCGGCTGGCTTCGTCAGGCGGGGCACACCACTGCCCCGCGACCTCCTTTCGGAGGTTTCGCCTGGTAATCGGTCAGAGTTCGGCGTCGTCGAGAACCGGGCGGACGCTGCGCCAGCGGGTCACGCCCATGGACTTGCTGATGCCGTCCGAGGCCGCCTGGAGGCTCGCCGCGCACTCGGCGCACAGGAACTTCGTGAACGCGACGGAGCGGGTCCACGGACCGCGCCGGCCGGTCGCCAGGCCGCAGTCCTCACACAGGCCGCCGCCGCTGATGTGCTTGAACGCCACGGCCGTGTTGCCCGTGTGCGGGCTCGTCGTCTCGACGTAGGCGTGCGCTTCGCGGGCTGCGGCCTTGAATGCGTCGCGGAATCCGTCGTTGAGCCAGATGCCGGCGTGGCGCCAGGCGCCGCACGTCCCGTCGTGTTCCTCGGGGCGCTCGTATCCGCAGTCGCAGACGTAGAGGTCGTATCGCCAGCTCACCAGTCGAGTCCCAACGCCTTCACCAGGTCGTCGACACTCGCGTGTTCCTGTCCGGAGGGATGATGCGATTCCTCCTCGGGCAGCATCTCGTTCGGCAGGGAGAAGACGAGCTGTTCGGCGAGGTCTGCCAGGTTGCACAGCGTGTACCACTCGTCCGTGCCCGGGTCGTAATCCGTGCGCCACTTATCGACTTCTCGGGTGACCGCAAGCACCTCGCGGACCTTTTCCTGTATTCGCTGGTGTTCCATGTTTCCTCACTGAAAGGGATGCGGCTGGCATCGTCAGGAAGCGGGCACCACCCCGCCTCGACCCCCTTTCGGGAGTTTCGCCAGTTGCTACAGAGCTGTCTTTGTCGGATTTCCGGCCAGCACGGTGGCGAAGTGCGCCATCATGACCATGGCCATGTCCTCAAGTTCCGTACCACCGTCGGGAATTGGGGCTCCGAGAATTCGGAGCGTGGAAAGGGAGCGGGTGAGAAGCCGTTCCATGTCGTCCGTGTCGACGAGATCCGAGCAGAGGTCGCAGGCCCGCCACCGGCCGTCGTTCAAGAGAGGGCTCACCACTCCGTCGTCGCTCATCAGGGCGACGTGGGCGCGGAGCTGCGGGACGTAGAGCCACCGGGCCCCGGGCAGGCAGCAGAAGTCGCAGTCGGTCATCGCGTCCACCACTCAGGCCGCGAGGGCGTGGGCGTACTGCGCGAGGTCCACCGCGGTCGGCTGGGGGTCGTCGTCCCACGTCTCGGTGCCCTGGTTGTGAGCGTCGCCGTACTCGTCTCCCTCGGCGTGGCACTCCAGCCACGACAGCCCGGCGTCCTCGCGGCCGGCCGCGATGAGCAGCCCAGCAATGGCGTCGACCTCGTTGCAGGTGAAGGAGGTGCCGACCATCGACGCGAGCATTCCGTCGTCGAAGACCTGGGCGAAGTGGTGCGCGGCGTCCTGAATTGCGGACTCGCGGACGAGCACGGCAAATCCGGTCTCGGCCACCTCGGCGGCGGCCTGGCGGATCTGTTCCAATTCGGCGTGCAGGCGAGCGTTCTCGCCGAGTGCGGCCAGGTATTCGTCCGCGATGTGCTCGCGGAGTTCGACCTTCGCGCGGCGGCGGACCAGGGCGGAGGTAATGAAGGGGATGCGCATATCTGTCCTTAGCAAGCTGGCTGGCATCGTCAGGGGGGAGGGACCACCTCCCGCCGACCCCGATTGGGGTTTCGCCTTCGCTGGGTGCCGCCCCTCCCCGAGGGGGAGCAGGAAGGGGCGGCGGTCAATGTCCGGCTCAGCGCCGGTAAACCGGAATGGGGGTGTCGGCGGGGCCTTCCCAGATCACCCATTCGCCGTGAAAGCCGATTTCGATACGGGCGGTCTCCGGGGTGGGCCGGGTCCGGATCAGGACGCGGCCGACTCGCCACCCGTCAGTTCGGTTGCGGGAGGGCGACGCGGCCAGGCCGATGATCTGGTCACCGCCCCTGATCTCGCGGGCGGACACCGGCTCTGAGCGCATGGCGCACGAAACTCCGATGGAGTGGTTGTTCTCCCAGGACCGGTAGTACGGACGCGGCACCTTGCGCATCTCGGGGATGGCGATGTCCTCACGCACCGGCCGCCTCCAGGAGGGCGAGCTGACCGGGGATCTCGTTGCGCATGAAGGTGCGTCCGAGGTCGAGGAAGTGTTCACGCCGGGCGGCGTCGTACGCCTCGCGGGCGTCGTTCCAGTCCACGTACGCGTCCTCCCACTGGTCCAGCTCCCAGAACGACTCGCGACCGAACTCGCAGATGGAGTCCTGGTCTTCGGAGGAGTCGAACGGGTAGTGCAGCCGGATGTCCTCCAGGGCCTCGTCGAGGTTGACCATGAAGCGCTCGTGGCGCTGCTCGTAGTAGTCGTCCTCGGCGATGAAGGGGTGGTCGTGCTTGACATACTCGGCCAGGGCGACGGCCAGGCGGAACGCGGCGGTGTACGTGCGGGTGCCGTGGCAGTCGCCCGCACACTCCTTCCCGAAGCACAAGCCCGCGTCGGCCTCCAGCTCAGCGATGACCGCCGGGGTCAGGAAGACGGGCCCCTTGCAGTAGGTACACCGCTCGTCGGCGTCAGCCGCGTTCGCCTCCCGCTCGTAGAAGGACGTGTCGAGGCACTCGTAGCACCGGAAGTCGCCCTCCCGAACCAGAAGGCCGGTCTGCCTGCCGTGGGTGCGGTCGCGGTCGTCGAGGACATGGCTGTCCCGTTCCTCGGAGGGGTCGCACCCCGGCCGGCATTCGTCGGCATGGGTGCCGGGACAGTCCGGCTCGCACCCGCCCTCGAAGACCTGGACGTAGAGCTGCGCCACGTCCCAGGCCGAGGAGCCACCACCGCACTCGTAGACCTGCTCGTCCGAAACCACAGTGTCGGTGCGGCCCTCGTCGGCAGCGGAGCGAATCAGGTCGCGCGCCACCTCGAAGTTCGACTTGTCACCGATCCACCCGGCGCGGTCGTCGTTCCAGGTGAACATCTCGACGTGCGTCGGCTGGTCCCCGTCGAGGGGGTTGCCCGTGTGCCACGTGGGCCAGGCCGCGTAGTCGTCGTCGAGGCCCTCGGCGTACTGCGCGAGAGTCTCGTCCGACGCAGGGTCGAACGGGTACAGCATGGGTCCTCGCTTTCGGGGTGAGCGGCTGGCTCATCAGGCCCCGGACACCACTCCGGGACGACGCCCCCTCCAATCAGGAGAGGACCGTTTCGCCACACTCTTACAATCGGGGCTCAGGAAGCGACGGGCGCGGCGAGCTTCCGCTCCAGTTCGAGGGCGAGCAGCTTCCAGAGGTCGCGCTCGACCATCAGCCCCATGGCGGCCTTGATCCAGCCGATCTTGGCGGACTCCATGTCGGCCAGCTCGTCTTCCGCTTCCACCAGCTCGGCCTTCACGGCGTCCAGCTCCAGGGCGAGCAGGAAGGCGCGCTCCGCCAGGTTCTCGGCTCGCTCGGCCAGGTCCGGCCCGGCAGTCGGGTGGTTGATCTTGTTCAGGGTGACGGTCATGTCGGTCCCCTTTCAGGGGTCGGTGAGTATCGGCCGCCGGATCGGCGGCACGGATCGAGTACAGCCACACTCTTACGATCAGGCCGTTCCCAGCGCCCCCCGGTGGCTTCGCACCTACGCCCAAGGCGTCCGGGAGGCCCGACCCTTCGGGCCGGATGTTCAGCAAGGTGATCTTTTCGGGTAACGATGGCGGATCGCTCAAGCCATCGGACTCACCGTTCCACCACCTCTCGAACCGGCCGGATTCCTCCGGCCCGTTCGGTTCGTTCCGGCCGGTTTCCCGGCCCGTTCGAATGAACGGTGAGCCCTGACCTCCGAAGTCCACACGGCTGCCCTGACATCGCTTCCCACGGGCATCCGAGGGTTGCTTCTCACCCAGCGCCTACCCCGAAGAACGGGGCGGTTCGCAGGCTTCACCAGGACCGTACGGGCGGGACTGCGGACAAAGAGAATCCGCGCCACTGCCTGTCACGTTGGCTGTACCCCAGGGGTTCGGCGTCGTCTCCGACACGCTCCCATCATCGGCAGGATGCCCCGCCTCCGGATCACGCACCTTCAAGCCCACCTGTGCCCTGCGTACCCACCCACACCGCGATGCGGTTGCGACATCCGCCTTTGAGGCGGGGCCGGGTGAGCGACAAGCTCAGTTCGTTCGCCGTAGCGGCCTGAGCCGGTCCGGCTTGGCTTCGACCCTAGCGGGCCTCGGCCGTTTTGCGCAACTCTTACAATCGCTGCATTGCTACCCGCCACGAGAGCCGGTCGGCCAGGCAATCCCAGTGTCCTGACCGCTGCCCGGCGTTCCCGTTCGGCGTTGGCCCCAACCCTAGCGGGTCGGTCCCGTCCTGAGCAACTCTTGCAATCGCTTCGAGTGCTTGTCTCCGCTTCGCTGGCCCGCCTTGCGGCTGGCGTCCCGTTGTGGCGACGAGGAGAACACTACAGCAATAGCCACACTCTTGCAATCCCGGGAACAAAGCGGCAGTTCAGAGGCCCTTTAGCGGCTGTCCGGGTGGCTGTCTGTGCCGTTCTCCGGGCCGAACTCTGGCCCGTTGACAGGCAGGCAGGCGAACGGCCCGCGATCCGGTCCGGGTACTGCCTTGGGGGGTGCGGGGGGTGAGTGCGTCCGCATATGGCGCGCGATCTTAGACCAGGCCCGGCGGGGTGGGGGTATGACCCCCGGTACGCGAAGGCCCGCACCGCCACGTCTTAGCAGCTCGGGTTCTGCCACGGTTCCAAGGTCGGCCAGCGCGCCTTCCGCTCGTGCAACGCGGCCGTCACGAAAGACGGTTATCGGACTCCGCCGCCTTCCAGACATGCCAGAATATGCGACGAAGTGCCTATACCTAACGGCAGAGGCCCGCGCGTCTACAACTGGCCCTACCCACACGCGACGGCGGAAACGTCCCGGGCAAGGTGCTGTGGTCCGAGGGACAGGCCAGTCCTTCACCCTCAGCGCTGCGCTGTCTCTGGACTATTGGTCCCTGGCCTGTCTCTCACCCTCGGCGCCAAACGGGGATGAGGCACTACCCACCCGAACCGGGGTTCCCGCCAAACCCGGTTCCGATCGGAAGGACTTTGCGATGGCCAGCAACCTTGACCCGTGAGCCGCGGACTGCTGATCACGCTGGGCGCAAGCGCAGTCACAGCGTCGGCCGCAGTCGCCCCCTGGATCGCCGTTGCCCTGCTTGGCCTGCTCTCGACCGTGATTGTTGGCATCTTCATGCCGGCCGTCTGGTCGAAGAGGCCCGCCAGGCGACGTGACGCACGCCTCCTCTCCGAACGCATCCTTCGGCTGCTAGAGCGGAGGCGCTGACGAATCCCTCACGAGCCACACGTGCGCCACCGCCTTCGGTACGAGCCCCGTCGCCTGCTTACTCAGCGACGGGGCTCGGCCATCTGGTTACACCGTTGAGTCGCTCTCGGGCGTCAGCCCTTCAGGGCCTTAAGCGCGGTCGGGCGGGACATCACGCGGCCGGTCTTGTTGGCGACGCTGTTCTTCGATAGGCCATCTCGATGCGCGCCGCGCATCGCTTCTGCCAGCACCTTGCCCGCCTGTTCTGCGGCATGGTCGGCGACAAGCTTCGCCTCGATGGCCACTTCAAGGGCCCACACTGATGGCACAGCCGGTGCCGGGTCATCGACTGCGGCATAGGCACCGTTCGTGCCCACCACTTCCACCGCCTCGATCTCCTGCCCGGCGTGCTCCATCGGAGGCTTCACCAGCCAGCCCTTTAGGATTTCGCGGCCGAGGTCGTGAGCGGTTCCCGTCCAGTCGGCTGCGATGCCGGTGGCGATCTCCCGCCCGTCGATAGCCTGCGGGTCGGGCCCGACGATCGTGTACTCGTAGATCAGAGCTTCGCGGTCATCTGTCATGCCGCCAGGATGCCAGTCAACGCCTTGACTGGTCAATGGTTTTACCAGTAAAAGCGTTGACTGGCTCATGGGTCCTGGTCAGGCGGCCTGAGCCTCGCCCAGGTACCGATATCCGGACCGTTCGGAGCAACCGAGCCGTTTGGCCAGCGTCGAACCGGTGACCTTCTTGCCCTCGGCTTGCATGGCGGCGACGGTGTTCTTGACGACGGCCATTGGGACGGCCTTCCTGGCAGTACCCTGCCGCTGAGGCTTTCGCTCCACCCTCTCCACCGCTGCCAGCTCGCCCATCAGCTCGTCCGCCATCTCGTCCGCCTCGGCTGTCAGTTCCTCGACGGTGTCAGCAAGCACTTCGTACTCGTTCAGGATGCCGTGACACCTGGACACGAGTTGTCGGCCTGCCAGGTCGAAAGCCTCCGCGACTTCGCCGGCGAAGTACGCCAATACTTCTTCGAGTTCAAGGAGCCGCTCGGCTGCGGCGACCTCGGCGGCCGGCACGGCTGCCATGTGCAACATGTGAGCCACGACCAGAGGCGGCACAGCAGAGACCATCGCCACCAGAACGGCCGAGGTGTTCATATAGCCCTGCTCGATGAGGTGTGCCACGACCTGTGCTGACAGTGCCAGGCCGAGCGCGGCGCCAGCGCCGACGGTGGCAGTAAGGCGACCTGGCAGTGCCATCCTGCGGCGGACTTCGGCGATGACGGCCGCTGCGGCTGCGTAGGCGGAGATGCAGACCGGCATGAGCCAGGCGACCCAGCCGTGCCAGCCCGCGGCCTGTGCCATCTGGATCTCTCCGGGCACGGACATGGCGAGTGCCGCCACTAGGACGAGCGGCCTGCCAGCCACGAAGACGGCCTTGGCGTACCAGGGCATGTGCATGGACGTAGACATGGGTGTTCCCTTGAGTTCGAGCGCTGGCAGGATCAGGCGGCGGCGAAGGCTGGGCAGCCGTGGCGGCGGGCGGCGCTGGCAGTTCCAGCATTGGCGCGGCGCTGGCGGATGGCGGCCAGCAGCCCGGCCGCCTCGTCGCTGATGGGCGCGGGCTGGTCCTTGGCAATCGGGGCCGGAGCCGGGGCTCCGAGGATGTGGGCGGTGGCCCGCTCCATCTCTGCGCGGCACAGCTTGCACAAGTCTTGCGTAACCCCGGCGGGAAACACGGCGTCGCAGGACTGGCAGCGATGGCGGGCGTCCGGGGCGGGCGGCGCCTTCGGCGGGGGCATGGCCGGCATCTGGTTCTTCAGCCGGTACGAGACCAGGGCGGCTGCGGAGTCGACACTTTCCGGCAGGCGGGTGGTCAGGGCTGCCACGATCTTCATGGGGGTGTGGCCCTGGGCAAGCCAGGCGGAGGCGAGGGGGGCCAGGCGGAGAACTTCGCTGGTACTGAGTGCCAGGCGACGGTCCGCGTCGCCGAGCTGCGCGAGGGTTGCGGCGGCCCGACCGGTCACTGCGTCGTCGTGGTCGTCATCGCCGGAGGCATCTTCCTCCTCCTCGGTTCGAGACGGCAGCGCCTCGTCGCCGTTGGGCTGGAGCTCGGGGAGGAGGTTCTTTCCCTGGTTCTTTTCCCCCCTGGGAAGATCGCCGACGCCCCGGCTCTTCGGTGCACCGACCGCCGGGATGTGGTCCATCGGCAGGTCAGAGACGTGGGTCTGCGTTCCCCAGAGTCCGGTGTCAGGGTCTTGGCCACGCTCGCGGCGAAGGTAGCCCGCCTTCTCCAGCGCGCTGAACGCTTTCGACACGGCGCGGCGGCCTTCCTCGACCTGATCGGTCACGGTGTCGACGGTGGCGCGGGTGCCGTCCGGGAGCGACAGGAGGGTGACGAGCAAACCTCGGGCGGACAGGGACAAGGCGCTGTGGCGTACGGCCGCGTTGGGGACGACGACGAAGGCACGGTCGTGCCGGTTGCGATGCACTCGCATCGAGAGATACCCCTCTCGGTCGACAACCCCGGCCAGTGTTCGCGCACCGTCGAGCCAGGGTCGTTTGCTTGCTGTGCCGTGCACCATACGCAAGAGTGTGGCCACATTGCAAGAGTTGATCCAACGATCCGCCATCCACCCATGAGAGAGTGTGGCTGTGCTCACACGTGCTCGTGTTCCAGGTTGGCCGCCAGGCTCCGTATATACGAGTAGACGGTTGAGCTCCACGGCTTGAGGGCTTTGCCAATGGCCCCCTCCGGGGGCCCATTTCTGATGCCCCCTTCGCCGGTGCCCAGAGCCTCTTATCGATACGCCCCTGGAGGCTCTATGTCCTGGACGGGTTCCGACCGCAGGCAGCGCCTACCGGCGAATTGGCCTCAACTACGGCTCCGCGTTCTACGCCGCGACGACCACCAGTGCACCGCGAGAGACGAGTACGGCGTGCGATGCGCCGAGCCCGCGACGGACGTTGACCACGTGATGCCCGGTGACAACCATCGAGAAGCCAACCTAAGGTCGCTCTGCGGATGGCATCACCGGGCCAAGTCCTCACGCGAGGGAGCTCACGCCGTTGCGGCTAAGCGGCGACGAAACGCGCAGCGTTTCAAGAGGACCGAGTGTCATCCCGGTCTTCTTCCTGGTCCGCAGCCGGCCTATCCGGCTCGTCATCGCGCTCCTTGAAGGCCCGGCGAGCCCTTCGAAGTTCCCTGGCCAGCTCAGGAAGTTGTCTCACAAACGAGACGAACAGAGTGACAACTAGGCTCGCCGCACCGAACGCAGCCAGTACGAATAACGAGATGGAATTCCAGTCCACCGCTTCGAAAACCTTCCAGTAAGGCAGTCGAACCGGCAGACGGCAGCCTCAGTTCGACCACCGCGTTCGTGGTCATGACTGAGGGACTGCCTGACGCTTAGCGAATCCTCTGTGCGTTGTCAGCGCTTACGTGACTGAGCTTCTCCTTGAGCCGTGCCGTTTACGAAGTGCGTCGCTGCGTGTGGCTTTGCCCTGGGCGGATCGCAGTCTCGTGCCGCGTCATAGTCCGATGGTCGATCGAGCCCAGGTTGCGCGGTCGCTTCCCGCGCGATGGGTCAGTTTCAGCCCGTTGAAACGTGCAGAGATCACACGTTTCAACGGGCTGAAACTGTCTCACCACTACCGATTGTACCTAACTCAGCTCTGCCAGGCGGGGGTTGGAGGCGTGTCGTCATGCCCGGCCCTGTACCGAACCGCGAGGCCGACCTCGCTCGCCCTCGCGAACGCAAAGGTGGTGATGTTCAGCCGGTTACGCGTGGACTCGCCCGGCCCGCCAAGGTGCCGAACGGCGACCGCACCTGGCACCCGATCGCCAGGCGACTATGGGACTCCCTGAAGGACTCCGGCCAGGCCGACTTCTATCAGGCGAGTGACTGGGCGCTGGCCTACTCACTGTGCGAAGACCTGAGCTACTACAAGAAGGCGGGGAAACGCTCGGGCCAGATGCTCCAGACCATCTACTCGGCCTTCGAGCGGCTGCTTGTAGCCGAGGGCGACCGACGCCGAGTGCGCATCGAACTCCACGAGCCCGAGCCGGAGGAGCAGTCCGCGGCAGTGCTCGCAATCGCCGACTACAAGAAGGACTTGGGGCTGAACGCCTAGCCCTTCCAGGTCAGAGGGACGGCGCGCCATGAAAGGCTGCAATACCTGACCCGAGCCCACCCCATGTCGTCCGGATGTAGCTTGCGCGCTTCAGCCCGCCGCGCTGGCGGATCGACCAAGTAGGCATCAACCGCCGGGTAGCGCCAACGTTGTCGATGGAAGCGGAGACGCTTCTCGTAATGGCCGAGGTCCGTGTTGCAGAGCTTGCAGAGCAGCCCGCGCACGCAGCGCGGACAGCCGGAGCAGCAGTCGTGATCGTGGTCGATGTGCCACCAAATCGGACCGTTCACAGCGTCGTCCCCAGGGTTCTCGTCGCAGAGGGGACAGCGGTCATCCTGGATACGCAGGATCGCGTTCACCCGCGGAACGGTGAGGCCGTAACGCTTGGCCTGTCGATAAGCCGGACCACAGTCGAGGCATAAGTCCCGGCCATAGCGACGATCTTCAGCACAGACCCACTCATCGCATATCCGGCACATCTCGGGGTCCTCATCGACCCAGTTAAGCCCAATCCTCACGCGGCAGACGGTAGCCCCTAGGTCTGACAGCCGCCGCCGAAGGACCGACTTGTGCCGTAGGGAGGTGAGTCCCATTCCAGCCCTCACAGTAGAAGAGATCGACGCACTCGAACCGGCCTTCCTCGGCCCGACATGGCTGAAGAACCCGGATGGTTCCTGGACGCTCCCCAAGTGCACACTCGGCTGGCAGATCGCCGGGTGGTGCGCCGAGTACCTGAAGGCCGAGGACGGCGGGCCCTGGCGCTTCACGCGCGAGCAGCTCCGCTTCGTCCTTCACTGGTACGCCGTTGACGAGTCCGGCCGGTTTACACACCGGAAGGGCGTCCTTCAGCGGCTCAAGGGCTGGGGTTGACCCGGCAAAGACCCGCTCCTCGCGGTCATCAGCCTGGTTGAGTTCGTTGGCCCCTCCCGCTTCTCCCACTGGGAGGGCGGCCAGCCGGTCGGGGCTCCGCACCCCCAGGCGTGGGTACAGATCGCGGCCGTCAGCCGCGACCAGACCCGCAACACGATGACCCTGATGCCGTCCCTGATCTCGGACAAGATGATCGAGACGTACGGCATCAAAGCCGGGGCCGAGTTGATCCGCGCCAACGGCGGCCGGCAGCGCCTCGAAGCGGTCACCAGCTCGTTCCGCGCCCTCGAAGGCGGGCGAGTGACGTTCACGGTGCTCAACGAGACGCACCACTGGGTCACCGGCAACAACGGCGACCGCATGTACGAGACGATCGACGGCAACGCGACAAAGAAGGACTCGCGCTACCTGGCGATCACGAACGCGTACCTCCCCGGCGAGGACAGCGTCGCCGAGCGAATGCGCGAGGCGTACGAGAAGATCCTCGACGGCCGCGCGGCCGACGTCGGCTTCATGTACGACTCGATCGAGGCTCACCCGGCAACGCCGCTGACGCCCGAGGCGATCCGGATCGTTCTGCCGAAGATCCGCGGTGACGCGGTGTGGCTGCGGGTCGAAACCATCCTTCAGTCGATCCTCGACACCACGATTGCGCCGAGTCGGTCCCGGCGCATGTGGCTGAACCAGATCGTCGCGAGCGAGGACGCCCTGTATGGGCCAGCCGAATGGGACGTCCTCCGAGACGACAGCAAGATGCTCCAGCCCGGTGACGATATCGTGATGGGCTTCGATGGCGGTCTCAAGGATGACGCAACTGCCCTGGTGGCACTGCGCGTCAGTGATATGTACGCCTGCGTCCTGGGTCTCTGGGAAAAGCCGGACGGCCCACGCGGTGACGACTGGGCCGTCCCGCGCGTCCAGGTCGACAGCGCAGTACACGAAGCCTTCCGGACTTTCGAGGTGCACGGCTTCTACGCCGATGTGGCCCTCTGGGAGAGCTACATATCCGAGTGGTCGGACACGTACGGCGAGGGCCTGGCCGTGAAGGCACCAGGTAAGGACGCGATCGGCTGGGACATGCGGTCGAGCCTGAAGGCTTCAACCATGGCGCACGAGCGGCTGATGCGGTCGGTCTTCGACCGCAAACTCGTCCACGACGGCGACCGCAAGCTCCGCCGACACGCGCTCAACGCACGGCGCCGCACCAACAACTACGGAATTAGTTTCGGCAAGGAGGGGCGGGAGTCCCCGCGCAAGGTCGACGCGTACGCCGCGTTGATGCTCGCGCACGAGGCCCTCGTCGACCTCCGGGCACGCGGTAAGAAGGTCCGGAAGAGAACCGGTCGGGGCTATTTCTTGTGAGCCGATTGTAAGAGTGTGGCAAGGGTGGTGGTTACTTGACCACCTCCCTATCCCCTGCCTCGCTCGCGCGACAGCTCCTCGCCATCCTGAATCGGGACGGCGACCGCCTGAAGCGGATCGACGACTACCTTCACGGCCACCACGACGACCCGTACATGCCGCCCCAGGCCGACAACGAGTACCGGCTCCTCGCGCGCCGGTCGGTGTCGAACTGGCTGCCCTTGCTCGTCGGCACCCCGGCTCAGGCCCTCTATGTCGACGGGTTCCGGTCGGGCGAGGCCGGCGGCGGCCTCCCGGCTCCGGCCGAGACGACCACGGTCGAGTGGGCGCACTGGCAGCGCTCCCGGCTCGACGCCCGCCAAGCTGCGGTGTATCGAGGTGCGTTGACGTACGGGCACTCGTTCACCGTCACCGAGAAGTCCCGCACGGGCACCGTGCGCACGAAGGGGCTGTCTGCCCTGCGCACGGCTGCCCTGTACGAGGACGCGGCCAACGACGACGTCCCGCACGCGGCGCTGACGGTCACATCCTGGCCCTCGGGAGAGTCACTCGGCAAGGCCCGCATGTGGGACGCGCGCTACGAGTACACCGTCACCTTCAAGGGCCTGGAGGACGAAGACGGGATCACGGTGGCGGCCGGGCGCCAGCATGGCGCCTCGGAGTGCCCGGTCACGCGTTTCGCCGCGAGCGTCGACCTGGAAGGCCGGACGCTGGGCGTCATCGAGCCGATGATCGCGCTCCAGGACCGGATCAACCAGACGATCTTCGATCTGTTGGTTGCCCAGACGTACGCCTCAGTGAAGGTCAGGACCGTTACCGGCATGGCCCCGCCGGTTCAGCGCGACCCGGAAACCGGCGAGGCCGTCCTCGACGCCCAGGGGAATCCCGTCCCGCTGCCGATCAACCACAACGCGAAACGGTTCCTGTTCGCCGAGGACCCGGATGTTCACTTCGGATCGCTCGACGAAACACCGCTCGGCGGGTTCATCGACTCGGTGGACATGTCCATAAGGCACCTGGCCGCCGTCAGCCAGACCCCACCGCACCACCTACTCGGCCAGATCGCCAACTTGAGCGCCGAGGCCCTCCTCGCTGCCGAGACGGCGCTGAGCCGCAAGATCGCGGAGTTCCGTACCGCCTTCGGGGAGTGTTGGGAACGGGTCTTCAGGCTGGCCGCCGAACTGGCCGGCAACGCCACCTCCGCCGAGGACTACAAAGGCGAGGTCATCTGGCGCGACATGGAACAGCGCAGCCTCGCGCAGGCCGCCGACGCGCTGGGCAAGCTGCGCGAGCAGCTCGGCATCCCGGCCAAGGGTCTGTGGCGAAGGGTTCCCGGCGTCACACAGAACGAGTTCGAGGACTGGGAGCAACTCGCCGAGGACGACGACTCGGTGGGCCAGCTCGCGACCGCCCTACAACGGGCAACGCCCGATGTTCGGCGCAGCACGGAACTGGGGGTCGCAGCGTGAGCAGCCCAGCACGGCAGAAGGAGACCGACCAGGCATCGACCGCCTTCCACGTCGCGCTGTCACAGATCGGCGCCGCGACCGTGACTGATGTCCTGTCCTTGTGGCATGAGGTCCCGGCCGCGCAACGGGCAGCTACGGCATCTGGCTGGCTACGCCGAGCCATCTCTCTCGTCATGGGGCGCAGGCGACAGTCCCGCGATCTCGCCCGCGCGTATTACCGCCTCGCGCGGGCACTACAAACAGGTAGCACGGTCGCGGACCCTTACCACCCGGAGCCGGAACACGTCTCTCTCGCCGACCTCCGCGGCGAGTTCGCCGAGCTGGCCGGCACCTACGAACCCCCATCCCCCGCCCACACAGAGGGCGAGGCCGCGACCGGCGAGTCCGGCAACGCCCCGCCCGCAGTCGAGGAGGACGCCCAGGCGGCGCCCGGCGACGACGAGAGGGACGGAGACGAGGACTGGGACCGCATCCTCGTCGAGGAACTTAAAGGGCTCCGTGAAGAAGAGGAGCGCATCGAGCGGGAGGCCGAGGATGAACTCCGGACCGTGCTCGACGCCCTCGGCTCGCAGAACCTGAACCGTCGCCTCGACGAGATCAGCGACGACCAGGCGGCCAAGGACGCCGATAAGGCCCGCGAGGAAGCGCACCGCCAGGCGGGCGCCCAGCAGGCAGCCGCGGCTTCCCGTGTCGCCATGAACGGGGGCCGGTCGACGGTCTGGAACCACATGCGCCGCGACCGCAGGGCGTTGGGGTACGTGCGGCTGTCTCGTACAGGCACCCCGTGCGGGTGGTGCGCCATGCTCATCAGCCGAGGTCCGGTCTACAAGTCGCGCGAGTCCGCGACATTCGCCGATGGCGACCGCTATCACGACAACTGTCACTGCTACGCGGCCCCGGTCTTCTCCATGCAGCAGTACCAGGGCTCGGAGCTGACCGCCTTGTCCCGCGAGTACGAGGCCCAATGGCCCCAGGTCACCAAGGGCCTGAGCGGCAAGTCGGCCGTGAGCGCCTGGCGGCGCTACATCCGCCAGAAGCAACGAGCCGCAGCCCAGGAGGCGCGGCCGTCCTCGAACACAGCCCAGGAGGCGTGACCCGTGCCCGAAGAGACCCCTGCCCCCAGCGGCGAGCCGACCGGCGAGAGCGAGCAGCCCCAGAGTGAGCCCCAGTCGACGGAGGCACCGGCCAGCACCACGGAGGACTCCCTCCCCGAGTGGGCCCGCAAGGAGCTGACCAAGGTGCGCAGCGAGGCCGCCTCGTACCGCACGCGACTGCGCGACGCCGAGACGAGGCTCTCCGAGGCGAAGAGTCCGGAGGACTTCGAGGCCGCGCTCGCTGACGTTAAGGCGAAGAACGCCGAGTTGGAGCATTCGCTTGTGGTCGGCACGGTGGCAAGGAAGTACGAGCTTCCCGACGAGCTGGCCGCGCGACTGCGCGGCACGACCCCCGAGGAACTGGAAGCCGACGCGAAGGCGCTGCGAGCACTCCTCGCCCCGGCAGCTCCGGAATCCCTCGGCGGTGGCCTCAACCCGTCCGACGAGGACGACGGCGAGATGGACCCGCGCAAGCTCGCTCGGCGCACCCGGCGCTTCTAGTTTTCCCTTAGAGCCGGTAGGCGATCCTCTCGTCTCGAAGTGACTTCAGTATCACCTTCAGCTCGTTCTTGCGTTCAAGCGAGGTCTCCGGATCACTGATTTCCGACTGGACGGTGGCAATCGCTTTCGCATTCTGGTTGCGGATTTCGCGCTGCTCAAGTTTCGCGAAGACCCAGCTCATCACAACGGTGAAGGCAATGGCCACGACGGGAGCGAGGTATAGAAATACGTCACTCCAGATCCCGTTCGGGTCCATATGGCTACCGATCGCGACCAGGCCGATCCCACCCCCAGCGCCTCCGAAGGAAGCGCTCAATTGGTCGGCATTGAAGACCCGTCGAGGCTGAGCTGCTAGAACAGCAGCCCCATTAGGACCTCCGGCTCCCGTGGCTTGAGACACAAAATCACCTGCCCTCAGAGTCGGGCTCGGTGAGGGTCTCCAAGTACCGCGCCGCTTCGCTCGGGTTGGAGAGGTCGAGGCTTACTTCGATTCCTCCTCGGCCTTTCACTTTCACTCGCCCTGGATGGCTAGACCGCAACCAAATCGCGAGTGCGCGAGTGAGCGCGCTCAGCACGCCCGAGGCGCCGAGTAGGACGAACAGTTCCGAGACCATTTCCCCCCCAATGATCATAAATACCACATGCATCCATAAGTAACACATACAAGGCAAGTCGGTCGCACGTCATGGCCACCAACCCCCATATTCTCTCTTCGGAGGTCATCCTGCCCACCAATCAGCATCAGGTCGTCAAGCCTCAGAAGCTCGTGAACACGGCAGTCGGGATGCTCGAACAGGAGCTGATCATCCCGAACCTGTTCCAGAAGCAGGGAATCGACCAGTTCAAGGGCGCGGACAACGACACCATCAGCATGAAGGTGGAAGGAATCCTGCCCTTCCACGACTACGCATGGCGCAACGACCGCAGCACCCCTATTCAGTTCGACGAGTACAGCGAGCGGAAGATCGCCGTCACCTTCGGCGGCAACTCCTACTCCGCCGTCAAGCTGACCGACGAGCAGAACGACTTCGACATCGACCAGTGGAGCAAGCTGCTCCGCCCGCAGGTCAAGGCCGTTTCGCGCGGCCTTCAGCGCCGAGCCGTGAAGACGCTCACAGGCCAGCAGTACGCCGTCACCATCGGCAACACGGGTCAGAACCTTCGCGGAGCGCTGATCGAGGCACGCCGGGTTCTCAACGCATTCCACGCACCGAAGGAGGGCCGCTACCTCCTCGTCGGCTCCGACTTCGAGTCTGCCTTGCTTAACGACGAGAAGCTCAACTTGGCCCAGAATGTTGGTGACTCGGAGGCCGAATCGGCCCTTCGCACCGCGACGCTGGGCGAGCGATTCGGTTTCCGCATCGTGGTCGACCAGACGATTCCGAGCGACGCGGCTTACGCCTTCGCCAGCTCCGGCTTCATCTTCCTGTCCGGCGCCCCGTCCGTTCCGCAGTCCGTTCCCTACGGTGCGACGACTTCGTTCGAGGGAATCGCCCTGCGCTGGATTCGCGACTACGACTCCCTGTACTTGCAGGATCGTTCCGTCGTGAATACCTACAACGGATTCCGGTCCGTGACGGACATTCTCGTCGGCTGGGACGAGGTGAACGAGAAGGAAATCATCAGCTCGCAGGAGCACTTCGTGCGAGGCATCAAGCTCCAGCTCGACGGCACGTCGGACTACCCGACTGCGGCCTCCGAGCTCGCGAAGATCACTGGCGTCTCCGACGCGAAGGTGTGGAACCCAACCGGCCGCGTCTCCGAGACCGACCCGGCCAACGCATAACCGTGACGGGGTCAGCCCAGTGGGCTGACC
>NZ_JBSGVS010000086.1:0-30895 GCF_053608565.1 Streptomyces sp. NPDC055025
GCCGCGGCAGCGGCTGGTGTCCGCGTGGTGCCGTGGATCGCAAGGCGGAGGAGGGAGCCCACGCGGAGCGTGGGCGACCGACGACAACGCGGCGAGGCGCGGTGCCAGGGCACGCGAGCCCGGCAAGATCCAAACGAGAGGCCCTAGGACGTGTTCCGAAAGTCCCGCCGGCGGGGCGCCACGACAGGCCCGGCCGGCCGGAGCACGCGACACACCGAGGCCCGTCCGAGGCCCTATCCCCGAGGTGAGACACAGAGTGAACTGGGACGACACCAGCGGTGAGACGCCCGCCGACGCGCCGGAGCGGCTCGTCGGCGCGTCCGCGGACGGCGAGGACCAGGCCGTCGAGGCGGCGCTGCGCCCCAAGTCGCTGGACGAGTTCGTGGGCCAGGAGCGCGTCCGCGAGCAGCTCGACCTGGTGCTGAAGGCGGCCCTGGCGCGCGGTGCCACCGCCGACCATGTGCTGCTCTCCGGTGCGCCGGGGCTGGGCAAGACCACCCTTTCCATGATCATCGCGGCGGAGATGAACGCCCCGATCCGTATCACCTCGGGCCCCGCCATCCAGCACGCGGGCGATCTCGCCGCGATCCTCTCGTCCCTCCAGGAGGGCGAGGTCCTCTTCCTGGACGAGATCCACCGGATGTCCAGGCCCGCCGAGGAGATGCTCTACATGGCGATGGAGGACTTCCGCGTCGATGTGATCGTCGGCAAGGGCCCCGGCGCCACCGCCATCCCGCTGGAGTTGCCGCCCTTCACCCTGGTCGGCGCCACGACCCGGGCCGGACTGCTGCCGCCCCCGCTGCGTGACCGGTTCGGTTTCACCGGTCATATGGAGTTCTACGAGAGCGCCGAACTGGAGCGGGTCATCCACCGCTCGGCCCAACTCCTCGACCTGGAGATCGACACCGAGGGCGCCGCGGAGATCGCGGGCCGCTCCCGTGGCACGCCCAGGATCGCCAACCGGCTGCTGCGGCGCGTACGGGACTACGCCCAGGTCAAGGCCGACGGATATATCAACCGCGAGGTCGCCGCCGTCGCCCTCGCGGTGTACGAGGTCGACGCGCGCGGTCTCGACCGGCTCGACCGGGCCGTGCTCCAGGCCCTGCTCAAGCTCTTCGGCGGCGGGCCCGTGGGCCTGTCGACCCTGGCGGTGGCCGTGGGGGAGGAGCGCGAGACGGTGGAGGAGGTCGCGGAGCCCTTTCTCGTCCGGGAAGGACTGCTCGCGCGCACCCCGCGCGGCCGGGTCGCCACCCCCGCCGCCTGGGCCCACCTCGGACTCGCACCGCCCCCGCAGGCTCCCGGCACGGGTGGACAACAGGGTCTGTTCGGGACGTGACGGTGACGCGACGGCGATGTAACGGCGAAGACGCGCGTCCGGTCAGGAACCCGCGTGCGACGCTGGGCGTTGTTCCAACGACGTGGACTCGCTTAGACTCCGCCGATGCCGCCCCTACAGGTCGGCGTACCCACCCCCGTATACCAGGCCGCTCGACAGCGCGGTCGTGCGAAGGAAGTTCCCTCCCGTGAGTCTCGTGACCCTCCTCCCCTTCATCGTGCTCATCGGGGCCATGTTCCTGATGACCCGGTCGGCCAAGAAGAAGCAGCAGGCCGCTGCGCAGATGCGCAACGACATGCAGCCCGGCACCGGCGTCCGCACCATCGGGGGCATGTACGCCACCGTCAAGGAGGTGCACGACGACACGGTTCTCCTGGAGGTCGCTCCCGGCGTCCACGCCGTATACGCCAAGAACGCCATCGGCGCCGTCCTGGACGACGACGAGTACAACCGCATCGTGCACGGCGACGGGACGACCGACGGTACGGTCGTCCCGGACGACGCCTCCTCGCTGATCGAGGCCGACGCCACCGCCGCCCCGGACGACGCCAAGGTCGACCTGGTCAAGGAGACCGAGGCCGACGGAGCCGAGCCCAAGGACGAACCTGAGTCCAAGGACGGCAAGGCCGACGGCGGGACCGGCACGAAGTAGTCATGTCGTCACGGCGGTCCGTACCGCGGCCCGCCGCGGCTCACGGTCCGTGCTGATTTCTGCGGGGGCAGGTCCCCACAACACTTCGTGGCCGCTCCGGCGCACACCCGGCGTGGGGCGGTTGGACAGGGAGAAACGAGAAGGTGGCAGCACCTAATAAGGGCCGAAGGCAAGCGGGGTCCCCAGGCAGGCCGGGCCGCACCCTGGCACTGTTCCTGATTGCCATGGTCGCCCTCACGGGCGGGATGTTCGTGTCCGGTCATGTCACGCCACGTCTGGGGATCGACCTCGCCGGCGGCACGAGCATCACGCTCCAGGCGAAGAACACACCGGGCAAGCCGAACGCGATCAACAAGACCAACATGGACACCGCCGTCAGCATCATCGAGCGGCGTGTCAACGGTCTTGGTGTCTCGGAGGCCGAGGTCCAGACCCAGGGCGACGAGAACATCATCGTCAACATCCCCAAGGGGACGAACGAGAAGCAGGCCAGGGAGCAGGTCGGCACGACCGCCCAGCTCTACTTCCGGCCGGTGCTGACCGTCGCCGACGGCGGGCAGACCGCTCCGCCGCCCGCGCCCAGCGGTTCCCCGAGCGGCTCTCCCAGCCCCTCGTCGAGCGCTTCGCCCGACGAGGCGACAGCCGGTGACTCCTCTCCCCCGGCGGCCCCCTCGTCGAGCGCCACCACCCAGGGCCGGGCCGTCACGGGAGCCCTGACGAAGGACGAGACGCCCACCCCGAGCGGTTCGGCGAGCGGCGCGGCCTCGGACGCGCCCACCCCCCCGGCGACCGCTGACCCCGCCGCCACGCCGCCCCCGGACCCGGCCACCGCGGCGCTGGAGAAGAAGTTCACGGACCTGGACTGCACCAAGGAGGCGCAGCGCACCAAGGCCAACCAGGGAGCGGCGCCCAAGGACACGATCGTGGCCTGCGGCCAGAACTCCGCGGACGCCTGGGAGAAGTACGTCCTCGGCCCCGCCGAGCTGGAGGGCACGGACGTCGACGACGCCAAGGGCGTGCTCGACCCGCAGCGCGGTATGTGGATCGTCACGATGGACTTCACCGGTGGCGGCACCAAGAAGTTCCAGTCCATCACCGGCAAGCTCTCCCAGCAGCAGCCGCCGATGAACCAGTTCGCCATCGTGCTCGACGGCAATGTCGTCTCGGCGCCCTCGGTGAGCCAGACGCTCGGCGGCAGCGCCGAGATCTCCGGCAGCTTCACCCAGCAGTCCGCCCAGGACCTGGCCAACATCCTGTCGTACGGCGCGCTGCCCCTGACCTTCGAGGAGCAGAGCGTCACCACGGTCACCGCGGCGCTCGGCGGTGAGCAGCTCCACGCCGGTCTGATCGCCGGTGCGATCGGTCTCGCCCTGGTGATCATCTACCTGGTGACCTACTACCGGGGACTGTCGCTGATCGCCATCCTCAGCCTCGCGGCCTCGGCGATCATGACGTACACGATCATGGCCCTGCTCGGCCCCGGTATCGGCTTCGCGCTGAACCTGCCCGCGGTCTGCGGCGCCATCGTCGCCATCGGTATCACCGCGGACTCGTTCATCGTCTACTTCGAACGGATCCGGGACGAGATCCGCGAGGGCCGTACGCTCCGGCCGGCCGTCGAGCGTGCCTGGCCGCGCGCCCGGCGCACGATCCTGGTCTCCGACTTCGTGTCGTTCCTCGCCGCCGCGGTGCTCTTCCTCGTCACCGTGGGCAAGGTCCAGGGCTTCGCGTTCACCCTCGGTCTGACCACCGTCCTCGACGTGGTCGTGGTGTTCTTCTTCACCAAGCCGGTGATGACGCTCCTCGCCCGCAAGTCGTTCTTCGCCGGCGGTCACCCCTGGTCCGGACTGGACCCGAAGAGGCTCGGCGCCAAGCCGCCGCTGCGCCGTTCCCGTGCCGCCGCCCCCACCCAACCGAAGGAGGCGTGAGATGTCGCGACTCGGCGCACTCGGCGCCCGGCTCTACCGCGGCGAGGTCGGCTACGACTTCGTCGGGAAGCGGAAGATCTGGTACGGGATCTCGATCCTGATCACCATCACGGCCATCGTCGGACTGGCCGTGCGCGGCCTCAACATGGGCATCGAGTTCAAGGGCGGTGCCGTCTTCACCGTCCCGAGCACCAGCGTCTCGGTGTCCCAGGCCCAGTCGGACACCGAAGAGGCCTCCGGGCACGACGCGATCGTCCAGAAGCTCGGCAACGGCGGACTGCGGATCCAGGTCACCGAACTGGACACCAAGCAGGCCGACGCGGTGAAGACCCAGCTCGCCAAGGATCTGAACGTCGACGAGGCGAAGATCAACGCCGACCTGGTCGGACCGAGCTGGGGCGAGACGATCGCCAACAAGGCGTGGACGGGTCTCGGGATCTTCATGATCCTGGTGGTGATCTATCTCGCGATCGCCTTCGAATGGAGAATGGCGGTCGCGGCGCTGATCGCCCTGATCCACGACCTCACCATCACCGTCGGGGTGTACGCGCTGGTGGGCTTCGAGGTCACCCCGGGTACGGTGATCGGTCTGCTCACCATCCTCGGTTACTCCCTCTACGACACGGTGGTCGTCTTCGACAGCCTCAAGGAGGGGTCGAAGGACATCACCAAGCAGACCCGCTGGACCTACAGCGAGGTCGCCAACCGGTCGATCAACGGCACCCTGGTGCGGTCGATCAACACCACCGTGGTCGCGCTGCTGCCGGTGGCCGGTCTGCTCTTCATCGGCGGCGGCTTCCTCGGCGCCGGCATGCTGAACGACATCTCGCTCTCGCTCTTCGTCGGCCTCGCCGCCGGCGCGTACTCCTCGATCTTCATCGCCACCCCGCTCGTCGCCGACCTGAAGGAACGCGACTCGCAGATCAAGGCGCTGAAGAAGCGGGTGCTCAACAAGCGGGCCGCGGCCGCGGCCAAGGGTGAGACGCCCGAGGGACCGGCCGACACGGGCGCCGAGGACGATCCGGAGGACGCCGGGCCCGGTGACGGCGAGGTGGCTCCGGCCGCGGCGGTCGCCGGTCCGCGCGGTGGTGGGCGCGGCGGGCGTGGCCGCCCGTCCGGGAGACGCAGATGACGGACGACGCCACACGGGAACTGCTGCTCGGCCGTATCCGTGATGTCGCCGACCATCCCAAGCCGGGGGTGGTGTTCAAGGACATCACCCCGCTGCTGGCCGACCCGAAGGCCTTCACGGCGCTGACCGACACGCTCGCCGAGCTGTGCGCACGGCACGGCGCGACGAAGGTCGTCGGTCTGGAGGCACGGGGCTTCATCCTGGCCGCCCCCGTGGCGGTCCGGGCGGGCCTCGGGTTCATCCCCGTACGCAAGGCTGGCAAGCTCCCGGGCGCGACCCTCACCCAGGCGTACGACCTGGAGTACGGCTCCGCCGAACTGGAGATCCACGCCGAGGACCTGGACGCGGGGGACCGCGTCATCGTCATCGACGACGTGCTCGCCACCGGCGGTACGGCCGGGGCCTCGGTCAAGCTCGTCCGACGGGCCGGCGCCGAGGTGGTGGGCGTCGCGGTCCTGATGGAACTGACATTCCTGGGCGGCAGGACCCGGCTGGAGCAGGAGCTGCGAGGGGCCCCGCTGGACGCTCTGATCAGCCTCTGACCACGCGCTGGGTGGATTGACGACCCACAGGACGGGCATCCGGGAACAACCGGGTGCCCGTCCCGCGTTCGGTGGAGTCCCGGACGCTGGGGCGAGAGGGACGCCCGAGGTCGATACCATGGAAGTCCGGGCCTGACCGGGGACCTGGATCCCACGAGGAGCGCTCTTGCCAGAAGAGGTCCAGCCACTGGCCGCCGCGACGCCCGATCATCACACGGAGCAGACCGCGGCGGCGCGAGCCGTGCCACGGAACAACGCCGCGGCGGCTGCCGACGCGAAGGCCGAGCGGAACCCCGCGGAGATCTCCCATGCCCGGCCCACCGAGCCCATGGAGCCCGCCCCGGCCGCCAGGCCCGCCCCGGAACGGCCCTCGATGCCCGTCAGCGCCCCCAAGCCCGGCGCCACGGCCGCGCCCCGCTCCGGTGGCTCCTCCAACCGCGTACGGGCCCGGCTCGCCCGTCTCGGGGTGCAGCGCTCCTCGCCGTACAACCCCGTCCTGGAGCCGCTGCTGCGGACCGTGCGGGGCAACGACCCCAAGATCGAGACCGCGACACTGCGCCAGATCGAGAGCGCCTACCAGGTCGCCGAGCGCTGGCACCGCGGGCAGAAGCGCAAGAGCGGCGATCCGTACATCACCCACCCCCTCGCGGTGACCACGATCCTCGCCGAGCTGGGCATGGACCCGGCCACTCTGATGGCGGGTCTGCTGCACGACACCGTGGAGGACACCGAGTACGGCCTGGACACCCTGCGCCGTGACTTCGGCGACCAGGTCGCGCTGCTCGTCGACGGCGTCACCAAGCTGGACAAGGTCAAGTTCGGCGAGGCCGCGCAGGCCGAGACCGTCCGGAAGATGGTCGTCGCCATGGCCAAGGACCCGCGCGTCCTGGTCATCAAGCTCGCCGACCGGCTGCACAACATGCGCACCATGCGCTATCTCAAGCGGGAGAAGCAGGAGAAGAAGGCCCGCGAGACGCTGGAGATCTACGCGCCCCTGGCCCACCGGCTGGGCATGAACACCATCAAGTGGGAGCTGGAGGACCTCGCCTTCGCGATCCTCTACCCCAAGATGTACGACGAGATCGTCCGGCTGGTCGCCGAGCGCGCCCCCAAGCGTGACGAGTATCTGGCCATAGTGACCGACGAGGTCCAGTCCGATCTGCGCGCGGCCCGGATCAAGGCCACCGTCACCGGCCGGCCGAAGCACTACTACAGCGTCTACCAGAAGATGATCGTCCGCGGCCGGGACTTCGCGGAGATCTACGACCTGGTGGGCATCCGGGTCCTCGTCGACACCGTCCGCGACTGCTACGCGGCGCTCGGCACCGTCCACGCCCGGTGGAATCCGGTGCCCGGACGGTTCAAGGACTACATCGCGATGCCCAAGTTCAACATGTACCAGTCGCTGCACACGACGGTCATCGGGCCCAACGGCAAGCCGGTCGAGCTCCAGATCCGTACGTTCGACATGCACCGCCGTGCCGAATACGGCATCGCCGCGCACTGGAAGTACAAGCAGGAGGCCGTCGCCGGCGCCTCCAAGGTCCGTACGGACGTACCGAGGAACGCGGGCAAGGGCGCGGGCCAGGACACCGTCAATGACATGGCGTGGCTGCGCCAGCTGCTGGACTGGCAGAAGGAGACCGAGGACCCCAGCGAGTTCCTGGAGTCGCTCCGCTTCGACCTGTCACGCAACGAGGTCTTCGTCTTCACGCCCAAGGGCGATGTCATAGCGCTGCCGGCCGGTGCCACCCCCGTCGACTTCGCGTACGCCGTGCACACGGAGGTCGGCCACCGCACCATAGGAGCGCGGGTCAACGGGCGGCTCGTACCGCTCGAATCGACCCTCGACAACGGCGATCTGGTCGAGGTCTTCACGTCCAAGGCCTCCGGAGCCGGGCCCTCACGGGACTGGCTGGGCTTCGTCAAATCGCCGAGGGCCAGGAACAAGATCCGCGCGTGGTTCTCCAAGGAGCGCCGCGACGAGGCGATCGAGCACGGCAAGGACGCCATCGCGCGCGCGATGCGCAAGCAGAATCTGCCGATCCAGCGCATCCTTACCGGAGACTCGCTGGTCACGCTGGCGCACGAGATGCGCTACCCCGATATCTCGTCGCTGTACGCGGCGATCGGCGAAGGCCATGTGGCCGCGCAGGGGGTCGTGCAGAAGCTGGTGCAGGCCCTCGGCGGCGAGGAGGCGGCCAACGAGGACATCGCCGAGAGCGCGCCGCCCTCGCGCGGGCGTACCAAGCGCCGCTCCAACGCCGATCCGGGTGTGGTCGTCAAGGGCGTCGAGGACGTCTGGGTGAAGCTCGCCCGCTGCTGTACGCCGGTCCCCGGTGACCCGATCATCGGCTTTGTCACCCGGGGCAGCGGTGTCTCGGTGCACCGCGCCGACTGCGTCAACGTCGACTCGCTCTCCCAGCAGCCCGAACGGATCCAGGGGGTCGAGTGGGCCCCCACCCAGTCCTCCGTCTTCCTGGTCGCCATCCAGGTCGAGGCGCTGGACCGGTCCCGGCTGCTGTCGGATGTCACCCGTGTGCTGTCCGACCAGCATGTGAACATCCTGTCGGCGGCCGTGCAGACCTCGCGCGACCGGGTCGCCACCTCCCGGTTCACCTTCGAGATGGGCGATCCGAAGCACCTGGGTCATGTGCTGAAGGCGGTGCGGGGCGTGGAGGGCGTCTACGACGTCTACCGGGTCACCTCGGCGCGCAGACCGTAGGACCACGGCGACAGGACGGCGGCCCTGAGTCCTGTCCGGTCGCGGGACCAGGGCGGCCACAAGGCGATCGGGCACACACGGCACTCTCCCCCCCCCGCTCACCCACGTGGAAGGGCCCCGTACACGCGCTGTACGGGGCCCTTCCACGTATCACGGGTACCGCTTGCCGGGCGGCTTCCCAGCCGTCGGCACAGCCGCCGTCTCAGCCGCCGAACTCCTGGAGGCCCTTCAGCGCCTGGTCCAGCAGGGCCTGGCGGCCCTCCAGCTCCTTGGCGAGCTTGTCCGCCTTGGCGTTGTTGCCCGTCGCGCGCGCCGCGTCGATCTGCGTACGCAGCTTGTCGACGGCCGCCTGGAGCTGACCCGTCAGACCCGCGGCACGGGCGCGTGCCTCCGGGTTCGTACGGCGCCACTCGTTCTCCTCGGACTCCTGAAGCGCCCGCTCCACCGTCTGCATCCGGCCCTCGACCTTGGGCCTGGCGTCGCGCGGCACATGCCCGATCGCCTCCCAGCGCTCGTTGAGGGTCCGGAAGGCCGCCCTGGCCGCCTTGAGATCGGTGACCGGCAGCAGCCGCTCGGCCTCGACCGCCAGCTCCTCCTTGAGCTTCAGATTCTCGGTCTGCTCGGCGTCACGCTCCGCGAAGACCTCACCACGCGCCGCGAAGAAGACGTCCTGGGCGCCGCGGAAGCGGTTCCACAGATCGTCCTCGGACTCGCGCTGGGCGCGGCCCGCCGCCTTCCAGTCCGTCATCAGCTCGCGGTAACGGGCCGCCGTGGCGCCCCAGTCGGTGGAGCTGGAGAGCGACTCCGCCTCCGCGACCAGCTTCTCCTTGGTCTTACGGGCGTCCTCGCGCTGTGCGTCGAGCGCCGCGAAATGAGCCTTGCGGCGCTTGGAGAACGCCGAGCGCGCGTGCGAGAAACGGTGCCACAGCTCGTCGTCGGACTTCCGGTCCAGCCTCGGCAGGCCCTTCCAGGTGTCCACCAGCGCCCTGAGCCGCTCACCCGCCGAGCGCCACTGGTCGCTCTGGGCGAGCTGTTCCGCCTCGGTGACCAGAGCCTCCTTGGCGTGGCGCGCCTCGTCGGTCTGCTTCGCCCGCTGCGCCTTGCGCTCCTCACGGCGGGAGTCGACCGTCGCGACCAGTCCGTCGAGCCGTTTGCGCAGTGCTTCGAGATCACCCACGGCGTGGTGTTCATCGATCTGTCCGCGCAGATGGTCGATGGCCGTCGCCGCGTCCTTCGCGGCCAGATCGGTGGTCTTCACCCGCCGTTCGAGGAGGTCGATCTCGACGACCAAGCCCTCGTACTTGCGCTCGAAATAGGCCAGAGCCTCCTCCGGAGAGCCTGCCTGCCACGATCCGACGACCTGCTCGCCCTCGGCCGTCCGCACGTACACGGTGCCCGTCTCGTCGACGCGGCCCCACGGGTCGCTGCTCACAGCGCCTCCTCCACCTGATGCCACCAGGGCAATGCCCCCGGCATCATCCACAGTTTCCTGGGGCGGGCTGCGCCCGCCCTGCACAACGCCAATCTAGGCGACCGGCCGCCCGGCTGTCCGCACTCAGCACGGCCGAAATTCAGAGGGTCACGCCTTGTCGACCGTCCCCTTCTCCACGGTGACGGCCTTCTTGGGCGCGCCGTCGCCGCCGCCGCCGTCCACACCGGCCTCGGCCACGGCTTTCACGGTCTTGAGCCCGGCCTCGTCCATGGTCCCGAACGGCGTGTAGCTGGGCGGGAGTTTGGTGTCCTTGTAGACCAGGAAGAACTGACTCCCGCCGGTGTGCGGCTGGCCGGTATTGGCCATCGCCACGCTCCCCGCGGGGTACGTGACGGCGCCGTCCGCCGCCGGCTTGCCGAGGGCGGTCAGATTCTCGTCGGGGATCGTGTAGCCGGGGCCGCCGGTCCCGTCGCCCTTCGGATCGCCGCACTGGAGGACGAAGATGCCCTCGGTGGTCAGCCGGTGGCACTTCGTGCTGTCGAAGTAGCCCTTGTCCGCGAGGGCCTTGAACGAGTTCACCGTCTCCGGTGTCTTCTTGGCGTCCATCGTGATCCCGATGTCGCCCTGGTTCGTCTTCAGGGAGAACGTGTACTTCGCCGACTTGTCGATCGTCACCTTCGGCGCGGGCACACTGCTCTCGCTCGCCGACGGCGACGGCGGCGGGGTCGGCTCCGCGGACGCCGTCGCCTCCGGCGCGGAGGCCTTGTCCGCGCTGTCGCCGCCGGTCAGCCCGCCGGAGGCCCACGCGGCGGCTCCGCCGACGACCACCACGGCCAGTACGGCGGCGATGACGGTGTTACGGCGCGTCGCCTTCTTCCTGGCCTCCGCCCGGCGCTGCTGCTGCCGCTCGAACTTCTCCCGGGCGAGCTGCCGCCGCCGCTGATCGTTGTTGACCACCGGGTCTACTCCTCGTTGTGTAAGTGATCCTGTCGGTCCGGCCGAACGGGCCTGGCCCCGTACGGTATATGGGTTGGCTGTGGAATGAGCAGCGCCGGTAGGCTCTGATCTGCTGCATTCCTCCGTCGGACGACATATAAGGACGATCGTGCTCATTGCCGGGTTCCCCGCCGGGGCCTGGGGGACCAACTGCTATCTGGTCGCCCCCGCCGCGGGTGAGGAGTGCGTGATCATCGACCCCGGCCACCAGGCCACCCAGGGCGTCGAGGACACGGTGAGGAAGCACCGCCTCAAGCCCGTCGCCGTCATCCTCTCCCACGGGCACATCGATCATGTCGCCTCGGTCGTCCCGCTCTGCGGAGCCCATGGCGTACCGGCGTGGATCCATCCCGCGGACCGGTACATGATGAGCGACCCGGAGAAGGCGCTCGGCCGCTCGATCGGCATGCCGCTGATGGGCGAGCTGACCGTGGGGGAGCCCGACGACGTCCAGGAGCTGACCGACGGCGCGCGACTGGCTCTGGCGGGGCTGGAGTTCACCGTCGCGCACGCGCCCGGCCATACCAAGGGGTCGGTGACGTTCGGAACGCCCGAGGCGCCCGGCGGGGCGGATGTCCCCCCGGTCCTCTTCTCGGGCGACCTCCTCTTCGCCGGCTCCATCGGACGCACCGATCTGCCCGGCGGCGACCACGCCGAGATGATCGAGTCGCTGGCCCGCGTGTGCCTGCCGCTCGACGACTCGACCGTGGTGCTGTCCGGCCACGGCCCCCAGACGACCATCGGCCGCGAGCGCGCCGCCAACCCGTATCTCAGGGAAGCGGCCGCCGGCTACGGAAGCGGCCCCGACGCCGCTCCGCGACGAGGAATGTGACGCACCGGATCCCCATGAGTACTTTCCAGGCCCCCAAGGGCACCTACGATCTGATCCCGCCCGGCTCCGCGGTCTTCCTCGCGGTGCGCGAGGCCATCTCCGCGCCGCTGAAGAACTCCGGCTACGGCTATGTGGAGACACCCGGCTTCGAGAACGTCGAGCTGTTCGCCCGCGGTGTCGGCGAGTCCACCGACATCGTCTCCAAGGAGATGTACGCCTTCGAGACCAAGGGCGGCGACAAGCTGGCGCTGCGCCCCGAAGGCACCGCCTCCGTCCTGCGCGCCGCGCTGGAGGCCAATCTGCACAAGGCCGGGAATCTGCCGGTCAAACTCTGGTACTCCGGCTCGTACTACCGCTACGAGCGCCCGCAGAAGGGCCGCTACCGGCACTTCTCGCAGGTCGGCGCTGAGGCGATCGGCACGGAGGACCCCGCGCTGGACGCGGAGTTGATCATTCTGGCCGACCAGGCGTACCGCTCGCTCGGGCTGCGGAACTTCCGCATCCTGCTCAACTCGCTGGGTGACAAGGAGTGCAGGCCCGTCTACCGGGAGGCACTCCAGGCCTTTCTGCGCGGTCTCGACCTGGACGAGGACACCCGCCGCCGGATCGAGATCAACCCGCTGCGGGTCCTCGACGACAAGCGCGCCGACGTACAGAAGCAGCTCGTCGGGGCGCCGCTGTTCCGCGACTACCTGTGCGACGCGTGCAAGGCGTACCACGAGGAGGTCAGGGAGCTGCTGACCGCGGCGGGAGTGGTGTACGAGGACGACGAGAGGCTCGTACGCGGTCTCGACTACTACACACGCACGACCTTCGAGTTCGTCCACGACGGTCTGGGCGCGCAGTCCGCGGTGGGCGGCGGCGGCCGGTACGACGGACTCTCCGAGATGATCGGCGGCCCCGCGCTGCCGTCGGTCGGCTGGGCACTCGGTGTGGACCGTACGGTGCTGGCGCTGGAGGCCGAGGACATCCGGCTCGACCTTCCCGGCACCACCAGTGTCTTCGCGGTCCCGCTGGGCGAGGAGGCGAGGCGGCGGCTCTTCGCCGTGGTCACCGAGCTGCGCAGGGCCGGCATCGCCGCCGACTTCGCGTACGGCGACAAGGGCCTCAAGGGCGCCATGAAGAACGCCAACAGGTCCGGTGCCCGCTACACGATCGTCGCGGGCGAGCGCGATCTCGCCGAGGGCGTGGCCCAGCTCAAGGACATGGAGAGCGGGGAGCAGGCGCCGGTCGCGCTCGACGCCCTGGTGACGGAGCTGACGCGGCGGCTCGGCTGAGGACACGTACCGGTACGGTCGAACGGTGGCCGCGGAGAAGCGAGCGGCGGCACCCCTGGGCCCAGAGTGATGGAACGGCGATATGACGAGTGCGGCAGTGGACGACATCTCCTCCGAGCGGGAGGAGGGGAGCGCCGTCGGTACGGTCGGCGCGGGCCGGGCGTTCGCGCTGCTGCTGGTGATCACCGGCGCCGCCGGGCTGCTGGCGGCGTGGGTGATCACGCTCGACAAGTTCAAGCTGCTCGAAGACCCCGACTTCGTGCCGGGGTGCAGCCTGAACCCGGTGGTCTCGTGCGGCAACATCATGAAGAGCGAGCAGGCCTCCGCCTTCGGCTTCCCGAATCCGATGCTGGGACTGGTGGCCTACGCCGTGGTGATCGCCATCGGCGCGGGGCTGCTGGCGGGAGCGCGTTACCGGCGCTGGTTCTGGCTCGGGCTGAACGCGGGCACGCTCTTCGGCGTCGGGTTCTGCACCTGGCTCCAGTACCAGTCGCTGTACAACATCAACTCGCTGTGCCTGTGGTGCTGTCTCGCCTGGGTCGCCACGATCGTCATGTTCTGGTACGTGACGTCCCACAACGTCCGCAACGGGACACTGCCCGCGCCCGGTGCGCTGCGCGGCTTCCTCGGCGAGTTCACCTGGGTACTGCCCGCGCTGCACATCGGGATCATCGGGATGCTCATCCTGACCCGCTGGTGGGACTTCTGGACGAGCTGAGCGGACGGTCCGGGCGGACGGTCCGAGCCGGCGGGACCGCGTGCCCCCACGGTGGCGGGCCGCGCGGACCCGCGGTGTCGGTGACCTGGCATAGGCTTCGACGCGTGGAGCCCGACCTCTTTACCGCAGCGGCCGAAGAACGCCAGGAGAAGGATCCGTCCAGCAGCCCCCTGGCCGTCCGGATGCGCCCGCGCGTCCTCGACGAAGTCGTCGGCCAGGCGCATCTGCTCAAGCCGGGATCGCCCCTGCGCCGGCTGGTGGGGGAAGGCGGCGGCGGCCCCGCGGGACCCTCGTCCGTGATCCTCTGGGGTCCGCCGGGCACCGGTAAGACGACCCTCGCGTATGTCGTCTCCAAGGCGACCAACAAACGCTTCGTGGAGTTGTCCGCGATCACCGCGGGTGTCAAGGAGGTACGGGCCGTCATCGACGGGGCCCGCCGGGCCTCCGGCGGCTTCGGCAAGGAGACCGTCCTCTTCCTCGACGAGATCCACCGCTTCAGCAAGGCCCAGCAGGACTCCCTGCTGCCCGCCGTGGAGAACCGCTGGGTGACGCTCATCGCCGCCACCACCGAGAATCCCTACTTCTCGGTGATCTCCCCGCTGCTCTCCCGCTCCCTGCTGCTCACACTGGAGCCGCTCACGGACGGTGATCTGAGCGCTCTGCTCCGCCGGGCGCTCACCGAGGAGCGCGGTCTCGGCGGCGCGCTCACCCTCCCCGGGGACGCCGAGGCGCATCTGCTGCGGATCGCGGGCGGTGACGCCCGCCGTGCGCTGACCGCGCTGGAGGCGGCGGCCGGTGCCGCGCTCGACAAGGGCGAGGCGGAGATCGCCCTCAAAACCGTGGAGGAGACCGTCGACCGCGCGGCGGTGAACTACGACCGCCAGGGCGACCAGCACTACGACGTGGCGAGCGCGCTCATCAAGTCGATCCGCGGCTCCGACGTGGACGCGGCGCTGCACTATCTGGCCCGGATGATCGACGCGGGCGAGGACCCCCGGTTCATCGCCCGGCGGCTGATGATCTCGGCGAGCGAGGACATCGGTCTCGCCGATCCCACCGCGCTGCCGGTCGCGGTCGCCGCGGCCCAGGCCGTGGCCATGATCGGTTTCCCCGAGGCCGCTCTCACCCTCAGCCACGCCACCATCGCGCTGGCGCTCGCCCCGAAGTCGAACGCGGCCACCACCGCGATCTCGGCGGCGCTGGAGGATGTGCGCAAGGGCCTCGCGGGACCGGTGCCGTCCCATCTCCGCGACGGCCACTACAAGGGCGCGGCCGAGCTCGGCCATGCCCAGGGCTATGTCTATCCGCACGATGTGCCGGGCGGTGTCGCCGCCCAGCAGTACGCCCCGGACGGCGTGCGCGGCAGGCGTTACTACGAGCCCACGCGGTACGGAGCGGAGGCCCGTTACGCGGATGTGGTGGACAAGGTCCGTGAGCGGCTGCGCGGCGACGGCGGCTGAACGGGCCCGGCCGCGCCGCCCGGCGGCGCGGCGGTGTCAGCGTGAGGCCGCGTCGAAGAGTGTGTGCATGGCCCGGCGCAGCTCGCTGATGTCCCGCACCGGCTCGGGGAAGTCGAAGCGTGCGTCGAAGCACCGGACGCCGGTGAAGCGCACCCGCAGTCCGAAGCGGTCCAGCCCGACCGGTACGGCAGCGGTCCCCGCCGCCGGCCCCGAACGCTCGCCGATCAGTCCGCGCAGCGTCTGTACCTCGGCGCTGTGCGCGGAGTGGAGATGCTGGAGCAGCTCCGCCTCGTGCTCCGCCAGCGGGTCGGGCACGGCCGCCGCGAAGTCCTCGGGTGCCACCTCGTCCGCGCCCCAGAGATCGTCCACATACGCCTCGCCCACCGTCAGCCGCAGGGTCGTACGCCCCGCTTGCGCCGGACCCGCCTCCACGGTGAGCGGACCGGAGAGCCAGGCCCGCCCCCGGATACGGTGGGGCACGGAGACCGGTGCGACGTCCGTCAGCTCCAGCACCGAGTGCGCTCCGTCCTCCGGCGCGCGGGCGGCGGCCCGTACGGCGGGGGAGCCGGTGGGGAAGACCAGCAGCACCTCGCCGTCCGGCCCGACGGTCCGGGTCCCGGGCATGAACTGGCAGGGCTCCGCCTCGTCCGGACCCGGGAGGAGCAGCATCGCCGAGCATGTACTCTGTACGAGAGTTCGTGTGCGTTCGGCTGCTGACGGCATCCGATCGATTTCAAGCCCGCTGGGACGCGGCTGACCATGAGCTGATCGGACCTCCGTCGAATCGGTGCCCTGCGCGTCGAGGCTGTCTGTGATGCGCGTGGTGTTCCCGGAGCGAGACATGCGATCTCCTTGAGTAAGGTGAGCCTAACCTAACCTACAACGGAGGTCTGGAGAACGTGCCTAACCAGTCGCGTCCCAAGGTCAAGAAGTCCCGTGCGCTCGGTATCGCGCTGACGCCGAAGGCCGTCAAGTACTTCGAGGCCCGTCCGTACCCGCCGGGTGAGCACGGTCGTGGACGCAAGCAGAACAGTGACTACAAGGTCCGTCTGCTGGAGAAGCAGCGTCTGCGTGCCCAGTACGACATCAGCGAGCGCCAGATGGCCCGCGCCTACGACCGCGCCAAGAAGGCCGAGGGCAAGACGGGTGAGGCCCTGGTCGTCGAGCTGGAGCGCCGCCTCGACGCGCTGGTGCTGCGTTCGGGTATCGCCCGCACCATCTACCAGGCCCGCCAGATGGTCGTCCACGGCCACATCGAGGTCAACGGCGGCAAGGTCGACAAGCCGTCCTTCCGCGTCCGTCCCGACGACGTGGTGATGGTCCGCGAGCGCAGCCGCGAAAAGGTCCCCTTCCAGGTCGCGCGCGAGGGTGGCTACGACACCGACGGCGAGACCCCGCGCTACCTCCAGGTCAATCTGAAGGCCCTGGCGTTCCGCCTGGACCGTGACCCGCAGCGCAAGGAGATCCCGGTCATCTGCGACGAGCAGCTCGTCGTCGAGTACTACGCCCGCTGACGCGGATCCAGCGGATCCGGTCGCTCGACAGCGCCTGATTCCACGGCACTTCGCGTTCCGCCGCACTTTGCGTGCCGGCGCCTCGGCCCGCCGTTTCCCCGCCCTTGCCGGCGGGGGAGCCGGCGGGCTTTCGCGTGTCGCGGGACGGTCCGCCCGCCCACCGCGAGCACCCTCGACTCCGTTGCCCGGCGCGGCAGTTCCCATACCGGCTCGGCGGGGAGGTTGCCGGGAACCGGGGGAGGCGCGCCGGTGGCAGAGGACCGGGGCGGAAGGGCCGTCGCAGGGGACACGCGGAGTACTCACCCGGCCGCACTCCGTGCGGTCCTCCGCGGCAACTCCCGTCCCGTGACCCCGTAATGCGGTACGGGGCGCGACCCCCGGCGCGATAGGGTCGGAGGACGACTTTCCAGTCGCCTTCCAGAAGACCGTCGACGATCAGGGAGCGGTGCGTCGTGACCGGTGGAGAGGTTGCCGGGATCCTGGTGGCCGTGTTCTGGGCCATCCTGGTCTCCTTCCTGGCCGTGGTGCTGGTACGGCTGGCCCAGACGCTCAGGGCGACCACCCGGCTCGTGGCCGAGGTGACCGAGCAGGCGGTGCCGCTGCTGGCGGACGCCTCCGCGACGGTCCGCTCGGCGCAGACCCAGCTCGACCGCGTCGACGCCATCGCGACGGACGTCCAGGAAGTCACCTCCAACGCCTCGGCGCTCTCCACGACGGTCGCCTCGACCTTCGGCGGACCCCTCGTCAAGGTCGCGGCGTTCGGCTACGGCGTACGCCAGGCCATGGGACGCAGAGGAACGGCCGCCGCGCCGGACGGGGCCGCGGAGCCGGCGAACCGCCGCAGGGTGGTCGTCGGCCGTACGCTCCCGTCCGCCCGGCGCAGGAACAAGAAGGGCTGACGCAGCGATGCTCCGCCGTACGTTCTGGTTCACCGCGGGCGCCGCCGCCGGCGTCTGGGCCACCACCAAGGTCCACCGCAAGCTCCGGCAGCTCACCCCGGAGAGCCTCGCCGCCCAGGCGGCGAACAAGGCGATCGACGCCGGGCACAAGGTGAGGGAATTCGCCGTTGACATAAGAGCGGGCATGGCGCGCCGCGAGGCGGAGCTGGGCGAGGCACTGGGCCTGGAGGCACCGGCCGACCGCGCGCTCCCCGCGCCCCGGCGGCTGGCCGTCGTCGAGCACACCGAACGTCCCAGAACCACGCACTCCCACAAGCCGCACAACCGGAATGAGGACCACTGATGGAGTCGGCTGAAATCCGCCGCCGCTGGCTGAGCTTCTTCGAGGAGCGCGGGCACACCGTCGTGCCTTCGGCGTCGCTCATCGCGGACGACCCGACTCTGCTGCTGGTCCCGGCGGGCATGGTGCCCTTCAAGCCGTATTTCCTCGGCGAGGTCAAGCCGCCCGCCCCGCGCGCCACCAGCGTCCAGAAGTGCGTCCGTACGCCGGACATCGAAGAGGTCGGCAAGACCACCCGGCACGGCACCTTCTTCCAGATGTGCGGCAACTTCTCCTTCGGCGACTACTTCAAGGAAGGCGCCATCTCCTACGCCTGGGAGCTGCTGACCGGCTCCCTGGCCGACGGCGGGTACGGGCTCGACCCCGAGCGGCTCTGGATCACCGTCTATCTCGACGACGACGAGGCCGAGCGGATCTGGCGGGAGAAGATCGGCGTACCGGCCGAGCGCATCCAGCGGCTGGGCAAGAAGGACAACTTCTGGTCGATGGGCGTCCCCGGACCCTGCGGCCCCTGCTCCGAGATCAACTACGACCGCGGTCCCGAGTTCGGCGTCGAGGGCGGTCCCGCCGTCAACGACGAGCGGTATGTGGAGATCTGGAACCTGGTCTTCATGCAGTACGAACGTGGCGAGGGCACCTCGAAGGAGGACTTCGAGATCCTCGGGGACCTGCCGTCGAAGAACATCGACACCGGTCTCGGCCTCGAACGTCTCGCCATGATCCTCCAGGACGTACAGAACATGTACGAGACCGACACCCTGCGGGTGGTCATGGACAAGGCCACCGAGCTCACCGGGGTGCGGTACGGCGCCGACCACACCACCGATGTCTCGCTGCGTGTGGTGGCCGACCATATCCGTACCTCCGTGATGCTGATCGGTGACGGGGTCACCCCCGGCAACGAGGGACGCGGCTATGTGCTGCGCCGCATCATGCGCCGCGCCATCCGCAACATGCGTCTGCTCGGTGCCACGGAACCGATCGTCGCCGATCTCGCCGATGTCGTGATCAAGACGATGGGACAGCAGTACCCGGAGCTGGAGACCGACCGCCGGCGTATCGAGACCGTGGCCGTCGCCGAGGAGGCCGCCTTCCTCAAGGCCCTCAAGGGCGGTACGAACATCCTCGACACGGCCGTGACCGAGACCAGGGCCGCCGGTGGCCAGGTCCTCTCCGGCGACAAGGCCTTCCTGCTCCATGACACCTGGGGCTTCCCGATCGACCTCACCCTGGAGATGGCCGCCGAGCAGGGCCTGTCCGTGGACGAGGACGGCTTCCGCCGGCTGATGAAGGAGCAGCGCGACCGGGCCAAGGCCGACGCCAAGGCCAAGAAGTCCGGCCACGCCGATCTCTCCGCCTACCGCTCGGTCGCCGACAACAGCGGCACCACCGAGTTCACCGGCTACACCGCCACCGAAGGCGAGTCCACGATCGTCGGACTCCTCGTCGACGGTGTCCCCTCGCCCGCCGCCACCGAGGGCGACGAGGTCGAGATCGTGCTCGACCGCACCCCCTTCTACGCCGAGGGCGGCGGCCAGCTCGCCGACCAGGGCCGGATCAGGCTCGACAGCGGCGCGGTCGTGCAGGTGCGCGATGTCCAGCAGCCGGTCCCGGGTGTCTCCGTGCACAAGGGGTCCGTGCAGGTCGGCGAGGTGACGGTGGGCGCCTCCGCCTATGCCGCCATCGATCTCGGCCGCCGCCGCGCCATCGCGCGGGCCCACAGCGCCACGCACCTCACCCACCAGGCGCTGCGCGACGCCCTCGGCCCGACGGCCGCCCAGGCCGGTTCCGAGAACTCGCCCGGCCGTTTCCGCTTCGACTTCGGCTCACCCGCGGCCGTACCCGGCACGGTCCTCCTCGATGTCGAGCAGAAGATCAACGAGGTCCTCACCCGCGAGCTGGATGTCCACGCCGAGGTGATGGGCATCGACGAGGCGAGGAAGCAGGGCGCCATCGCCGAGTTCGGCGAGAAGTACGGCGAGCGGGTCCGGGTGGTCACCATCGGCGACTTCTCCAAGGAACTCTGCGGCGGTACGCATGTCCGCAACACGGCCCAGCTCGGTCTGGTGAAGCTGCTCGGCGAGTCCTCGATCGGCTCGGGCGTGCGGCGTATCGAGGCCCTGGTCGGTGTCGACGCGTACAACTTCCTGGCCAGGGAGCACACCGTCGTCGCCCAGCTCCAGGAGCTGGTCAAGGGCCGCTCGGAGGAGCTGCCCGAGAAGATCGCCGGCATGCTCGCCAAGCTGAAGGACGCCGAGAAGGAGATCGAGAAGTTCCGCGCCGAGAAGGTCCTCGCCGCCGCCGCCGGGCTCGCCGGGAGCGCCATCGACGTACGGGGCACGGCGCTGGTCACCGGACAGGTCCCGGACGGCACCTCGGCCGACGATCTGCGCAAGCTGGTCCTCGATGTCCGCGGCCGGCTGGACCAGCAGTCGGGAGCCGCCGACCGGCCGGCCGTCGTGGCCCTGTTCACCACGGCCAACGGGCGTCCGCTGACGGTCATCGCCACCAACGACGCCGCCCGTCGGCGCGGTCTCAAGGCCGGTGATCTGGTCCGTACCGCCGCCAAGACCCTCGGCGGTGGCGGTGGCGGCAAGCCGGACGTGGCCCAGGGCGGCGGCCAGAACCCCGACGCCATCGGGGACGCCGTGGCCGCGGTCGAGCGGCTCGTCGCCGAGACCGCGTGAGCGGCGCACGCCGGGCGCACGCTCCGGAAGGATCTGATCGCGGATGAGACGGGGACGCCGGCTCGCGATCGATGTCGGGGACGCCCGGATCGGGGTCGCCTCGTGCGACCCCGACGGGATCCTCGCCACGCCGGTGGAGACCGTGCCGGGACGTGATGTCCCGGCCGCCCACCGGCGGCTGCGGCAGCTCGTCGAGGAGTACGAGCCGGTCGAGGTGGTGATCGGGCTGCCCCGGTCCCTCAGCGGAGGCGAAGGACCGGCCGCCGCGAAGGTACGTGTGTTCGCACAGGAGCTGGCCAGAGGCGTCGCGCCACTGCCGGTACGACTGGTCGACGAGCGGATGAGTACGGTGACGGCCGGCCAGGGACTGCGCGCTTCGGGCGTGAAGTCCAAGAAGGGCCGGTCCGTTATCGACCAAGTGGCGGCGGTTGTCATCCTTCAGAGCGCGCTGGAGGCCGAAAGAGGCTCTGGTGAGCCTCCGGGTGAGGGCGTCGAAGTGGTCATCTGATCGCGATACGGTAACGTTCCGCGCGATGCGATGGTGTTCGAACAGCCACCGCACAACAAAGAGGCGAAACGGATGCCGTGCCACCGCTCAGCCACCGCCGCCTCGCGGCTCTAGGGGATCGATGACTGACTATGGCCGGGGCCCCGGCTCCGAACCGTGGCACCCCGAGGACCCCCTTTACGGGGACCCGGGGTGGGGAGCACAGCAGGCCGGTGACGGCCAGGCTCCCTACGGCGGGCAGCCGCAGCAGCAGTATCCGCAGCAGCATGTGCAGCCTCAGACGCAGTACGGGGACGGGCAGGACCCGTACCAGCAGCAGTACCACCCCCAGCAGTACGGCCAGCAGCAGGCCGCGCAGCCACACGTGGGCCAGCAACAGGGTGGACAGCCACATGTGGGCCAGCAGCACGTGGGTCAGCACCAGGGTGGGCAACCGCAGCAGCAGCCGCATCTGGGGCAGCAGGCCGGGCAGCCCCAGTACGCCGCCCAGCAGTACGGCGGTCCGCAGCAGCACCCGCAGGCGCATCACCCCCAGCAGCCGCAGCATCCCCAGCAGCACCATGCCCTGCAACAGCAACAGCAACAGCAACAGCAGCAACAACAGCAGCAACAACAGCAGCAACAACAACAACATCAGCAGCCTCAGTACAACGACCCGCAGTACAACGGCGCGTGGGACACCGGCCAGCAGGCCACCATGCCGTACGCCGGGAATCCCGCCGGGCCCTACGACGGCGGTCAGGACGTCGGCTACGGCTCGAACCAGGACTACTACGGCACCCCCGACGCGTACCCCCCGCCACAGCCCCCCGCGCAGCGGAAGGCCGAGCCCGAGCCCGGCGGCGAGTGGGAGGACGGCCAGGAGGACGAGAGCCACCCCTTCTTCACGGGCGACGACGACGGCGCCGAAGGCGAGCGCGACGAGCCGGGCTCGGACCGCCGGGGCGGCAACGGGCGGGAGCGCCGTGGCAGGACCAAGAAGAAGAGCCACAACGGCTTCGCCTGTCTGTTCATGAGCGTGGTGCTGGTCGGCGGTGTCGGCGGTGTCGGCTATGTCGGCTTCCAGTTCCTGCAGTCCAAGTTCGGCGCCCCGCCCGACTTCGTGGGCGAGGGTTCCGGCTCGGTCCAGGTGGAGATCCCCCAGGGGGCCGGCGGCTACGAGATCGCCTCGATCCTGGTCAAGAGCGGTGTCGTCAAGAGCCAGGGCGCGTTCGTCGCGGCGCAGCGGCAGAACCCCAAGGGCAACTCGATCCAGGCGGGCGTCTACACACTCAGCAAGGGCATGTCCGCGGCCAAGGCCGTGAAGACGATGCTCAGCCCCACCAGCCACAACGCGCTGATCATCCCCGAGGGCAAGCGCAATGTCTGGGTCTACGAGCAGATGGACAAGCGGCTCGAACTCAAGAAGGGGTCGACCGCGGCGGTCGCCAAGGCACAGGCCGGCAATCTCGGTCTGCCGGCCTGGGCGAAGGGCTCCAAGGACATCAAGGACCCGCTGGAGGGCTTCCTGTTCCCGGCGAGCTACCCGGTCGCCAAGGGCATGAAGCCGGAGGCGATCCTCAAGAAGATGGTCGCCCGCGCCGCCGCCGAGTACAGCAAGGTGGATCTGGAGGCCGAGGCCGACAAGCTGGGTCTCAAGTCGCCGCTCCAGGTGATCACCGTCGCGAGCCTCGTCCAGGCGGAGGGCAAGTACAAGCACGACTTCGACAAGGTCGCCCGAGTCGTCTACAACCGTCTGGAACCGGACAACACCGAGACCGTCGGCCGTCTCGAATTCGACTCCACGGTCAACTACATCAAGGCCCAGAGCAGGCTGGACCTCGGTGCGGTCGACAATCTGCGCAAGCTCAAGGACCCGTACAACACGTACGACATCAAGGGTCTCCCGCCCGGTCCCATCGGGAACCCGGGAGCCGAAGCGCTTCAGTCGGCGCTCGACCCGACGCCCGGTCCTTGGTACTACTTCGTCTCGGTCACCGAGGACAAGACGCTCTTCGCCGAGACCAACGAGGAGCACGAGCGCAACCGCGCCGAGTACGAGAAGCAGAACAAGAAGGAGAGCGCGAAGCGGTGAGTCCACGCAGGCGGGCGGCGGTTCTCGGGTCGCCCATCGCACACTCGCTCTCGCCGGTGCTGCACCGGGCGGCCTACGCCGGCCTCGGCCTCACGGGCTGGTCCTACGACCGGTTCGAGGTGGACGAGGCCGGGCTGCCCGGCTTTCTCGAAGGGCTGCGCGGCGACGGCTCGTGGGCCGGGTTCTCGCTGACCATGCCGCTCAAACGCGCCGTCATCCCGCTGCTGGACGGCATCACGGCCACGGCGGCCTCGGTGGAGGCGGTCAACACGCTCGTCATCGGTGAGGACGGCCGGCGGACGGGGGACAACACCGATGTCCCCGGCATGATCGCCGCGCTGGGCGAGCGGGGTGTCCGTACGGTCGCTTCCGCGGCGGTCCTGGGCGCGGGCGCCACCGCCTCGTCCGCCCTCGCCGCCCTCTCCCGGATCTGTACGGGGCAGGTCACGGCGTATGTGCGCAGCGAGGCCCGCGCGGCCGAGATGCGGGGCTGGGGCGAGCGGACCGGTGTGGAGATCCGCACGGCGGCGTGGGCGGACGCGGCCGAGGCCTTCGAGGCACCCCTGGTGATCGCGACCACCCCGGCGGGCACCACCGACGCGCTGGCGCCTCTGGTCCCCGACCGGCCGGGCACGCTCTTCGACGTGCTCTACGAGCCATGGCCCACCGCGCTCGCCGCCGCCTGGTCGGCCCGCGGCGGCCCGGTCGTCTCCGGCCTCGATCTGCTCGTCCACCAGGCAGTTCTCCAGGTCGAGCAGATGACGGGCCGCTCGCCCGCACCGCTCGCCCTGATGCGCAAGGCGGGGGAACAGGCCCTGGAGAGCCGCTAGGACGTTCTGGGGGCCCGGATTCTCCCGGTGGAGGCTCTGTCCGGATCCCGGCCGGATCCCCGTCCGGTTGTGTCCGCTCGCTGGACGTGAGGGCGGTGTGTCCCGTGGGCCGTGGGAGGATCGGAGGTGGCGGGCCAGGGCCGCGCACCGGCCGCGCCACCACCAGTCGAGTGCGCGAGCATGAGGAGCACCGTTGAGCAGGTTGCGCTGGCTGACCGCGGGGGAGTCGCACGGACCCGCACTCGTGGCGACGCTGGAGGGTCTTCCCGCCGGTGTGCCGATCACCACGGACATGGTGGCGGACCATCTCGCCCGCAGGCGCCTCGGCTACGGACGTGGCGCGCGCATGAAGTTCGAGCGTGACGAGGTCACCTTCCTCGGCGGCGTACGCCACGGTCTGACCATGGGATCGCCCGTCGCGGTCATGGTGGGCAACACCGAGTGGCCCAAGTGGGAGCAGGTCATGGCGGCCGATCCGGTCGACCCCGATGTGCTCGCCGGGCTCGCCCGCAACGAGCCGCTGACCCGGCCCCGGCCCGGTCACGCCGATCTCGCGGGGATGCAGAAGTACGGCTTCGACGAGGCACGGCCGGTGCTGGAGCGGGCCAGCGCCCGGGAGACCGCGGCGCGGGTCGCGCTCGGTGCCGTGGCCCGCTCGTATCTCAAGGAGACCGCCGGGATCGAGGTCGTGTCCCATGTCGTGGAGCTGGCGGCGGCCAGGGCTCCGTACGGTGTCTACCCGACCCCGGCCGATGTGGAGAGGCTGGACGCCGATCCGGTGCGCTGCCTGGACGCGGACGCGAGCAAGGCGATGGTCGCCGAGATCGACCAGGCCCACAAGGACGGCGACACCCTCGGCGGGGTCGTGGAGGTCCTGGCCTACGGCGTGCCGGTCGGTCTGGGCTCGCACGTCCACTGGGACCGCAGGCTGGACGCGCGGCTCGCCGCCGCGCTGATGGGCATCCAGGCCATCAAGGGCGTCGAGGTCGGAGACGGCTTCGGTCTGGCGCGGGTCCCCGGATCGCAGGCGCACGACGAGATCGTGGCGACCGATGACGGTATCCGGCGCGCGTCCGGCCGCTCCGGCGGTACCGAGGGCGGTCTGACGACGGGTGAACTGCTGCGTGTACGGGCCGCGATGAAGCCCATCGCGACCGTGCCCAAGGCGCTCGCCACCGTCGACGTGGTCACGGGCGAGGCCGCGAAGGCCCATCACCAGCGCTCCGACGTGTGCGCCGTGCCCGCCGCGGGCATCGTCGCCGAGGCCATGGTGGCGCTGACCCTCGCGGACGCGGTCGCCGAGAAGTTCGGCGGCGACAGTGTCCCGGAGACGCGCCGCAATGTCCGCTCGTACCTCGACAACCTCCAGATCCGATGAGCGCGCAGGACCCGGTGGGTGAACCAGGACCGGTCGTCGTCCTGGTCGGCCCGATGGGCGTCGGCAAGACCACCGTGGGCGAGCTGCTCGCGGAACGGCTCGGTACGGACTTCCGCGACAGCGACGCCGATATCGTCGCCGCGCAGGCCAGGCCGATCTCGGACATCTTCATCGAGGGCGGCGAGGAGCACTTCCGCGAGCTGGAGCGGGCGGCGGTACGGACGGCGGTCGCCGAGCACCGGGGCGTCCTGGCGCTCGGCGGTGGCGCGGTCCTCGACGCCTCCACCCGTGAGCTGCTCACCGGTCTGCCCGTCGTCTTCCTGTCGGTCGAGGTCGGCGAGGCGGTCAAGCGCGTCGGACTGAACACCGCGCGCCCGCTGCTGGTGATCAACCCCCGCAAGCAGTGGAAGGAGCTGATGGACGCCCGCCGCCACCACTACACGGATGTGGCACGCGTGGTGGTCGCGACCGACGACCGGACCCCCGAGGAGGTCGCGGACGCGGTCCTCGACGCACTCGGGCTGAAGCAGCACCCCGGAGAAGAGTCCCGGGCCCCCGGCAAGGAGAAGCAGGTATGACGGACCAGACGGTCACCCGTATCCAGGTCGGCGGCACGGCGGGGCACGACCCGTACGAGGTGCTGGTCGGCCGGCGGCTGCTGGCGGAGCTGCCCGCGCTCATCGGCCAGAAGGCCCGGCGGGTCGCGGTCGTACATCCCGAGGCGCTCGCCGGGACGGGGGAGGCGCTGCGCCAGGATCTCGCCGACCAGGGGTACCAGGCCGTGGCCATCCAGGTGCCCAACGCCGAGGAGGCCAAGACCGCCGAGGTCGCGGCGTACTGCTGGAAGGCGCTCGGACAGACCGGTTTCACCCGGACCGATGTGATCGTCGGTGTCGGCGGCGGAGCCACCACCGATCTGGCCGGGTTCGTGGCGGCGTCCTGGCTGCGCGGGGTGCGCTGGATCGCCGTACCGACCACGGTGCTCGCCATGGTCGACGCGGCGGTGGGCGGCAAGACCGGTATCAACACCGCCGAGGGCAAGAACCTCGTCGGCGCCTTCCACCCGCCCGTGGGGGTCCTCTGCGACCTCGCCGCGCTGGACTCGCTGGGCGTGAACGACTACGTCAGCGGGTTGGCCGAGATCATCAAGGCGGGTTTCATCGCGGACCCGGCCATCCTCGATCTCATCGAGGCCGACCCCGAGGGCGCCCGCACCCCGTCCGGCGCGCACACCGCCGAGCTGATCGAGCGCTCGATCCGGGTCAAGGCCGAGGTCGTCTCCAACGACCTCAAGGAGTCCGCTCTGCGCGAGATCCTCAACTACGGCCACACCCTGGCGCACGCCATCGAGAAGAACGAGCGGTACAAGTGGCGGCACGGCGCGGCCGTCTCGATCGGCATGGTCTTCGCGGCGGAACTGGGCCGGCTGGCCGGGCGCCTCGACGACGCGACCGCCGACCGGCACCGCTCCGTACTGGGGTCCGTCGGGCTGCCGCTGACCTACCGGGGCGACCAGTGGTCCAAGCTGCTGGAGACGATGAAGGTCGACAAGAAGTCCCGCGGCGATCTGCTGCGCTTCATCGTGCTGGACGGACTCGCCAAGCCCACCGTGCTGGAGAGCCCCGACCCGGCGGTGCTGCTCGCCGCCTACGGGGAGGTGTCGGCGTGACCCGGCGGGTCTTCGTGCTCAACGGGCCCAACCTCGGCCGGCTCGGCTCGCGCGAGCCGGACGTGTACGGGGCGACCTCGTACGCCGGACTGGTCGATGTCTGCCGGACGCTCGGCAAGGAACTGGGCTTCGACGTCGACGTACGGGAGACGAACGACGAGGGCGAGCTGATCCGATGGCTGCACGAGGCCGCGGACGGTTCGATCCCGGTCGTTCTCAACCCGGGCGCCTTCACGCACTATTCGTACGGCATGCGGGACGCGGCGGCGCAGCGCACCGCCCCGCTGATCGAGGTGCACATCTCGAACCCGTACACCCGCGAGGAGTTCCGGCACACCTCGGTGGTCGCGGCCGTCGCCAGCGGGACGGTCGCGGGCTTCGGGATCGGCTCGTACCGTCTCGCGCTGCGGGCCCTCGCGGAGGAACTGACCGGCTGACGGATCCCCGCGACCCCTGGCGAACGCCCCGCCGGGATTCGGGCGGGTGGCGGTTTCCGGTAGCCGGGCCGCGGATACGGACCCCGGTCGTCGCCCGTGCGGCGGCCGGGGGCGGTACCGTTCGGTAACGCGTTGGCCCGCGGGGCCGCCGAGAGCGTCAGTCGTACGAGACGGAGTGGCACCGGATGCAGCACGCAGGCGGATGGGCGCACCAGGCTCCTCCTCCCGGCCCGCCGACGGGACCTGGGGCCCCGCGGCCGCCCCGGCAGGGGCAGCCGTCCGTCCCGGGCTGGACAGGACCCCCTCAGATCCCCGGACCGCAGCACACGCCGGGACCGCAGCACACGCCGGGACAGCACCAGGCTCCGGGACAGCACCAGGCACCGGGTCCGGGGCACGCTCCCGGACCCCCTCCTGTGCCGCGTCCCCGCGGTGCGCCCCAGCAGCAGGCGCCCGTACCGCCTTCCGTACCCCCGGCCGGTCCGCCGCCGCCCCCGGACTCCACCGGACACATCCGGCTGCCGCCCGGCGGTCCGGTGCCCGTCCCCGCCCCGCCGCCCGCCCTCGGCGGCGGCACGGGCGCGGCCACCCTCGCCGTGCTGCTCATCGGCCCGGCGGGCGCGGGCAAGACGACCGTCGCCCGGCACTGGGCGATGAACCGCCGTGTGCCCACCGCGCACATCAGTCTCGACGATGTCCGTGAGTGGGTCCGCTCGGGCTTCGCCGACCCGCAGAGCGGATGGAACGACCACTCCGAGGCGCAGTACCGGCTGGCCCGCCGCACCTGCGGCTTCGCCGCGCGCAACTTCCTGGCCAACGGCATCTCCTGCATCCTCGACGACGCGGTCTTCCCCGACCGCCCGGTCGTCGGGCTCGGTGGCTGGAAGCGCCATGTGGGTCCGGGACTGCTGCCGGTCGTCCTGCTGCCGGGACTGGAGGTCGTGCTGGAGCGCAACGCCGAGCGCACCGGCAACCGCAGGCTCTCCGACGAGGAGGTGGCGGGCATACACGGCCGGATGGCCGGCTGGTACGGCTCGGGGCTGCCCATCATCGACAACTCCAAGTACGACGTGGAGACCACCGCCCGGATCCTCGACGACGTCCTGGCCCGCGCCCTGGCGAGCCCGCCGAGCTGGTGAGCGCGGTGAGCGCGTGAGGGCCGCCCAGGGCGCTCCCGCCCCCGCTCCCGCCGACGCCCCCCGGCCCGCGCCCCGGACCCGCGACCCCCGGTCGGACGCGCTGAACCGGCCGGGTCACGCCCCCGCTCATACGCTCGGGTCATGTCAGACGTGTTCGCGGTCCGCCGCGATCGGTTGCGTGACCGGTGCTCCGCGGCGGGCAACGCGGCCGCGCTGATCTCGCGCCCCGCGAACGTGCGCTATCTCGCGGGCGGGGCGCCGCCCGGCGCCGTACTGCTGCTCGGGCCCGACGAGGACACGCTGCTCTGCGCCCGTACCCACGCCGGTGAGCACGTCGAGGCGCGGCTCGACGACCAGCTCGGGCTCACCGTCCTGTCCACCACGGGTGACCCCGTGGTCGCCGCCGCGGGAGTGCTCACACCGTCCGCCGTCACCTCGCTCGCCGTCGAGGAGCACCACCTCACCGTCGCCCGACACCGGGCCATCGGCTCCGTCGCGCCCCGGCTGCGTCTCGCGGATCTGGGCTGCGCCGTCGAGCAGTTGCGGATCGTCAAGGACGAGGCCGAGATCGCCTGTCTGCGGATCGCGGCCGAGATCGCCGACCAGGCGCTGGGCGAACTGCTGGAATCGATCCTGGTCGGCCGTACCGAACGGCATCTCGCGCTGGAGCTGGAGCGGCGGCTCGTCGACCACGGCGCCGACGGCCCCGCGTTCCCGACCGTCGTGGCCACCGGGCCCAACTCCGGCCGGGGCGGCCACCATCCCTCGGACCGAAGGGTCGAGGAGGGCGATTTCCTCTCCGTCGGTCTCGGCGCCGACTACCGCGGCTACCGGTGTCTGATCGGCCGTACGTTTGTCATCGGAACCTCTCCCGCCGACTGGCAGATCGAGCTGTACGAGCTGGTCTTCTCGGCACAACGGGCAGGTCGGGAGGCTCTCGTGCCGAGCGCGGGCTACCGCGACGTGGACCGCGCGACCCGGCAGCCGCTGGAGGCCGCGGGGCACGGCGAGCGGCTCGCACCCCGTACGGGACATGGCGTCGGACTCGAAATCGACGAGGACCCGCAGCTCGCCCCCGCTGCCATGGGTAAACTGGACGCTTGTGTGCCGGTCACCGTCGGACCGGGGGTCCACCTCCCGGGCCGGGGCGGTGTCCGGATCGATGACACGCTCGTCGTCCGCCCCGAGGCGGACGGCGGACCCGAGCTACTCACCATCACGACCAAGGAACTGCTCGCGCTCTAGTGCCCAGGCACCGCGCACACCCTCGGTCGTCCACCAGCTTTCAGTCCAGGAGATTCCGCAACCGTGGCTTCCACGAACGACCTCAAGAACGGCCTGGTGCTCAAGCTCGACGGGGGCCAGCTCTGGTCCGTCGTCGAGTTCCAGCACGTCAAGCCCGGCAAGGGCCCGGCCTTTGTGCGCACCAAGCTGAAGAACGTGCTCTCCGGCAAGGTCGTCGACAAGACCTTCAACGCCGGCGTGAAGGTCGAGACGGCCACCGTCGACCGCCGCGACATGCAGTTCTCGTACATGGACGGCGAGTACTTCGTCTTCATGGACATGGAGACCTACGATCAGCTCATGGTCGACCGCAAGGCCGTCGGCGCCGCCGCCAACTTCCTGCTGGAGGGCTTCACCGCCAGCGTCGCCACACACGAGGGCGAGGTGCTCTATGTCGAGCTGCCCGCCGCCGTCGAGCTGACCATCCAGCACACCGACCCGGGCGTCCAGGGCGACCGCTCCACGGGCGGCACCAAGCCGGCCACGTTGGAGACCGGTTATGAGATCGGCGTCCCGCTCTTCATCACCACGGGTGAGAAGATCAAGGTCGACACCCGCTCGGGCGAGTACCTCGGCCGGGTGAACAGCTAACCGTGGCTGCCCGGAGCAATGCCCGCAAGCGCGCCTTCCAGATCCTTTTCGAGGCCGACCAGCGCGGGGCGTCCGTGCAGACGGTTCTCGCCGACTGGATACGGCATGCCCGGACCGACGACCGCCAGCCGCCGGTCGGTGAGTACACCATGGAGCTCGTCGAGGGGTACGCGGAGCACGCGGACCGTATCGACGACCTCATCTCCACCTACTCGGTGGGCTGGACGCTGGACCGGATGCCGGTCGTCGACCGGAACATCGTGCGGCTCGGCGCCTATGAGCTGGTGTGGGTGGACGGCACCCCGGACGCGGTCGTGATAGACGAGGCGGTCCAGCTCGCCAGGGAGTTCTCCACCGATGACTCGCCGTCCTTCGTGAACGGCCTGCTCGGCCGCTTCAAGGACCTCAAACCGAGTCTGCGCCGCGCTTGAGGCACCGGACGGGGCGGACGGGTGAGATGCCTGTCCTCGGGCGCCGGACGGGTGCCGTGCTGTGTCTTCAAGCGCCGGACGGGC
>NZ_JBSGVS010000087.1:0-30329 GCF_053608565.1 Streptomyces sp. NPDC055025
CAGGGGGGACCCTGTGGGAGAGTAGGACGCCGCCGAACAATTATTGTGTGAAGTGCCCTGTGCCGGTTATCCGGTACGGGGCACTTCTGCGTTCCGGGATCGTTCATGGCGCATTCAAGTCCCGTTCAGAGGAGAGGTTCTGATCTGGGCTCAGCATCAGGTATGCTTCTTCTTGTTGCAGCGCCCCAATAGCTCAGTCGGTAGAGCGTCTCCATGGTAAGGAGAAGGTCTACGGTTCGATTCCGTATTGGGGCTCCGCGTAGAAGTAAGGCCCCCGCCACTTGGCGGGGGCCTTCTTCGTTTGATGGCTCAGGCGGGGTGGGGCTCCGGGACGCGCATCGTGAGGATGGCCATGTCGTCGGAGGCGGGCTCGGCGGCGAAGCGCTCCACCGCGCGCATGACACGGGAGGCGACCGCGCCGGCCGTCAGTCCCGTGCAGCTCGTCAGGACATCGGCCAGGCCGTCGTCGCCCAACATGCGTGTGCCTTCACGGCGTTCGGTGACTCCGTCGGTGACACAGAGCAGGACGTCGCCCGGGTCCAGGGTGATCGTCTGCTCGTACAGCTCCAGGTCTTCCATCACCCCGAGGAGCGGCTGCGGTTCGGCGGCCGGTTCGACCGTGCCGTCCTGGCGCAGGCGCAGCGGGAGCGGATGGCCGGCGCAGACCACCTTGAGGATCGCGCTGCCGTCCTCCTGCGGCCACAACTCGCCGTACAGCAGTGTGAGAAAGCGGCTGCGGGCGCCCTCGTCGAGGATCGCCGCGTTCAGCCGTTCGAGGACCGCGGGTCCGCCGAAGCCCTCGCGGGCCAGCAGCCGGAGCGCGTGCCGGGCCAGACCGGTGACGGCCGCGGCTTCCGGGCCCGTACCGCAGACATCGCCGATGGCGAAGCCGTAGGCACCGTCCCGGATGGGGAACAGATCGTAGAAGTCACCGCCGACCTCGTTGCCTTCGCCCGCGGCTCGGTAGATGACATCGACCTCGACACCCGGCACCTCGGGCAGACCCGGTGGCAGCAGGCTGCGCTGGAGCGCCTGGCTGATGGCGGTGCGCTCGGAGTAGAGGCGCGCGTTGTCGAGCGCGAGTGCCGCCCGGCGTGAGAGGTCCTCGGCGAGCTCCAGGATCTCCTGGCGGAAATGGTCGTCCGAGGGCTTGCCGAGAGTCAGCATCCCGATGACCCGGTTGCGGGCCACCAAGGGCAGTACGACCGTCTCGCCGCCGACCGCCGCGGCCGTCGCGAGGGTGGTGCCCACGCCCGAGGAGAGCGAGGAGGAACTCCGTCCCAACTCGCGCATGGAGGTGCGCAGTGCCGCTTGGTGGGCGGCTTCCGAGGGGGCGTTCCAGATACGGGCGCCGGGGGTGGGGACAGGGTCCGGTGGGTTGATCTTGGAGAGGAGGGCCTTGAGACCGTCGATGCGCTCCTCGTCCTCGTGCAGCACGTACGAGAGGTACGGGTCGGACGACTGGTCGGCGATCGTGTAGACGGCGCACCAGGTGGCGAGGGTGGGGACGGTCATCTGGGCCATGAGGGCCAGTGTCTGGTCCCGGTCCAGCGTCCCGGCGAGCAGATCGGAGGCCTCGACGAGGAAGGAGAGCGAGCCGCGGCGGAGACGTTCGAGTTCACCGAGGCGGGCCGATTCGACTGCCAGGGCGATACGGTCCGCGGCGAACTGGAGGCGCAGCGCCTCCTCGTTGGAGTAGCGGCCGGCGCCTTCCGCGGCGACGCCCAGGGAACCGGTGAGCCGGCCCTCGACCTTGAGCGGGACGGTCACGACGGAGCGCATCCCGGTGTCGTTGAGCAGCGGGACGGCGCCCGGGACGGCCGTGAGGTCTTCGTGGACGGCGGGCATGCGTGCGGAGCCGTACCGTCCGGTTCCGGCCTCCACGGGGACGCGTGCGAAGCGCTGACGGGCGGAGGGGAGCCCGGTGGAGGCCCGTACCTCCAGCTCCGTCTCGTCGTCCGTGGCGAGCAGGAGAAAGGCCGAGTCGCCGTCGAGCATGTCGCGGGCGCGCTCCACCGTGCGCTGGAGGAGTCCGTCGAGATCTTCGGGAGCGGGGGAGCCGATGAAGACCTCGAAGGGGTCCGCGGTGCGGCTCTCGGCGCCCGCCTCGCTCGGGGCGCGCAGCGGGGTCTGGATGACGGCGCGTTCGTAGTCGCGTACGAGGAGGCAGACGGTGGACGGCTCGCCGTGGGTGTCGCGCACCCTGAGATGGGAGGCGTAGACGGGGATGACGCGGCCGTCGGCGCCGCGGATTCCGTAGCTGCCCTCCCACCGGGAGAGCTGGAGCGCCTCGACGATCCCGGTGCCGAGACCGGGGGTGTGCGGCCAGGCGGCGATGTCGGGGAGGGGTTTGCCGATGACCTGATCGGCCGCGTATCCGAAGATGTGTTCGGCGTCCTCGTTCCAGTTGACGACAGCGGCGCTGCGGTCGATCTGGATGACGGCGACCCTTACGCGTTCGTCGGCGACCGGTAGCAGACTCGTGGGCAGGACCGGGCCGGCCGAGCGGGCGCCCACGGGGCGCTGGGGCAGATCGAGCTGGAACCAGACCTGCTTGTACGTGGACGTGTATTCGACGCCCCAGCGTGAGGCGAGGGCGGCACAGAGCAGCAGCCCTCTGCCGTTCTCGCGGTCGGCGTTGGCGAAGGACCGTCCGGCGCCCTGGATGGGGATCTCGCGCTCGGGGTAGCGGTCGGCGACCTCGACCCGGACGCCGTCCTCGGTACGGAGGCAGAGCACGTCGGCGGAGGTGCCCGCGTGGATGACGGCATTGGTGACGAGTTCGCTGGTGAGGACCACCGCGTCGTCGACGACATCCGCGTAGCCCCATCCCTGGAGCGTGTCGCGGACGAATGCGCGGGCAGTGGCCACGGACCGTCCGACAGGGTCGAAGGTGGCAGCCGCCCGCGCGGTGATCACAGAACTCCTCGTACGCGTTTCGACGCCCGGCTCCGCCATGATCGGCCCTGCCCCTCCTGGTGCCCGGTGGTAGTACCTTCGCCACACCGCCCCCTGCCGGGCGGACCGGGGTGGTTGGACAGCCGGATGCCAGGTTACTTACCTTCGCTGTCCGAGCGGATGCCGGTCGCCGCTGTTTCCGCCCTCCGGGGGCGGGGACGCTAAGCGAAGCTGCTGCCGAACTGTTATGGCCTGGTTCGGACGTGGTGAAACACTGGGCAGGCTTCCGGAGACAGCCCGGCGGTACGGTCAACCCCTGCGGAGGGACACGGTGGAGTCTGGCACGGCGGCGCGTGGCACGAGTACGCGCGCGAAAGGCGGACGGTCCCGGAGCAATGGGACCACCGAGGTGGACACGGCAGAGCTGCAGAGACTGCTGGCCGCCCTGGTCTCGATGCGGGACGGCAACTTCCGTAAACGGCTGACCGTCGCCGGTGACGATGTGATGGCGGAGATCGCCGCCGTCTTCAACGAGGTCGCCGACCGCAATCTCCATCTCACGGGTGAGCTGGCCCGGGTGCGCCGTATGGTCGGGCGGGAGGGAAAGCTCACGGAGCGGCTGGAGACGGGCGCCTGCGAGGGGTCCTGGGCCGCCGCCATCGACGCGTCGAACGCGCTGGTGGACGATCTGGCGCGGCCCGTCTCCGAGGTCGGACGGGTGCTCTCGGCGGTCGCCGAGGGTGATCTGGAGCAGCGGATGGAGCTGCGCTCGCAGTCTCCGGACGGTGGGGAGAGGCCGCTGCGGGGCGAGTTCCTGAAGGTGGCCCGTACGGTCAACAATCTGGTCGACCAGCTCTCGGCGTTCACCGACGAGGTGACCCGGGTGGCGCTGGAGGTCGGTACCGAGGGCAAGCTCGGCGGCCAGGCCAAGGTGCGCGGCATGTCCGGTTCGTGGAAGGACCTCACGGATTCGGTCAACACGATGGCGTACCGGCTGACCGCTCAGGTACGTGATATTGCTCTCGTCACGACGGCCGTGGCCAAGGGCGATCTGTCACGCAAGGTCACCGTCCATGTGGCCGGTGAGATGCTCCAGCTCAAGAACACCGTGAACACCATGGTGGACCAGCTCTCGTCGTTCTCCTCCGAGGTCACGCGCGTGGCCCGGGAGGTCGGCACCGAGGGCGAGCTGGGCGGTCAGGCGACCGTGCCCGGGGTGGCGGGGGTCTGGAAGGACCTGACCGACTCGGTGAACACGATGGCCGGCAACCTGACCAGTCAGGTGCGCGGTATCGCGGAGGTCACGACGGCCGTCGCCAACGGTGACCTGTCGCAGAAGGTCACGGTGAGCGCGCGGGGCGAGGTGGCACAGCTCGCCGAGACGATCAACCAGATGACGGAGACGCTCCGTACCTTCGCGGACGAAGTGACCCGGGTGGCGAGCGAGGTCGGCGCCGAGGGTTTGCTCGGTGGCCAGGCGCAGGTGCCGGGCGCCGCCGGGACCTGGAAGGACCTCACGGACTCGGTCAACACCGTCTTCCGCAATCTGACGACTCAGGTGCGGGACATCGCGCAGGTGACGACGGCGGTCGCGAACGGCGATCTGTCGCAGAAGGTCACCGTCGATGTGGCGGGCGAGATGCTGGAGCTCAAGAACACCGTCAACACGATGGTGGACCAGCTCCAGTCGTTCGGTTCCGAGGTCACCCGGGTCGCGCGGGAGGTCGGTGTCGAGGGCCGGCTCGGCGGCCAGGCCGAGGTGCCGGGCGCGGCGGGCACCTGGAAGGACCTCACCGATTCGGTGAACACGGCCTTCCGTAACCTCACCGGCCAGGTGCGGGACATCGCGCAGGTGACGACCGCGGTCGCGAACGGTGACCTGACCCAGAAGGTCACCGTCGATGTGGCGGGCGAGATGCTGGAACTGAAGAACACCGTCAACACGATGGTGTCCCAGCTCTCCTCCTTCGCCGACCAGGTCACCGTGATGGCCCGGGACGTGGGCACGGAGGGCCGGCTCGGCGGCCAGGCCCGGGTGGACGGCGTCAGCGGTACCTGGAAGGAACTCACCGACTCCGTCAACTTCATGGCGGGGAATCTGACGGACCAGGTGCGTCAGATCGCACAGGTGACCACGGCGGTGGCGCGGGGTGACCTGTCGCAGAAGATCGACGTGGACGCCCGGGGCGAGATCCTGGAGCTGAAGAACACCATCAATACGATGGTCGACCAGCTCTCGGCCTTCGCCGACCAGGTGACCAGGGTCGCGCGCGAGGTGGGTACGGACGGCCGGCTCGGCGGTCAGGCGAAGGTGCCCGGCGTGGCCGGTGTCTGGCGGGATCTGACGGATTCCGTCAACGGTATGGCCGGGAACCTCACCGATCAGGTCCGCAACATCGCGGGTGTCGCGACGGCGGTGGCGCGGGGTGACCTGTCGCAGAAGATCGATGTGGACGCGCGCGGCGAGATCCTGGAGCTGAAGAACACCCTCAACACGATGGTGGACCAGCTCTCCAACTTCGCCGAGCAGGTTACCCGGGTGGCGCGCGAGGTGGGCACCGAGGGCATCCTCGGCGGTCAGGCCGAGGTCCAGGGCGTCTCCGGTACCTGGAAGGACCTGACCCAGTCCGTCAACTTCATGGCGAACAACCTGACCTCGCAGGTCCGCAATATCGCCGAGGTCACCACGGCGGTCGCCAGGGGCGATCTGTCGAAGAAGATCACGGTCGACGCCAAGGGCGAGATCCTCGACCTGGTCACGACCGTCAACACGATGGTCGACCAGCTCCTGAACTTCGCGGACGAGGTGACACGGGTCGCGCGTGAGGTGGGTACGGAGGGCATCCTCGGCGGCCAGGCCAGGGTCCGGGGCGTCACCGGTATCTGGAAGGACCTCAGCGACAACGTCAACACCATGGCCAACAACCTGACCAGCCAGGTGCGGAACATCTCCCGGGTCTCGGCCGCGGTCGCCAACGGTGATCTGACGAAGAAGGTGACGGTGGAGGCGCGCGGCGAGGTCGCGGAGCTCGCCGACACCGTCAACACGATGGTGACGACGCTGTCGTCGTTCGCGGACGAGGTGACGCGGGTCGCCCGTGAGGTGGGCACCGAGGGTGAACTGGGCGGTCAGGCCAGGGTGCCCGGTGTGTCGGGTACGTGGAAGGACCTCACCGAGTCGGTGAACTCGATGGCGTCCAATCTGACCGGCCAGGTGCGCCAGATCGCCACCGTCACGACCGCCATCGCGAAGGGCGATCTCACCAAGAAGATCGACATCGACGCGCGCGGTGAGATCCAGGAGCTCAAGAACACCATCAACACCATGGTCGACCAGCTCTCCTCCTTCGCCGAGGAGGTGACCCGGGTGGCCCGCGAGGTGGGCACGGACGGGCAGCTCGGCGGCCAGGCGCGGGTGCGGGACGTCGACGGCACCTGGCGGGATCTCACCGAGTCGGTGAACGAGATGGCGGGCAATCTGACCCGTCAGGTGCGTGCGATCGCCGCCGTGGCCACCGCGGTGACCAGGGGCGATCTCAATCTGAAGATCGATGTCGACGCGGCGGGCGAGATCCAGGTCCTCCAGGACAACATCAACACGATGATCGCCAATCTGCGCGACACCACCCTCGCCAACGAGGAGCAGGACTGGCTGAAGGGCAATCTCGCCCGTATCTCCGGTCTGATGCAGGGCCGCCGCGATCTCGACGACGTGGCCTCGCTGATCATGAGCGAGCTGACTCCGGTGGTCTCGGCGCAGCACGGCGCGTTCTTCGTGGCGATGCAGACCGGCAATGTGTCCCAGGTCGGTCCGGACGGTGGCAGGGACAGTTCGTACGAGCTGTGCATGCGCGGCAGTTACGGATACTCGGCCGGGTCGATGCCGACGGTCTTCCGGCCCGGCGAGACGCTCATCGGCACGGCCGCCGAGGAGAAGCGCACCATCCAGGTCAATGTGCCGCCGGGCTATCTCAAGATCTCGTCCGGACTCGGGGAGGCGTCACCGGCGCATGTGATCGTGCTGCCGGTGCTCTTCGAGGGGAAGGTCCTCGGAGTGATCGAGCTGGCGTCGTTCCAGCCGTTCACGCATATCCAGAAGGACTTCCTCAACCAGATCGCCGAGATGATCGCGACGAGCGTCAACACCATCAGTGTCAACTCCAAGACGGAGGTGCTGCTGAAGCAGTCGCAGGAGCTGACCGAGCAGCTCCGGGAGCGCTCGGCCGAGCTGGAGAACCGGCAGAAGGCCCTTCAGGAGTCCAACGCCGAGCTGGAGGAGAAGGCGGAGCTGCTGGCGCAGCAGAACCGCGACATCGAGGTGAAGAACACCGAGATCGAAGAGGCCAGGCAGGTGCTGGAGGAGCGGGCCGAGCAGCTCGCCGTCTCGATGCGCTACAAGTCGGAGTTCCTGGCGAACATGTCGCACGAGCTGCGGACACCGCTCAACTCGCTGCTCATCCTCGCCAAGCTGCTCGCGGACAACGCTGAATCGAATCTCTCCCCGAAGCAGGTGGAGTTCGCGGAGACGATCCATGGCGCGGGCTCGGATCTGCTCCAGCTCATCAACGACATCCTCGATCTGTCGAAGGTCGAGGCGGGCAAGATGGATGTGAGCCCGACCCGGATCGCGCTGGTCCAGCTCGTCGACTACGTGGAGGCGACGTTCCGGCCGCTCACCGCGGAGAAGGGGCTCGACTTCTCCGTACGGGTCTCGCCGGAGCTGCCCGCGACCCTGCACACCGATGAGCAGCGTCTGTTGCAGGTGCTGCGGAATCTGCTCTCCAACGCGGTGAAGTTCACCGATTCCGGCGCGGTGGAGCTGGTGATCCGCCCGGCGGGTACGGATGTGCCGCACGCCATCAGGGAGCAGTTGCTGGAGGCGGGTTCGCTGCGTGACGCGGACGGGGATCTGATCGCCTTCTCGGTCACCGACACCGGGATCGGTATCGCCGCGAGCAAGATGCGGGTGATCTTCGAGGCGTTCAAGCAGGCGGACGGCACGACCAGCAGGAAGTACGGCGGTACGGGGCTGGGTCTGTCCATCAGCAGGGAGATCGCCCGGCTGCTCGGCGGTGAGATCCACGCGGCGAGCGAGCCGGCGCGTGGGTCCACGTTCACGCTCTATCTGCCGCTGCACCCCAGCGAGCTGCCCCCGCAGGGCTATCCGCAGTTGGCGCCCGCGGGCGTGCGGTCGCAGGGGCGCCCGGTGGAGGACGGTCCGGGGGAGACGGCGGGCCAGCAGGAGGCGCAGGCGGCCTCTGCGGACGCCGAGCCGGCGGGTCCCGCCGCGCTGTTCCGGCGCCGCCGCAGGAGCCCGGGTGCCGGGACGCAGGGTGCCGGGCCGTCGGGACTGGGCGCACAGGCTCCGCGCGCGGGGGGCACGGGGTCCCTGGGCCGCCAGGAGTCCTGGGGCTCCCGCACGGGCGGTACGGGCCGTCAGGACACCGTCCGGGAGACCCGTACGTTCAGCTTCGCCGGTGAGAAGGTGCTGATCGTGGACGACGACATCCGCAATGTCTTCGCCCTCACCAGCGTGCTGGAGCAGCACGGACTCTCCGTGCTGTACGCGGAGAACGGCCGCGAGGGCATCGAAGTCCTGGAACAGCACGACGATGTGACGGTCGTTCTGATGGACATCATGATGCCCGAGATGGACGGGTACGCCACGACGACGGCGATCCGCAGGATGCCGCAGTTCGCCGGACTGCCGATCATCGCGCTCACCGCGAAGGCGATGAAGGGCGACCGGGAGAAGGCCCTCGAATCGGGCGCTTCCGACTATGTGACCAAGCCGGTTGATCCCGACCATCTCCTGACGGTGATGGAGCAGTGGATGCGCGACAGGTGACCGGCCGGCGGGAGCGGACGGGACCGGATCATCGGAATGTCCTGACGGACTGTGCCGCACGGTGTGTGAGACGGGGATATTCGGGGAACCTTCTGGTCTCGCGCTACGTTTCCGATTCGTGCACAGTGACATCACGGTGACAGGGTGTGGCGACAGGCGGGGTGCGGCTACCATGACCGGCACAAGGACGGACGGCGTAAGGGAGTCGTCCCCTGGGGCGGCGCCCGGTATGACGCGGGGCACCGTGAACGGGGGGCGTCCCATGCCGGGGCGAGGAGGGCGGGTGGCCATGGTGCAGAAGGCCAAGATCCTCCTGGTCGATGACCGGCCGGAGAATCTGCTGGCGCTGGAGGCCATTCTCTCCGCGCTCGATCAGACGCTGGTGCGGGCATCGTCCGGGGAGGAAGCGCTCAAAGCGCTGCTGACGGACGACTTCGCGGTCATTCTGCTGGATGTCCAGATGCCCGGCATGGACGGGTTCGAGACGGCCGCGCACATCAAACGGCGTGAGCGGACGCGTGACATCCCGATCATCTTTCTGACGGCCATCAACCACGGCCCGCACCACACCTTCCGGGGTTACGCGGCGGGTGCGGTCGACTACATCTCGAAGCCGTTCGATCCCTGGGTGCTGCGTGCCAAGGTCTCGGTCTTCGTCGAGCTGTACATGAAGAACTGCCAGCTCAAGGAGCAGGCCGAGTTGCTCAGACTCCAGCTGGCCGGTGCGGGCGAGACCAGGGAGCCGGCCGGTCTGCTCGCCGAACTCTCGGGACGGCTCGCGGCAGTTGAGGAGCAGGCCGAAGCGCTCTCCAAGCAGCTCGACGACGATTCGGCGGACGCCTCCGCCGTGGCCACCGCCGCGCATCTGGAGCGCAAACTCACCGGTCTGCGGCGGGCACTGGACGCGCTGGAGCCGGGGACGGGAAGCGGTACACCCACCCTGCCCTCGCAGAGCTGAGAGCGGCCCGTCACCGAGCTGACCACCGGCGAGGGCCCGCTCCCGGCCGTGATGTCGTGAAGGTCCCGGCCGTGATCCCGTGAACGGCGGACCGGTGAACGGCGGATCGGTGAACGGCGTCAGTTTTCCCCGGACTTGTGGCGACACGTACGGGTGAAGCGGTAGGCACACGTGTCGACGGACGTGCACACCGGTAACCTCACCACCATGGCCTCACGTACGTCCGGCAAGGGTTCCCAGGGCACGGCGGGCGCCGCGAAGCCGCGGGCCGGCCGTACGACCGGCGCCGCGAAGGCGGCACCCGCCAAGAAGACGGCGGCGAAGAAGGCGGCGGCGCCCGCGAAAAGACCACCGGCCAAGAAGGCGCCCGCCAAGAAGGCCGCCGGCCCCCCGCCCAAGGCCGCGCCGTCCCCCACCGGGGGCGTGTACCGGCTCGTGCGCGCGCTGTGGCTCGGCACGGCCCATGGCGTCGGAGCGATGTTCCGCGGCCTGGGGCGTGGCGCGAAGGGACTCGACCCGGCCCATCGCAAGGACGGCCTGGCCCTGCTGCTGCTCGGCCTCGCCCTGGTCGTCGCGGCGGGTACCTGGTCGAATCTGCGCGGTCCGGTGGGCGATCTGATCGAGATGCTCGTCACCGGCACCTTCGGCCGGCTCGATCTGCTGGTGCCGATACTGCTGGGCGCGATCGCCGTACGGCTGATCCTCTACCCCGAGCGGCCCGAGGCCAACGGACGGATCGTCATCGGGCTCTCCGCGCTGGTCGTCGGGGTGCTCGGAGTGGTCCATATCGCCTGTGGAGCCCCGGGGCGCGGCGAGGGCACCGAGGCGATCCAGGACGCGGGCGGTCTGATCGGCTGGGCCGCCTCCAGGCCGCTGATCTTCACCATGAGCGAGGTCCTCGCCGTACCGCTGCTCCTGCTGCTCACCCTGTTCGGTCTGCTGGTCGTCACCGCCACCCCCGTCAACGCCATTCCGCAGCGGCTGCGGCTGCTGGGCACCCGGCTGGGCATCCTGTCCTCCCCCGACGCGACGGAGCGGACGGACGACGACGAGCGGTACGAGCGGTACGGGGACGGGGACCACGAGCGGTACGACGACGAGCGGTACGACGACCAGTGGCGCGCGGGGCTGCCCGCCGGCGTGCGCCGTACCTCCGGGCGCCGGAGCGGCCCGCAAGGGGAGTACGACCCGGACCAGGCGGAGGCCGAGGCGCTCTCCGGACGGCGCAGGCCGCGCCGGGCCTCCGTACAGCCGGCCGTCGACCGTCCCATGGACGCGGTGGATGTGGCGGCCGCGGCCGCGGCGGCGCTGGACGGCGCGGTGCTCAACGGGATGCCGCCCTCGCCGATCGTCGCCGACCTCACGCAGGGCGTCTCCGTGGACCGGATGCGCAAGGGCGGTGAGGGGCCCGGGGAGCGCCCGGAGCGCCCCGTACCCGTACCGACCGCCAGGGAGCCCGAGAAGCGGCCCGCGGGCGGCGCCGTCGCGGATCTGACCAAGCCCGCGCCCCCGATCGACAAACCGCTCCCGCCGCGCGCCGAACAGCTCCAGCTGCGCGGGGACATCACCTACGCGCTGCCCTCGCTGGACCTGCTGGAGCGCGGCGGTCCCGGCAAGACGCGCAGCGCCGCCAATGACGCCATCGTCGCCTCGCTCACCAATGTGTTCATGGAGTTCAAGGTCGACGCGGCGGTCACCGGTTTCACCCGGGGCCCGACCGTCACCCGGTACGAGGTCGAGCTGGGCCCGGCGGTGAAGGTCGAGCGGATCACCGCGCTCACCAAGAACATCGCGTACGCCGTGGCCAGCCCCGACGTCCGGATCATCTCCCCGATCCCCGGCAAGTCCGCGGTCGGTATCGAGATCCCCAACACCGACCGCGAGATGGTCAACCTCGGCGATGTGCTGCGTCTGGCGGACGCCGCCGAGGACGACCACCCCATGCTGGTCGCGCTCGGCAAGGACGTCGAGGGCGGCTATGTGATGGCCAATCTCGCGAAGATGCCGCACATGCTGGTCGCCGGCGCGACCGGCTCCGGCAAGTCGTCCTGCATCAACTGTCTGATCACCTCGGTGATGGTCCGGGCGACCCCGGAGGACGTCCGGATGGTCCTGGTCGACCCCAAGCGGGTCGAACTGACCGCGTACGAGGGCATCCCGCATCTGATCACGCCGATCATCACCAACCCCAAGCGGGCCGCCGAGGCGCTCCAGTGGGTCGTACGCGAGATGGATCTGCGCTACGACGATCTCGCCGCCTACGGCTACCGGCACATCGACGACTTCAACCAGGCCGTGCGCGACGGCAAGGTCAAGCCGCCGGAGGGCAGCGGGCGCGAGCTGTCCCCCTATCCGTATCTGCTGGTCATCGTGGACGAGCTGGCCGATCTGATGATGGTCGCTCCGCGTGACGTCGAGGATTCCATCGTCCGTATCACCCAGTTGGCCCGTGCGGCCGGAATCCATCTCGTGCTCGCCACCCAGCGGCCCTCGGTCGATGTCGTCACCGGTCTGATCAAGGCGAATGTGCCCTCCCGGCTCGCTTTCGCGACCTCCTCGCTGGCGGACAGCCGGGTCATCCTCGATCAGCCGGGCGCGGAGAAGCTGATCGGCAAGGGAGACGGGCTGTTCCTGCCGATGGGCGCGAACAAGCCGACCCGTATGCAGGGCGCCTTTGTGACCGAGGACGAAGTCGCGGCGATCGTCCGGCACTGCAAGGATCAGATGGCGCCGGTCTTCCGCGACGATGTCGTGGTCGGGACGGCGAAGAAGAAGGACATCGACGAGGACATCGGTGACGACCTGGATCTGCTCTGCCAGGCCGTCGAGCTGGTGGTCACCACTCAGTTCGGCTCGACCTCGATGCTCCAGCGGAAGCTGCGCGTCGGTTTCGCCAAGGCGGGCCGGCTGATGGATCTGATGGAGTCGAGGAACATCGTCGGGCCGAGCGAGGGCTCCAAGGCGCGCGACGTTCTGGTGAAGGCGGACGAAGTGGATGGAGTGCTCGCCGTGATTCGCGGGGAGCCTCAACCGTAGGAAAACGGAAATCCCGAGCGAGCCCGACCGAGTCCGACCGACTTCTGTCGAGTCCGCCCGGGTTCTGGAAACCCTGACAGAACCCGGGTGAATCCGAGGGCAACCGTTTCCCTTGGGTAAACGTCAAGTTGGGGAGGGAGAGCGCCATGTCCCTCCGCCACGCCGTCCGGTCATTCCGATGGCGTACAAAGTGCATCCGCCCGGTTGCCCCACCCTTTCGTACCACCCATAGACTGAACGTCCAGCAGGTGGCTACACGCTCGAAAGGCTCCCCCGTGTCCATCGGCAAATCCCCCGACGGCAGTGCCCCCGACGGCAACTCCCCGGAAGACGACCGGAATCCACCCGAAGACGACCGGAACTCCCTGGAAGAAGAACGGAACTTCCTTGAGGACGACCGGAACTCATCCCCATACGATCAGCCGTTGATCGAAGACGATCGGCCCTCGATCGGGCAGACCCTTCAGCAGGCGCGTATCGCCGCCGGGCTGAGCGTCGATGACGTCAGCGGTTCCACGCGCGTGCGCGTCCCCATCGTGCACGGCATCGAGCAGGACGACTTCTCCCGCTGTGGTGGCGACGTCTACGCCCGCGGCCATATCCGTGTGCTCGCCCGCGCGGTGGGGGTCGACCCCGAAGCCCTGGTCGGGCAGTTCGACGCCGAGCACGGCGGCCGTCCCGTACCCACACCCGCGGCACCGATGTTCGAGGCGGAGCGGATCCGGTCCGATCGGCCCCGTCCCAACTGGACCGCCGCCATGGTCGCGGCGATCGTCGCCGTGGTGGGTTTCGTCGGCTTCACGGTGTTCGACGGGGAGGACAACACCGGCAAGGCCAAGCAGGCCGCCGAGGGGCCCAAGCCCCAGAAGAGCGGTGTCAAACCCACCGCCACCAAGCCGGCCCCCAAGCCCGAACCGTCGGACAGCGCCATCGCGGCGGCGCCGCTCGACAAGGTCACGGTGCGACTGTCGGTCATAGACGACAAGAGCTGGATCTCGGCCAAGGCGCACGACGGCAAGCTGCTGTTCGACGGAACACTCAACAAGGGTGACTCCAAGACCTTCCAGGACGACGAGCAGATCGATCTCATCCTCGGGAACGCCGGTGCGATCGAGCTGTTCGTGAACGGCAAGAAGGTCGAGGACGAGTTCGAGCCGGGACAGGTCGAGCGACTCTCGTACACGCAGGGCGACCCCGAAGACGGCTGAGCAACCCTGCACGCCAGGGGCAGGGCCAGGACAAAGTAGTCTTGAGCCCATGCCCGAACGCCGTACCGTCGCCCTTGTCACACTCGGCTGCGCCCGTAACGAGGTGGACTCGGAGGAGCTCGCAGGCCGCTTGGCAGCGGATGGCTGGGAGCTCGTCCAGGACGCCTCGGACGCGGATGTCGCCGTCGTCAACACCTGCGGATTCGTCGAGGCCGCGAAGAAGGACTCCGTCGACGCCCTGCTGGAAGCCAACGATCTCAAGGATCAGGGCAGGACCCAGGCCGTCGTCGCCGTCGGCTGCATGGCCGAGCGGTACGGCAAGGAACTCGCCGAGGCCCTGCCGGAGGCCGACGGTGTCCTCGGTTTCGACGACTACGCCGACATCTCCGACCGGCTCCAGACCATCCTGAGCGGCGGCGTGCATGCCTCGCACACGCCCCGTGACCGGCGCAAGCTGCTGCCGCTCAGCCCGGTCGACCGCCAGGGCACCGAGGTCGCGCTGCCCGGTCACGGGCAGACGGCGGCCGGGGTGGTCCCGGCCCCCGAGGATCTGCCCGAGGGGCTCGCTCCGGCCTCCGGGCCACGGGCGCCGCTGCGGCGGCGCCTCGACCGCAGCCCCGTCGCCTCCGTCAAGCTGGCCTCCGGCTGTGACCGGCGCTGCTCCTTCTGCGCCATTCCGTCGTTCCGCGGATCCTTCGTCTCCCGGCGCCCCTCCGATGTGCTGGGCGAGACGCGCTGGCTGGCCGAGCAGGGCGTCAAGGAGGTCATGCTCGTCTCCGAGAACAACACCTCGTACGGCAAGGACCTCGGCGACATCCGGCTGCTGGAGACCCTGCTGCCGGAACTGGCGGCGGTCGACGGGATCGAGCGGGTACGGGTCAGTTACCTCCAGCCCGCCGAGATGCGGCCGGGGCTGATCGACGTACTGACATCCACGCCCAAGGTCGCGCCGTACTTCGATCTCTCCTTCCAGCACTCGGCGCCCGACGTGCTGCGCGCGATGCGGCGCTTCGGGGACACCGACCGCTTCCTGGAGCTTCTGGAGACCATCCGCGGCAAGGCGCCGCAGGCCGGAGTGCGCTCCAACTTCATCGTCGGCTTCCCCGGCGAGACCGAGGCGGACTTCGCGGAGCTGGAGCGTTTCCTCACGGGTGCGCGGCTCGACGCCGTCGGGGTCTTCGGGTATTCGGACGAGGACGGCACCGAGGCGGCGACGTACGAGAACAAGCTGGACCCGGACGTCGTCGCCGAGCGGCTGGACCATCTGTCGCGGCTGGCGGAGGAACTGACCGCGCAGCGGGCCGAGGAGCGGCTCGGCGAGAGCCTTCAGGTGCTCGTCGAATCGGTCGGCGGGGAGACGGACGGCGAGGAAGGCGGCTACGGGGAGGCGGCGGTCGGCCGCGCGGCGCACCAGGCGCCCGAGACCGACGGCCAGGTGATCTTCACTTCGGGCGAGGGCCTGCGTCCCGGCCTTCTGGTCGAGGCGAAGGTGATCGGCACCCAGGGCGTGGACCTCGTGGCCGAGTGCTACGAGCTCCAGGGACTCCCGGGGCTTCAGGGGCTTTCGCGGGACGGTGCGAGGACTCCGGGCGAGGAGGCGGCCAGATGACCGGAGTCCCGGCGTCCGCGGCCGGGGGTACCGGCGCGAAGCCGGCGCCCGGCGGAAAGCGGGTGGCGGTGGTGGTCGATCAGGCAAGTCTGTGGAACATCGCCAATATCCTCACGATGGTGCGGCTGGTGCTGGTGCCCGCCTTTGTGATGCTGCTGCTCCAGGAAGGCGGCTACGACCCCGTCTGGCGTGCCTGGGCATGGGCCGCCTTCGCCGTCGCCATGATCACGGACATCTTCGACGGCCATCTCGCCCGTACGTACAACCTGGTCACCGACTTCGGGAAGATCGCCGACCCGATCGCGGACAAGGCGATCATGGGAGCGGCGCTGGTCTGTCTCTCCGCGCTCGGTGATCTGCCGTGGTGGGTCACGGGGGTCATTCTTTTCCGTGAACTCGGCATCACGCTGATGCGGTTCTGGGTGATCAGACACGGGGTCATCCCGGCCAGCCGGGGCGGCAAGATGAAGACCCTGGCCCAGGGCACGGCGGCGGGGATGTATGTCCTGGCGCTGACCGGGCCGCTGGCCACGCTCCGCTTCTGGGTGATGGCGGTGGCCGTCGTGCTGACGGTGGTCACCGGGCTGGACTATGTGCGGCAGGCGGTCGTGCTGCGGCGGCAGGGGCTCGCGGCGGAGCGCGCGGCGGCCCGGCCCGGGGCGCCGGCGGGACCAGGGGCGACCGGCGGATCCGTGGCGCCTCCTGCGGAGCCGGGCGGGACCGGTGTGCCGGACGGGACCGGTGCGCCAGGAACGGCCGGCGCGTCCGGCGAGGGGGAGTCCGCGCGGTGACCGCAGGGCCGACCGGGACAGGAGCCCGCAGCGCGTCCTCGCGGGAGTACGCCGCACGGGTGCTGGCGGCCCTGGAGAAGACCGGCGGGACGCTGGCGGTCGCGGAATCCCTCACCGGCGGTCTGGTGGCCGCGGAGCTGACTTCGGTCCCCGGCGCCTCCCGGACCTTCCGCGGGTCCGTCACGGCGTACGCGACAGCCCTCAAGCGGGACGTCCTGGGTGTCGACGGGGTCCTGCTGGAGGAGCGCGGTGCGGTCGACCCCGAGGTCGCGCGTCAGATGGCGGCCGGAGCGCGGCGGGTGCTGGGCGCCGGGTGGGGTGCGGCGACCACCGGTGTCGCGGGCCCCGATCCACAGGACGGACAGCCCGTCGGAACGGTCTACGTCGCCGTCGTGGGACCGGAAGGCGCGGGGAAAGTGACCGCTTTGCGGTTGAACGGCGACCGTGCGGACATCCGTAAGGAGAGTGTACGCAGCGTGCTCGCGCTGCTCCTCAGCGAACTCTCATGGAACGGGCGGGCACAGGATACGGAACAGAACGGGGGGAATTGATGTTTGCAGCCCTGAGTGAACACGACATCGCTCCCCGCACGGCCGCGGCGCGAGGCGGTACGGTGGGGCGTGAAGGATGCGGCTACGCGGTCCGAGGAGGGAGCCACCGATGATTCTGCTCCGTCGCCTGCTTGGTGACGTGCTGCGTCGGCAGCGCCAACGCCAGGGCCGTACTCTGCGCGAAGTCTCCTCGTCCGCCCGAGTCTCGCTCGGCTATCTCTCCGAGGTGGAGCGGGGGCAGAAGGAGGCATCCTCCGAACTGCTCTCCGCGATCTGCGACGCGCTTGACGTACGGATGTCAGAGCTCATGCGGGAAGTGAGCGACGAACTGTCGCTGGCCGAGCTGGCGGCGTCGGCGGCGGCCAATGAGCCGGTGCCCGCGCCAGTACGCCCAATGCTCAATTCCGTCTCCGTGACGTCGGTGGCGGGAGTGCCGACGGAGCGGGTGACGATCAAGGCGCCTACGGAGGCGGTGGACGTCGTCGCCGCCTGACGGTGAGTGTTTCGTAGCGTTGCACAGAGCTCGTTACCCAGAGTTGGTCAGATGATGTCGTTCACATGACGTCGGCTGCACAGCGCTTGCGGAAGCCCCGATCGGTCCTGAGGACCGGCCGGGGCTTCTGCCGTTTGCGGAATGACCGTTTTGCGTCATATGTGCCATGGTGGAAAGTGCCTTTGCGGGAACAAGGGTGGATGGAAACCGTGACGGGAACCGGGCGAATGGAACTGGAGGGCACGCATGTCTGTCGTGAAGAGTCCCCTGTCCGAGGCGGATCTGAAGCTGGTCGGCGAGACGTTGCAGGGCGCGCTCGTGGATCTGGTGGACACGGCGCTGGTGGCCAAGCAGGTGCACTGGAACATCGTCGGGCCGCGCTTCCGCTCCGTACATCTCCAACTCGACGAGGTCGTGTCCACGGCCCGGAAGCACTCGGACACCGTTGCGGAAAGGGCCTCCGCGATCGGGGTGACACCGGACGGAAGGGCCGCGACGGTCGCGGCGACGAGTGCGTTCGTCCCGGTGCCCAACGGCTGGATCAAGGACGGGGACGCGGTACAGCTCATGATCGACGGGCTGGGATCGGTGATCACGCGGATGCGTGAGCGTATCGAGGCGACGGCCGATCCGGACCCGGTGACCCAGGACATACTGATCCAGGTGGCCGCGGATCTCGAGAAGCACGCCTGGATGTTCCAGGCGGAGAATGTCTGACGGGGCCCGCGGAACGGGTCTCCCCGGAATCGGTCTCCCCGGAATCGGTCTTCTCTGGCTCGGGGTCATGGGCCCGGGGTCATGCGGAGCGGCCCGGGAGCCTGTGGAGCCGGTCAAGGCCCCGGAGCCGGTCTTGTGTGAGGTCTGCGTGCGCCGGGGTGTGCATCCGATGCGCTCTCGCGGCGGTTGTTCCTTCAGGTCTAGGGTCTTTCATTTGGACCGGACCGGACCGGACCGGATCGGATCGGACCGGATCGCGGGGTCCACGCGCGGGGCGCGCGACGGACACCCTCGGCGAGGGGCGGCCCGTCGCGGCTGCGGCTGATGTCATCGCGGGCGTGAAGCCCGGCAAGAACCGAACGACAGGCCTGAGCGTCGGCCGGAGGAGGCAGCCATGGCGAGGCGGTGGGTCCTTTTGCCGGCGCTCGCCCTCGGCGGGTTGTGGTGGTGGGCCGTGCTGCGGCTCGCGCTGGTGCCCGAGCACAGCGGTCTGGTGGAGGGAGCGGTGGCGGCGGGCAGTTGGGGACTGAGTCTGCTCCCTGTCCATGTCACGGCCGCGCGGCGCCGTCGACCGGACAAGCGTCGCCCGGACCGCGGTCGGCTCGACGGTCGGCGACGGGACGAGGCTTCCGGCCGTTCCGGCGCCATCGCGGCCGACGGGAACGGCAGTTGAGCTGACGGGAAGGGCGGTCGAGGAGAGGCGGTTGTCGGGGCCACGGCAACGGTCCGTGCGGCGAAAGATGTTGACGCATCGTCAACTCGTCGGTCCCGACTGACACACAGGGCACCAGTAGGCGGGGCGGTCGTCCTGGTCGGCCGTACGGATGAGAGCGCCGCAGCGGGGACAGGGCCGGCCCGCGCGGCCGTACACCGAGAGCCGTCGACTGCCGCCCGGACGGTTCCGGTTGGCTTCGAGCAGCCTCTTCGCCGCTGTCACCAGACGCTCGGGGGACGGGACTTGCCCGACGGGGAGCCAGGGGGTCGCGCGGACCAGGAAACAGGTCTCGGACTTGAAGATGTTGCCGACCCCGGCGAGATTGCGCTGGTCGAGCAGCGCCTCGCCGACCGGACGGGCGGGGTCGGCGAGGAGATTGCGCAGCGCGGTGGCGGGATCCCAGTCGGGTCCGAGCAGATCGGGGCCGAGATGGCCGACCGCCCTCTCCTCCTCGCGGGTACGCAGGAGCTCCAGGACCGGGAGCCGGTAGCCGACCGCGGTCCGTTCCGTGGCGCCGAGGATCGCCCGGATCTGGTGTGCGGGGCCGCCGCGCCAGCGTTCGCCGGGGCCGTACACCTTCCAGGCGCCCTCCATGCCCAGATGGGAGTGGAGGGTGAGCCCGCCCTCGATACGGGTGAGGAGATGCTTTCCCCGTGGGGTGACGTCCAGGACGGTCCGCCCGGTGAGATCCGCGGTCGCGAATCTGGGCACCCGGAGATCGGACCGGACGAGTGGCCGGCCGGCGAGCGCGATGTGCAGACGTCGGGCGGTCTGCCAGACGGTGTCTCCTTCGGGCATGTCTTCCATGATGCGCGACGCGACGGGGCGGGGAGCCATCGGCGTGGTACGGGCGCGCGGTATGGCGCGCGGTACGGATGGGGCCGGGTGATGGCGGGGTGTGTCACCGCGGTGGGCCGGAGGCTCTGGCCGGACCGGGCGGGAGTGTCTCAGGCGCGCAGACGCAGGCCCCTGGGGGTGGCGTGGAAACCCGTCGCTTCCAGGGCGCGGCCCAAGGGTGAGGTCAGCGCGGGGGCGCCATTGGTCCGCTCCACCGTGACCGTACCGAGGGTGCCCGCCCGTGCCGCGCCCGCCAGCGCTTCGGCGGCGGCCCGGAGAGCGGGGTCGTCGGGATCCACGGGCCAGGCCAGCAGTGTCTTGCCGCCGCGCTCCATGTACAGCGTCAGCTCGCCGTCGACGAGGACGACCAGGGAGCCGGCCTTCCGGCCCGGTTTGTGACCGGCGCCGTCCGGTGGCTCGGGCCAGGGGAGCGCGGCGCCGTAGGCATTGGCGGGGTCGGAGGCGGCCAGGACCACGGCGCGGGGCGAGGGATGTGCCTCGGCGCGGTCACGGGCCGTCGCCGCCGCGCGCAGCCGGTCGACCGCGCCGTCCATCGCGAACTGGGCCGCTCCCAGGCCCTCGACGACATAGCCGCGACGGGCCTGTCCGCTGTCCTCGAAGGCGGACAGCACGCGATAGACGGCGGAGAAGCCGCCTTCCACCCCCTCGGCCGCCACGGCGCCCCTGGTCACCACGCCATGGCGGTCGAGCAGCGTACGGGCCAGGGCATGGGCGCGATGTGTGGGGTCCGGTTCCTGGGCGGGGAGCAGTGACCAGCGTCCGCTCACCGTCGGCGGGCCCGTACGGGACGCGGGTCTGGCCGCGGCCGTGAGCGTGCCGTACCGGCCGCGTGGCACCGGGCGCCGCGCGCGGTGGGCCGTGGAGCCCGCGGTCCGTCCCGAGCCGAGCAGGGAGCGCAGCGGGGCCAGGGTGTCATTGGTGAGCCGCCCCGACCAGGCCAGATCCCAGAGGGCGTCCGCGAGTTGGGGATCGGTCGTGTCCGGGTGGGTGGTCGCACGGATCTGGTCGGCGATCTGCCGGAAGAACAGGCCGTATCCGCCCGACAGCGTGGTCAGGACCGATTCATGGAGGGCGGTCAGCTCCAGCGGATGCGGGGGAGGCAGCAGCAGCGGCGCGGCGTCGGCGAGATAGAGCGAGACCCACCCGTCCTTGCCGGGGAGAGCGCCCGCCCCGGCCCACAGAACCTCGCCGGTGGTGGTCAGTTCGTCCAGCAGCCCCGGGGTGTAGCCGGAGATCCTGGAGGGCAGGACGAGCTTCTCCAGTGCCGACGCCGGGACGGACGCTCCCTGCAACTGCTCGACGGCGCGGGCGAGTCCGTCGATGCCGCGCAGACTGCTGGCGTGCAGATGCTGCCACTGCGGCAGGAATGTGGCGAGCGCGGCGGGCGCCACCGGCTCCAGCTCCTGGCGCAGCGCGGCCAGGGAGCGGCGGCGCAGCCGGCGCAGCACCGTGGCGTCGCACCACTCCTGACCGATGCCGGAGGGATGGAACTCGCCCTGGACGACCCGGGAATTCGCGGCCAGACGCTGGAGCGCGCCGTCCGTGACCGCCGTGCCGAGGCCGAAGCGCTCTGCGGCCATGTTCGAGGTGAACGGGCCGTGCGTACGGGCATAGCGGGAGAGGAGATCACCCAGCGGGTCCTTGACCGGCTCGGTGAACGCCTCGGGGACACCGACCGGCAGGGCCGTGCCCAGGGCGTCCCGCAGCCGTCCCGCGTCCTCGACGGCCGCCCAGTGGTCGGCTCCGCCGATCCTGACCTTGATGGCGCGGCGGGTCCCGGCCAGTTCCCCCGGCCACGCGGGCTCCGCCCCGCGCGCGGCCAACTCCGCGTCGGTGAGCGGTCCGAGGACCCGCAGCGCGTCGGCGACACCCTCGATGTCCTTGATCCGCCGGTCCTCCGTGAGCCACTGGAGCTCGCGCTCCAGCTCCGTGAGCACATCCGGGTCGAGCAGCTCGCGCAGCTCGGCCTGGCCCAGCAGTTCGGCGAGCAGCCGGGAGTCCAGGGACAGCGCGGCGGCCCGCCGCTCCGCGAGCGGCGAGTCCCCTTCGTAGAGGAACTGGGCGACATAGCCGAAGAGCAGGGAACGGGCGAAGGGGGAGGGCTCGGGGGTGGTGACCTCGATCAGCCGGATCCGGCGGGACTCGATGTCGCCCATCAGCTCCGTCAGACCGGGGACGTCGAAGACATCCTGGAGGCACTCCCGCACCGCCTCCAGCACGATCGGGAACGAGCCGAACTCGCTCGCCACCTGGAGGAGTTGCGCCGCGCGCTGGCGCTGCTGCCAGAGAGGGGTGCGCTTGCCGGGGCTGCGGCGCGGAAGCAGCAGTGCCCGTGCCGCGCACTCCCGGAACCGGGAGGCGAAGAGCGCGGAGCCGCCCACCTGGTCGGTGACGATCCCCCGGATCTCGCCCGCGTCGAAGGTGACGTCCGAGGCTCCGACCGGCGCCTGCGCGCCGTCGAAGGCCGTGCCGAGCTGGTCCGGCCCGCCGTCCAGCAGATCCATGCCCAGCAGATCGGCGTCGGGGAGGCGCAGCACGATCCCGTCGTCGGCGTGCATGACCTGCGCGTCCATTCCGTACCGCTCGGAGAGCCTGGCACCCAGCGCCAGTGCCCATGGAGCGTGCACCTGGGCTCCGAACGGCGAGTGGATCACCACGCGCCAGTCACCCAGCTCGTCACGGAACCGCTCGACCAGGATCGTCCGGTCGTCGGGGACATGACCGCAGGCCCGGCGCTGCTCGTCCAGATACGACAGCACATTGCCGGCCGCCCAGGCGTCCAGCCCCGCCGTCAGCAGCCGAAGCCTCGCGTCCTCCTCGGAGAGGGAGCCGACCTCGCGCAGGAACGCGCCGACCGCGCGGCCCAGCTCCAGCGGTCGCCCGAGCTGGTCGCCCTTCCAGAAGGGCAGCCGGCCCGGGGTGCCGGGGGCGGGGGTGACCAGGACCCGGTCACGGGTGATGTCCTCGATCCGCCACGAGGTCGTGCCGAGGGTGAAGACATCGCCCACCCGGGACTCGTACACCATCTCCTCGTCCAGCTCACCGACCCGACCGCCGCCCTTCTTGGGGTCGGCCCCGGCGAGGAACACACCGAACAGCCCGCGGTCCGGGATGGTGCCCCCCGAGGTGACGGCGAGACGCTGGGCACCCGGGCGGCCCGTGACCGTACCGGCGACGCGGTCCCACACCACACGCGGACGCAGCTCCGCGAAGGCGTCCGAGGGATAGCGCCCGGCGAGCATGTCGAGGACGGCCGTGAACGCCGACTCGGGCAGGGAGGCGAACGGCGCGGCGCGGCGGGCGAGGGCCAGCAGGTCGTCGGCCTGTCTGGTGTCCAGGGCGACCATGGCGACCAGCTGCTGGGCCAGCACATCCAGTGGATTGGCCGGGACGCGCAACGCCTCGATGGCCCCGCCGCGCATCCGCTCCGTGACCACGGCCGCCTGCACCAGATCGCCGCGGTACTTGGGGAAGACGACACCTGTGGAGACCGCGCCCACCTGATGGCCCGCGCGGCCGACCCGCTGGAGCCCGGAGGCGACCGAGGGCGGCGACTCGACCTGGACGACCAGATCCACCGCGCCCATGTCGATGCCCAGCTCCAGACTGGACGTGGCGACCACGGCGGGCAGCCGGCCCGCCTTGAGGTCCTCCTCGACCTGGGCGCGCTGCTCCTTGGAGACCGAGCCGTGGTGGGCGCGGGCGAGCAGGGCGGGCGCGCCCCTGGCCGCGCCCGACTGGGCCATGACCTGGGCCGGGGAGTGCGCCTCCGGCAGCGGCGCGCCGGGGCCGTCGCCGTCACCGTCGAGCACCGTCCCCGTGGCCCGTTCGTACGCGATCTCGTTGAGCCGGTTGCACAGACGCTCGGCCAGCCGACGGGAGTTGGCGAAGACGATCGTGGAGCGGTGGGCCTGGATGAGATCGGCGATCCGCTCCTCCACATGCGGCCAGATCGACGGTCTCTCCGCGCCGTCCGTCTCCGACGCGGGGGAGCCGCCCAGCTCGCCCAGATCCTCGACCGGGACGACGACGGAGAGGTCGAACTCCTTGCCGGAGGGCGGCTGGACGATCTCCACCCGCCGCTGCGGCGACAGATAGCGGGCGACCTCCTCCACCGGACGCACCGTCGCCGACAGCCCGATCCTGCGCGCCGGACGGGGCAGCAGCTCGTCGAGCCGCTCCAGGGACAGGGCGAGATGGGCGCCCCGCTTCGTCCCGGCGACGGCATGCACCTCGTCCACGATCACCGTCTCGATCCCGGCGAGGGCGTCCCGCGCCGAGGACGTGAGCATCAGGAACAGCGACTCGGGCGTGGTGATCAGGATGTCCGGCGGCTTCGTGGCCATCGCGCGGCGCTCCGCGGCCGGGGTGTCACCCGAACGGATACCGACCCGCACCTCCGGCTCCGGCAGCCCGCGCCGTACGGACTCCTGCCGGATCCCCGTGAGCGGGCTGCGCAGATTGCGCTCCACATCGACGGCGAGCGCCTTCAGCGGTGACACGTACAGCACCCGGCAGCGCTTCCGGGCCTCGGCGGGTGGAGGGACGGAGGCCAGCCGGTCCAGCGCGGCGAGGAAGGCGGCGAGCGTCTTGCCGGAGCCGGTCGGGGCCACGACCAGCACGTCCGAACCCTGCTCGATGGCACGCCAGGCCCCCTCCTGAGCCGCGGTGGACGCGGAGAAGGCCCCCGTGAACCAGCCGCGGGTCGCGGGGGAGAAGGAGTCGAGCGCGGGGCTTGCCATGTCCCCCATCGTGCACCCACCCACTGACAATCGCCCCGACCTGGGGAAACGGACCAGGTGCGGAGGTCGGGGCACCGTGGGCGGAGATGCGGGCGCCGTGGGCGGCGTGTCGCTGTGGGCGTCGAAGCGGGGACTCGCGGCCGGGCGGTGCGGGACCCCGGGTGAGCCCCGCAGAATGGGAGGATGGCGACACGGGAGCAGGCACGGCACTGGCACTACCCCGATCTGCCCGGTGTCGATCTCCTGCGTGCGAGCTACGTCGACAAGACCTTCGTGCGGCACACCCATGAGACGTTCGTCATCGCCGCGATCGCGGAAGGTGTCGAGGTCTTCCACCACGGCGGTGCCGATCGGTACGCGGGTCCCGGCGCGCTGGCGCTGATCAACCCGGAGGCCCCGCACACCGGTCATGCCCAGGGCCCGGAGGGCTGGCGGTACGGAGCCGTCTATCCGGCAGCCGACGTCGTCGCCTCGATCGCCGCGGAGACCACCGAGATCCGGGGCACCCCCGGCTTCACGGCCCCCGTGGTGGACGACCCGTACGCCGCGCGCCTCGTCCACCAGGTGCTGCGCGCGGCCGACGAGGGGAACGCGCTGGCCGCCGACACCCTGCTGAGGGTCGCGGTGACCAGACTGCTCCGGCTGAACGGCGGTGTCCTCCCGCAGCGCGCGATACGCGGGGCCGGGGCGAAAATCGCGGCACGCGCGCGTGCCGTACTGGAGGAACGGATGGCCGACCCGCCGTCCCTGGAGCGGCTCGCGGCCGATCTCGGCACCAGCCCCTTCGCACTGCTGCGGGCCTTCAAGGACACCTTCGGCCTGCCCCCGCACACCTGGCTCACGGACGCGCGGGTACGGCGTGCCCGCCGGATGCTGGACGCCGGTACGGCACCGGCGGAGGCGGCCGTGGCTGTCGGCTTCACCGACCAGTCGCATCTCCACCGGCACTTCACCCGGATCGTGGGCGTGCCGCCCGGTGCGTACCGCAGAGAACGCGGGGGCGGGGAACGTGAACGCGGGGGCGGGGAACGCGGGAGCCGGGAACGCGGGGGTGGCGTGGACCGCGGGGCCCCAAACGAGAGGCCCTAGGCCCACCAGGGGCTGCGCGCCCGCAGTGACTCCTGCGCCGAGGAGACCAGTCCCGGATAGCTCTTGCCGGGATACCACGGCATCGAGCCGATCCGGTGGAACGCGGGGATCGTCTCCATATGGCGCACCATCCGCTCCCGCGTGTCGGGGTCGGGCAGCGGACCGCGCATGGCCGCGACGTTCTCCGCCACATGCTCGGGCCGCGAGGTGGCGGGCAGTGCCACGGTCACGGCGGGGTGCGAGATGACCCACTTCAGAAAGAACGCCGACCAGGTCTCGATGCCGAACTCGGCGGCGAACCGCGGCAGGCGCCGCCCCTCCACCGCCTGGTGCAGCCGGGCCTTCTCCAGGGGCATGTTCACCAGAACGGCGACGCCCCGGTCCGCGGCCGCCCTCAGCACACTGTCCTCCGCCGCCCGTGTGTGGATCGAGTAGTGGACCTGTACGAAGTCCAGGTCGCCCCGCTCCACCCAGCCGGCCACCACAGGGAAGTACGCCGGGTCGTGGTGCGAGACACCGAGCTGCCGTATCTGTCCCTCTTTCTTCAGCGCGTGCAGCAGAGGCACCATCACATCGACATTGACCAGACTGTGGATCTGCACCACATCGATCGGCCGCCTCCGCCGCAGCCGCTTCAGGGAGCGCCGCAGACCGGCCGCCGCGTGCGAGGTGTCCCAGAGATGCCCACCGGTCGACCACACCTTGTCGGTGACGAAGATCCGGTCGCTGATGCCGAGCGACGCGGTGGCGGCGCCCAGTACGGCCTCGGCCGATCCGTACAGCGGTGAGCAGTCGAACACGCGGCCGCCGCCCGACCAGTGCTCGCGGACCACGTCCAGGACCGCGCGGGAGGGGCGTCCCGTCGGCGCGTCGAAGGTCATGAAGGAGCCGAGACCGATGGCGGGGAGCCGCTCTCCGGTGCCGGGAACGGTCTTGAGGATCAGATCCGCGGGAGCGCTGGAGGCCGCGGCGGGTCCGGACAGCACGCCTGGGGACAGGAACGCCGCCGCGCTGGCGGCTCCCGCCGAGACGACCGTACGCCGGGTGGGCGGCGGAAGGTCCGTGGTGGGCGGGCGATCGCCGGCGTGGTGCGGTGCGCTGTCCGTGACGTCCTTCGCTGGCGGGGCGGGACACGCTGGCCCTGCGGGAGCTGCGCGGCCACATCCTGCGGTTCTTCCCGAGGGCCGTCGCACCGCGCTATCACGACGGGGTGCTCGCCGCGCTGGGTGTCTCGGGCGAGTCCTTCGAGGTGTGGGAGAACCGGCTGCCCGGACTGCGCACCCTCGGATCGGCCCTGAGCGGAGGGGACTTCATGATCCTTCCCGCCTCGCTGCGCCCGCACCTCCCCGCGACCATGGTCGGCGTGACCCTGCTGGACGAACTGCCGACCATCGATCTCCAGGTGGCCTGGGCGCGTGACGCGCCGCCGACGGCGGCCGCTCTCGTCCGTACGGCCCGCCGTCTGGCCCGTAAGGAGGGCTGGCTGCCGGCCGGGGCCAGGGCGGCCAGGAGGTCCGGGGAGACCACGATCAAGGCGGCCGGGGGCGCAAGAACGTACAAGACCGAGCAGGACCGGGCGCCGTAGCGTCCTCGGCGTGGCAGAACAGACAGCGTCCGCCTCCGCGGACATACCGGCCGGCATACCGGCGGACGGCTTGGCAGACAGCGCGGCGGCGACCACCGCGCGGCAGACCCCCGTTCCGGCACCCGCTCCCGTGCCCGCTCCCGGGCTCGAACCCGGGCCCGAACCCAAGGCCGACTCGGCCGTCGTACGCGATGCCCTCGGCGTGGGTGTCGCCGTGGGACTCTCCGGCTTCGCCTTCGGCGTCACCTCGGCGGGCGCGGGGCTCTCCGTCCTCCAGACCTGCGCGCTGAGTCTGCTGGTCTTCACTGGCGCCTCGCAGTTCGCCCTGGTCGGGGCTCTCGCGGCGGGTGGCAATCCGCTCACCGCGGCGGCGGGCGCGTTCTTTCTGGGGGTGCGCAACGCCTTCTACGGGCTCCGGCTCTCGCAGTTGCTGCGGCTGCCGGGGCCCGTACGGCCGCTGGCCGCCCAATGGGTGATCGACGAGACCACGGCTGTCGCCCTCGCCCAGCCGACACGGCGTGGCGCGAGGATCGGCTTCACGGTGACAGGGCTGTCGCTCTATCTGCTGTGGAATCTCACCACCCTGGCCGGGGCCCTGGGCGCGGAAGCCCTGGGCGACACCGCCGCGTGGGGACTGGACGCGGCGGGCCCCGCCGTCTTTCTCGCGCTGCTCGCGCCCATGCTCCGTACCACCACCGAGCGGATGGTCGCGGGCCTCGCCGTCGTCCTGGCGCTGGGCTTCCTGCCGGTGCTGCCCGCGGGGGTCCCGGTGCTCGTCGCGGCCCTGGCCGCACCCGCCGTCCTCTGGCTCGAAGGACGACGGCTCGCCGCCCGCCGGACCGGTAGGACCCGTCGGACCGGACCGGCGGGTCCTACCGGTGAGCCCCGCCGGAAGGGAGCGGACCGTTGAACGTCTGGATCGCGATCGGTGTGACCGCCCTCGGCTGCTATCTCGTCAAGCTGCTCGGGTTGCTGGTCCCCGTCGGCCTGCTGGAACGTCCCCTCGTCCAGCGGCTGGCGGCGCTGCTGCCCGTCGGTCTGCTCGCCGCGCTCACCGCGCAGCAGACCTTCAGCGCGAACAGCGCGCTCGTCCTGGACGCCCGGGGCGCGGGGCTCGCGGCGGCAGCGCTCGCACTGGTCCTGCGCGCCCCGTTCCTGGTGGTCATCGCGGCGGCGGTGGCCGTCACGGCGGGGGTACGGGCGATGGGCGGCTGACGGCCAGGGACCGGTGGCCGGTGGCCGGTCCGCGCGGCGCGTGCGCCGTATGGAGGGGCGCGGTCGTTGCCGTGTGCCGGCCATGCTCCGGTCGTGTCGGCCATGCTCCGGTCGTAGGGCGGAAGGTGCCCGAGGGCAGGGAGACCAGCTCGGCCGCACTCCCAGGGGCGCGATACTGGTCCCATGCGGTTGACGATTTTCTGGGAGCGGATGGCGGACCACTTCGGCGCGGTCTACGCCGACTCCTTCGCCCGGGACCATGTGATGGCCGAACTGGGCGGCCGTACGGTGGTTGAGGCGCTCGACGCGGGCTGGGAGGCGAAGGATGTCTGGCGGGCGGTCTGCGCCGCCGTGGGCGTTCCGCCGGAGAAGCGGTGACGGGCGCGCCGGTGGCCGGAGAGGGCCCTGACCGGGGGCAGGACCCCTCGGCGGTGGGCCACACTGGCCCAGTGGCACCGACTGACGAGACCGACGACACCGCACCGGACGCGGCGGATGTGCGACCGCCCGACGCTCCGCCGATTCCCTCACCGAGCGCTCCCGTGGACGCCCCCGCCCCCGCGCCGGCCCCCGCCCTCGCGCCCGGGGACATGACGACGGACGTGCTGACGGACGCGCCCGCGGAGATTCCGGTGGACGCGCGACCCGCCCCTGCCTCCGAGACCGGCGCAGGCACCGCTGCCGGAGCCGGGTCGGGAGGGTCGGGAAGCGGGGGGAGCAGGGCCGGGGCGGGTGCCAGGACCGGCGGTCAGGTCCCCATGCCGCGCTGGCTGCCACGCGCCATGATCCTCGCGCTGGCGCTCGTCGCCTGCTTCCAGCTCGGAAGCTGGGCGTTCCATCAGCTCATCGGACTGCTGATCAATGTGCTGATCGCCTTCTTCCTGGCGCTGGCGGTCGAGCCGGCGGTGAGCCGGATGGCGGCGCGCGGTATGCGGCGTGGACTCGCCACGTTTCTGGTCTTCTTCGGGGTACTGGCCGCGTGCGTCGGCTTTGTGGTGATGCTCGGCTCGATCCTGGCGAGCCAGATCATCGACATGGTCGAATCCTTCCCCCAGTACCTCGACTCGGTGATCAACTGGCTCAACGACACCTTCCGCACGGAGCTGTCCCGGGTCGCGGTCCAGGACAGCCTGCTGCACTCCGACTGGCTCCAGAGGTATGTGGAGAACAGCGCGACCGGTGTCCTCGACATCTCGACCACCGTGCTCGGCGGGCTGTTCCGGCTGCTCACGATCTTCCTGTTCTCGTTCTACTTCGCGGCCGACGGGCCCCGGCTGCGGCGCGCGCTCTGCTCCGTACTCCCGCCCGCCAAGCAGGCGGAGGTGCTGCGCGCCTGGGAGATCGCGGTCGACAAGACCGGCGGCTATCTCTACTCGCGCGGACTGATGGCGCTGATCTCCGGAGTCGCGCACTACGTCCTGCTGGAGATCCTGGGCGTGCCGTACGCGCCGGCGCTCGCCATCTGGGTGGGGCTGGTCTCCCAGTTCATCCCGACCATCGGTACGTATCTGGCGGGCGCGCTGCCGATGCTGATCGCCTTCACCCTCGACCCGTGGTACGCGCTCTGGGTGCTCGGATTCGTGGTGATCTACCAGCAGTTCGAGAACTACATGCTCCAGCCGAAGCTCACGGCCAGGACCGTCGACATCCACCCCGCGGTGGCCTTCGGCTCGGTCGTCGCGGGTACGGCGCTGCTGGGCGCGGTCGGCGCGCTGATCGCGATTCCGGCGGTCGCCACGTTGCAGGCGTTCCTCGGCGCGTATGTGAAGCGGTACGACGTGATGGACGACGTGCGGGTACGGGGCCGCAGCCCGCGCCGGGAACGGTCGGTCCTGCGGCGGGTACGGAGTGCGCTGCGGAACGACGACGCCCCCGGGCCCGTCCGGACGGCCCCGGCCGAGGCCGACGGACCCCGGCAGGACGACAGGCGGCCGTAGACGACACGGCCCCCGCCCACGGCCCCACGGCCCCACGCGGAAGGTGGACGGCCCGTACCGAAGACGCTTCGGTACGGGC